>JAVYLC010000040.1:0-16197 GCA_038741355.1 Nitrososphaerota archaeon
CAGATGATATATAAGTCTCCAGTCAGTAAACGCTCGAGAGTTTTCTGATAATAATCGACAAATATCATAGTAGTTATGTTTTTTCTACTGTCTCGCCATTTGTTTTTGATGCCGTGATGCTCTTGTGATAGGCTTTTTGGCCTGCTCCTCGTATGATTCGGGCCCTTCCATCGGAAGCGTGGACATCAAAAGAGATATAGCTTGAGCTTGTTGAGGCCGGGCCGGTAGCGCTTTGCCCGCGAGGAGGAAGGTTAGACTCGAGGTTGTGGGCGATGACGGTGATAGACTGACCGTTATCCTTGAAGGGAGGGTCACGAGGGAGAAGATTATGCAGCTGGCAGACCTCGTTGATCTCTACGGCGGCGGCGCCGCTGAGAGGGTGCCTGCTGTGGAGAACAAGCTGACGCGGCTTGCGAGACTGATTGAGAAGCGTTTTCCCTACACCGATTTCACATCGAGAGATGTGGCCGAGGCCTACGAGATCGAATATGGAGAGAAGCTGTCCCTGAGCACCGCCTCCACTTATCTCTCGAGGCTGGCAGAGAGAGGGTTTCTGGAAAGGGCGGGGGGCATGCTAAACAATATCAGGTATAAGCTTCTCAGGGGGCGGGCCGAGGAGATTGAGGGTGGCGCGTAGCCTTCTCCGCCAGCTCTTCCAAGATCTTTAGAGCATCGTATAGCTCACCTGCCTCAAGCGCCTGGCTAATCTCTAAGAGCCAGCTAAACCGCCTCTCTCCGAGAAGCCCCATATAGCCCAGAAGCAGGAGGGTGTGGAGGCTCTGGGTTATGTTGCGGAGGGCCTGTCCAAGTATCTTGGCGTAGCTTCCCCTCGTAATACCCATGAGCTTGGCCTTTTCCTCGAATGTCCTGCGCCTACCGATAGAGTAGTCCTCTGCCTCCAGAAGGAGAGCCTCAAGCTGCCTCCTAGTAAGTGATGAGCCGTTGAAAAGGGCCCGGAGGATATAGTCCTCTTCGAGAATCTGGCTCCTTTTCCGCTCCAAGAGCTCGAGGGAAGATGTCAATTGTTCTCCGCCTCCCTGCTAGACATTTTTGTCAACACGCCTCCTTGATTAGTTCTAGCCGGCCTCGAGGCCCAAGCCACTCTCTACAGACTCTCCTCGTATCACCTCACCCCTAAGCCTTGCGAGGACCTCGCCAGATAGGGCAAGATACGCCTTGGCCGGCTCCGAGTCTGGCGCATAAAGTATTAGGGGCTTCTTGTGGAAGTGCCCCTCCTCAGCCTTGACGCTCAGGGGAATCTCCGTCGAGAGTAGGCCGTCTCCGAGCTTAGCCCTCAGATCGCTACGCACCTCCCGCGTAATTCTATATCTGTTGTCCACCATCGTAAGGAAGTGGCCGAGGATTTCTATCCGCCTGGAGAGCCGCTTCCTCATCAGCTGGACGATGCGGTAAAGCCTCCTGAGGCCGTCTATGCTGTAGAGCCTCGGCTGAATGGGGACCAGCAGGTGATGGGCGGCGTAGAGGGCATTAAATGTCAGGACCCCGAGGCTCGGAGGCGTATCTATCAGGACCACGTCGTATTTCGACGCCTCCGGCTCGAGCGCTGTGGCTAAAACAGCCTCCCTCCCCGGCTGCCTCGCGATTCTATCCTCGGCCGCCGCCAACGACTCGTTGCTCGGGGCCACGTAGAGGCCCGGAATCTCTGAGCTCCTGACGATTTCCGCGAGGCTTTTGGCTCCGAGAAGCGCCGCGGTGAGTGTTCCGGAGGAGTCTGAGGCGTCGATTCCGAGTGATAGGGCCAGGTGCCCCTGCGGGTCCATGTCCATGGCTAGGACTTTGAGGCCGTGCTTGGCTGCGAAGGCTGCGGCAAGGTTTATCACGCTGGTGGTCTTGCCGACGCCGCCCTTCTGGTTGGCTACAGATATCACCCACGTCACCCACATCACCCCTGTGCTCCACGGCCTACGCGGGCGACAAGTTCCCTAATTCCTATCTTGACGGACATGCGTAGAACCTTCGAATAAAGCCCCTTGGAGTCGCCGATAGGCCCCTGCATCTCGGCCAGCCGCGCGACAAGCCCCTCCAACAGCTCATAGTCCTCCCTATCCATGTAGAAATGAACCTTCCTACGCCTCTGACCCTCTAGGCGCCGAGCCCCCACACCAGCAGCGGCCGGCTGCTCGACACCAAACAACTCCTCGAGGCTAGGAAGCACTTTATCGAGATAGTCCGAGGGAATTCTCCTCCCTTCCTGCTCAGGCATCAGTCGTCGCCCACGGCACCCATGTTTTATAGGTTACCCACGTCGCACATGGGCGACGTGCCTCGGTAATACCCTGTCCGGCAGCTGATCTTGGGGTTGAATAACCTATCGCTGAGTTTTGAAGTAGTTCAGCCTGAGTTGCCGCGGAGCCGACTACTTGTTTTGCCTGCTTTTTTAAGAAGCTAGACAGTTGGTCTTTTTCTCCGCGATTTTTCGGCTTTTTTAAGCAAATATTTAAATACAACTTACTATCTATATTTCATATGAAAATCATGATAATCTATACTTACAGGCCCCGCATATGGCGGGTGGTGATTCATGGCTGGGACAGGTCTTAGCGTCAAGGCGTCGGAGAAGAAGAAAAGCTCGCCCGAGGACCTGCTCAGGCAGATCGAGGGGCTTCGGGAGCCGATAGAGAAGACTCTGATGGATATCCGCGAAATGATCAGCGCCCTTGACAACCCCTTGATCGGCGTTATGGATGAGCCGGGGCCTCCGCCTTCCAGGGGCTCTGTCTCTGGTGGTGGCCAGGGGTTGAATGGGGTTGGCGCCGGTGGGAGAGAGGGGGGAGGGCTGGCCCCTAGCAGAGCTGGCGGCGTTACGGAGGGCGGCGTGCAACCTCCTTCTGTCCCTCAGATCACTCTTTCACGCAGCTCCGATGTTTCGCGGTTTAACGCCACGGCCCTCGCGTCACTAGCCGTCTGGCTTCTGGGGAGGGCGACCTTTGAGAGGCTTGTGAACTCTCTCGCCCTACACTCTCCCGAGAACATCTATTTCACGTCGCTTCTCAGGGAGGCGGCGGACTTCGTCTCTGCGACTCTCAGGGAGGAGCATGCGCACGCCACGCGGCTGGCCGCCAGCCACGAGTCATATCTTCTCTGCGTAATGCTCCTTGAGCTCTACATCTCGAATCCCTCTCAGCCCTCGATAGGCATGGTCGCCTCCCTGATTCAGAGGCTCATCTCGGGGAACGGGGTGAGGGGGGTATGAACCCCGCAGGGATCGTGGGCGAGGCCTACCTGCTGATCATCTCGATGCTGGTGCTCGCGGGGTTCTCCACTCTCTATCACAGCAGCTACTCCGCGATCGGTGAGGCTGTGAGGCTCGAGGCCGCGGAGCTTAAGGAGAGGATTGAGAAGAGGCTCATCATAGCCGCGGTCTACTACGATGCGGGGCAGGGCCTGCTTGAGGTTTATGTGAAGAATGTGGGGCGCGGCGCGGTAACCGCGGGCGAGCTCAAGGCCTCATCCTTCTACCTCATCTCACAAAGCTATTTCCAGCACTTCACCTACTCCGGCTCCGGCTCAGCGGAGACGTGGAGCTACGAGCTCGTGATGGACAGCCTAGGCGACGGCGTGATGGGTAGGGGCGACACCGTTAAGGCTGTTCTCAGACCTTCGGGCGGGTTGGCGTCCGGGACCTATCTCGTAAGGCTTGTGCTTCCTAATGGGCGGGTCTCGGAGGAGGTCTTCTCCGTCGGCGGGGTGAGGGGTTAGGATGGGTGTGAGCTCAACCATCACCACGTCCTTCGCCCTCATGCTCTTGATAGGCGTGATGGCCAACATCCTGACACTCTCCTCCGATGTCAGATACAGCATGGTGGAGCTGGCAGACTGGCTTAACGGCTACGGATGCCTCCGCCGCTCCGCATACCTCGTAATAACCTCTATAAACGGCTCAAGAGTCACCGCGAGCCTGCTAATTGACGGAGATTGCGGCCTCACACTCCGCGACCTAGCCTCTTCCGAGATCTACGCTTATTACCGTCTGGTTCAGGGTGGCGGAGGGTTCAGCAGGCTGAGGCCGGGGCAGGAGTGGCGCGTCTCCGAGGTCAGGGGCCCTGCCGGTGTGGAGCTGCTCAACCCCTCCAGCCCAGCTCTCTGGGAGGGCGTTCTCGACCCGGGCGAGGAGGCGAGGATGGAGTTGAGCCTGCCCAGCGATTTTGACCCGAGCTACGGCGTGGTCCTGGTCCTGGTTACGCCTGGAGGCGACAGGGTGGTGGGCGCGGGTTGAGCGCCGGGAGAGAGCAGGTTGTTCTGAAGCTCCAGAACGAGGAGCTGGACAGGAGGATAGGTGGCATATCCCTGCCCGCCCTGATAGTGATTGAGGGGCCTAACGACTCGGGGAAGAGCGTCCTCTCCTACCAGCTGATGCACGGAGCCCTCTCGCAGGGGCTCAGGGTCTGCCTGATATCCTCCGAGGGGGGCGGCAAGACCGTCATCAAGAACATGGAGAGCCTCAACTTCTCCGCGATCCAGCACTTCCTCACGGGCAGACTCCACGTGATCTCCTTCTACGTGAAGGACGCCAAGTGGAGACCCGAGTATTCGCGCCTCATAATGGACAGGCTTCTCACCTACATCAACCTGAAGTCGAGCAAGTTTGACCTCTTCGTCATCGACTCTCTCACAGTCTTCGTGACGGGCGGCGACCAGGAGGACGTCCTCACATTCCTCTCGAGGCTCCGGATGATAAGCGAGAAGAGCGAGGTCAGCATGATCTTCACAGTCCACCCCTACGCCCTCACTCAGGAGACGCTGGTCAGGATCAGGTCTCTGGCCGACGCCCACTTCCTCCTCTCAATCAAGGAGGTGGGTGACAAGATATTCAAGACGATGCAGGTGTTGAAGGTGCGCGGGGCCTCCAAGTCATCGAGCCAGACGATAAGCTTTGACGTCGACCCGGTCTTCGGCATCAAGATTCTGCCCTACACGCAGGTGAAGGTCTAAAGATGTCGGGCGGGCTCGGAGACTTCGGCTCTCTCGAGGAGGCGCTGAGCAGGAACCCCCACTTGGCCGAGTATCTCGACGCCCTGGAGGGAGAGCCTCCCATATACGCGGTTCAGCTCACGCGGGAGATGCGCTACATGTCGCCCGTCAACATACTCTACCCGATAGGCGACCCCTACTTCATCCACATCTACTCCGACCCCGCAGGGGTCTGGAACAACTACAGGGCCGTGATGCCCGAGGTCCCGCCAGGGGCTTGGAGCAGCCTCAAAGCGGTGGAGGAGGCCCTGGCTGTCCGGCTCGCCGAGGAGGAGCCGCCCGAAAACCCTGAGGAGAAGGCGGAGCTATTGTCTAGGCTACTGGAGGAGGTGATTGCTGAGGATTCCTCGCTGGGGCCCGCCGAGTTTAGGGAGATTAGGCGGCGGGGCGCGGTTGAGGGGATTATTGCGGGGCCGGGGCTGGCCAGGGCTATCCGCTACGCCCTGGTCTCGGAGAAGGTGGGGCTTGGCGTGCTTGAGCCGCTCATCAGGGACCCCTACATCGAGGACATCAGCTGCAACGGCGTCGGCGCGGTATATGTCGTCCACAAGGTCTTCGGCCCCTGCAGAACAAACATCGTCTTCGATGACGAGAAGAGCCTCGACCAGTTCGTCTACAGGCTCTCACTCAGGGCGGGCCGCCCCGTGAGCATCCGGAGCCCAATAACCGACGCCGTCCTCCCCGACGGCTCCAGAGTCAACATCGTCTATGGGAGAGACATCAGCAGAAGGGGCACCAACTTCACTATCAGGAAGTTCACGGAGAACCCCATCAGCATCACCCAGCTGATTAGGTGGAATATGGTGAGCGCGAAGTGCGCGGCCTATCTCTGGCTCCTCCTTGAGCACAACCTCAACGTCTGGTTCGTCGGCGAGACCGCCTCGGGGAAGACCACGCTGCTCAGAGCGGCCTCGGTGTTCATCGACCCCTCCGCCAAGATCATCTCCATCGAGGATGTCCCCGAGATCGTGGTTCCTCATGAGAACTGGGTCAGCGAGGTGACGCGGCAGGCTCAGGAGGCAGGCGAGGGTGTGGAGCTCTTTGACCTTCTGAGGGCCGCCCTGAGGCAGAGGCCCAACTACATTCTCGTCGGTGAGATAAGGGGTAAGGAGGCGGCGATAGCCTTCCAAGCGATGCAGTGCGTCGCCGAGGCTTATGTAGCCCATCCAGGCGGAGTGGTCAGCGCCTCCAGCCTCTACAGCTCTGCCGCAGCCTCGGCTACGCCGTCCAGCGACGGGCTAGTCCATCTCAGCACTCCACTCCAGGTCTACGCCACCGCCCCAGGAGAGGGTGTGAGGCTGGCCAGGTGCATCGGCGTCACGAAGAAGTGGGCCTACTCCACGGTCAGGGTCGAGACGGGGGACGGGCTCTCGCTGGTCGTCACCCCCAACCACAGGTTCATAACGCTGGTCGGCGACTCGGAGGCGGAGCTCTCGGCCGCGGAGCTTCTCGAGCTCTGGCGGATGGGGAAGAGGTCGATCACGCTGGCTAGGAGGCCTCCGCCGACGGGCTGCTCCTCCCTAAACATCTACTCGGAGACCATGACCTTCACACTTGGAGGCGACGCGTGGTGGGCCCTGGGGAGGCTGGCGGGCGGAGACTTCGTCGCTTCCTCGCCGAGGGGGTATGAGTGGGTGACCTGGAGCAGGGGCGCGGGGCTGGAGAAGCTGAGGGGCGCGCTCAGGTGCCTCGGCTGGAAGGGCGACGAGAGGCGCGAGAGAGTGATGGGCAACGCCGTCACAGTCCTCGAGGGCGTCGACCCGCGGCTTATACACTGGGCCCTGACGCAGGGCCACCTTTACACCCGCGGACAGGCACTCACAGGGACAGACAGGGCTGTCAACCCAATCTACAGGCCACACTTCATCAGCGGAGCCGTCGCGGCGATGAGGGACGCTCAGCGAGTCCTAGGCGAAGACTCGGCTCAGGCCAACGGAGTTGTCGCGCGCGCCGGCAGAAGGCTGAGGCCTCCTGAGGAGCTGGACCCCGAGCTTGAGTGGGAGCCGCCGCCCCTCAGAGTCACGCTAAACTATGCGAAGACCGACGTCTGGTCAGCATCCAGGGCTGGCTGCCTCCTCTGGGTCCAAGGCTGCAGCGCCGCAGTCCACAAGGCTCTGGGCTCAGCCTACATATACCACTATCCCTCGGCGGGCGCCTGGGTAACCAACGTTGAGCCGGCGGGAGGCTCAGAGGTCTACGACCTAGTCCTCGAGGGCGGAGGCTACTATGTCGGTGGCCTCGGGCCTGCACACCCCATAATGGATACTGGACACGGCGTCATCTCGACTTTCCACGCGGGGAGCGTCCAGAAGCTGGTCCAGAGGCTTACGGGCGACCCCATCAGCATCCCCCGCACATTCGTCGACAACCTCAACTGCATCGTCATCCTCAGCGCCGTAAGGCACCCTGTCACAGGCAAGCTCGAGAGGAGGGTTCTCAGCGTCAACGAGCTCCTCGGCCTCGACCCCGAGACCAGCGGCGTCAACTACGTCGAAGTCTTCGCCTGGAACCCTGTAGACGACACCTTCGAATTCCGCGGCGAGGGGACAAGCTATCTGCTCGAGGAGAAGATCGCGAAGATGAGGGGGATTCCGAGGAACAGGCTGAGGGAGGTTTACGCGGAGCTCAACAGGCGGGCGATGTTTCTCCAGCGGCTCGCCGACGCAGGGGTCCTGGACTACTCGCAGATCTACAGGGCTGTGGCGGCTGCCTATAACCTCGGCCTCGAGGAGGCTGAGAAGGTTGCTATCGAGGGTGCTCAGGAGGAGTAGGGGGCCGCGGGAGGAGGGGCTGGGGAGGGAGGCCGCGCTCCTATACCTCTCCGCCCTGGCCTCCACGATCTCGGACGACAACACTTTCCTATCTGCCGTCGATGAGACTGAGGGCCCGCTCTCGGGCAGGCTCCTAGTCCTGAGGAAGGCTGTGAGGCTTGTCAGGGGTTGGGGCTACCCCGTCTCGTCTGCGCTCTCGGCCGCGGCCAAGACGGCTCCGCGCGGGGAGTTGAGGGAGCTGGCGGAGAAGATGTCTAAGGCGGTTAACATCGGGATGAGAGTCCCCGGCCTCGTCTCGACCGAGTATGAGAAGATGCGGGAGCATAGCCAGATAAACTTTGAGAGGGCTATGGAGAGGGTGAAGACGATGGGGGATGTCTTCTCCACAATCCTGAGCTCCAGCAGCTTCCTTCTCATCTCCTTCATGATTGCCTCGATAATCTTCAGCGGCATAGACCCTCAAACGATCCTCGCCCTGGTGCTGGGAGGCGTGGCGGCGGGGCTCGGCGGAATAGTCTACTACATCTACAGGGTTAGCGGGGTCGGAGGCCTCCTCAACCCCTCACCCTACAGGCCCCTCACGGTACACCTCGCCTCCAGGGCCGCGCCCATCAGCCTCCTCGCGACGCTCGCGGCTGTGCTGGTCTCCGCAGCCCTCCTACCCATAGAGGCGGCCAGAGTCAGCCTCGCAGCCTTCTCAGCCGCGCTGCTGGGAGCCTACGCCCTACCAGCCATCCGGGTCCGGAAAGTGCCCTCCGTGGATGAGCAGCTCCCCTTCTTCATGAAGAGTATGGCGGAGACGCTTAGCTCTGTCCAGATACCTGAGAAGGTTGTGGAGATCTTGAAGCTCAATGACTATGGCGCCCTCAAGAGGCATCTTGACAGGCTCTATCTCCGCGTCAAGAGCGGGGTCGACTTTTACCTCTCCCTCAGAGTCGTGGCAGGCGAGACGTGTAGCAACCTCTTCTACGAGGCCGTGGAGGTCTTCGTTGAGGCTTTGAAGAGAGGAGTCCCGTCCGGGTCGATGGGTAAGAAGCTCTACGACTACTTGGCTGACAGGATAGCGATGAGGAGGCGGAGGGCTCAGGTCTCCTCCTATCTGAGGGGTATTCTCTTCCCCACGGCCTGCGCGGTCTCGGCGATACTAGGCCTCATGGACTCGCTCTACCTGCTGCTCTCGAGCTACAGCGCCCTCGCCTCCACAGTCCTCCCACTGGCACCCACCATTCCCCCTGAATATGTCTCAAGAGCCTCCATGGCCATGGTGATAATGCACTCCTTCGCGGGGAGCCTCGCCCTACACTTCGCTGAGAAGAGAAGCAGAATACATCTCTGCCTCACGTTCGGCCAGCTACTCCTCGCGTCCTCGCTGACGTATCTAGCCGTCAGCGCTGGAACCCACACGATACTCGACACCATGACGGGCTACGTCAGGAGCCTCAGGGAGGTGGTGCCGTCTTGACGCCTGAGGAGATCGCCTTCGCAGCCATCATGATTCTGACGGCCGCGGCGCTAGCAGGCCTCTGGCTCACGACTATGAGGAGCCAACAGGCACAGGAGACGCAGCCACCACAGGCCGCAGGCCCCCCAGCTCCTCCACAACCCCAAGCAGCGTTGCAGAAGAGGCTCCAGCAACAGCCGAGCCCTCCGAGGCAGGAGCAGAAAACAGCCTCTCGGGCAGCCGCGGTGTCCAAGCCCAGCGGTGAGGCGGGCGGAGGAGGGGGTGGCGGAGCTGAGGCCGCTCGGGGTGGCGGGGACTCGGCCGAGCCTCCCCATGTGGTCTTGGATGCTGTAGAGGCGGGAGACACCAGCCTTGAGGCTCAGAGGATGCTGGAGGAGACCCTCAGCCTCTATGCCGACCTGCTCCAGGAGATGGAGAAGCTGAAGAAGAAGCTAGGTGAGAAGCTCTCTTAGCCTCTCCGCCAGCCTCCAGACCTTGTCTCCCGGGTGGTGAATCGTCTCGGCGACCTTGCCGCGGCCTCTGGGCGCCAGGGAGCCGCTGTCCACCAGCGCCCTGCAGATGGCCACAGCCCTCCCATGCCTCTCATCCCTCGCGACCACCAGCCCGCCGGCACTAAACTCTCCGCGCACACTCACCACGCCTGGCCCCATAACGTCGGCGCCATCCGCGATCCTAGCTACGGCGCCCATATCCACGACGAGGCTTGGCATAGCAGAGAGGAGCCTGGCGTTTGAGGCCTCGTCCAGCACCGGGAAGAGTAGGCCTCCCTGCTCCGCGACCGTCAGGCCGCCCACCCAGTAAAGCCTCACATCGCCTTCCTCAAGGACCGCGGCGCTCTCGGCGGCGCCGACTTCTCCGAGGGCAGCAAGCCTCTGGCTTAGACTCCTCGCATCCCTCTTGCTAAGCCTGTGAAACTTCAAGCCTCGGACTATCCCTCTCTTCACTCTTTGTTGTTGATGGCTAAGTGATAAAAGTGGCGGCCCCTCATGGAGGGGGCTTTGACGAGGCGTCTCAAGGTGGAGGAGGCTAAGAGGATGGTGGCTAGGATTAGGCCGTGGAGGCTTGCGGGCAGATACATCTACAGAAGCGTGAAGACGCGGGACTTCGCCGAGGCCCTGAAGCTGCTGAACAGGATTGCGAGGGTGGCTGAGGAGGCGAACCATCACCCGGACGTTGAGCTCGGATACGGATACCTGAGGCTGAGGCTCACGACGCATGACGCCGGCGGCCTCACGGTCCGCGACTTCAGCCTTGCGGAGAGAGTCGAGAGAGTGATCAGCCTCTGGAGCCGGGGCCTCCGCGGTCGGCGACGAGTCTGAGAGCCTCCACGACGAGCCTACAAGCCGCCTCCAAGTCCCTCAGATCTAGGACTAGGTGGGGTGAGTGGAGATACCTGCACGGAACACCCACAACGCCCGTAGCCACTCCGCGGCCGTGGAGATGTATTCTGCCGGCGTCCGTGGCGCTGCCCATAACTATCTGGGGCTGATAGCTTAGGCCGGCCCTCTCAGCGGCCTCGACCAGCAGCCTATACATGCCCCTATTAGTTATCATGGAGGAGTCGATGATCCTTATCGCGGGGCCGCGCCCCAGCCGCGTAATCCTGCCCTGCTCCGGGACCCCCGGAGTGTCTGCGGCGACTGTCCCCTCGAGAACTATGGCGTATTGAGGGTTGACGCTGTTAACCGCGGTGGCCGCTCCCCTCAACCCAACCTCTTCCTGAACCGTGAAGACCGTGTGGAGCTCTACGCCCAGCCCCTCCTCAGCCGCGGCCCTAGCGGCTAAGGCCTCGACTACGCAGCCCGCCCTATCATCAAACGCCTTGCCCACTACTCTCGAGCCGAGGAGCCTGGCGAAGTGGGCGGGGAAGGTTGCGAAGCAGCCGACCTTGACTCCGGCGGCCTCGGCCTCCTCCCTGCTCGAGGCGCCTATGTCTATGTAGAGCTCCCTCAGCTCGGGCACACGCTTCGCCTCCTCCTGCGTGGTGACGTGCGGTGGCTTGACGCCTATACAGCCCTCCAAGAGCCCCTTCTCCGAGTGGACCACGACTCTCTGCCCCACGAGGACGCGGGGGTCAAGGCCGCCCAGCGGCACAAAGCTGAGAAACCCCTCCTCATCGACCCAGCTCACCATCATTGCCACCTCATCCATGTGGGCTGCGAGCATCACCCTCGGCCCGCCGCCTCCAACCCTCACCATCAGGTTCCCCATCACATCCCTCTCAAAAGAGTCCGCGGAGTCGTCCAAGAAAGCCACGACCTCTCTGGCGACCGATTCCTCCCCACCCGGCGGGGCATAGCACGTGCTCAGCCTCTCCAGCAGCTTTAGGGCACCATCAATCACGGAGGCCAGAAAGTCTTCTTCACCTAAAAATCATTACAGTCCTACACCCCCCGCCTCGACGGATTTATCTTATCCATGGATAGTCTCCAAAGCGGGTGGAGCCGCGGAGTGGGCGGGCTGCTGGTGCTTAAGCTTGGCGGGTCGCTGGTCACGGAGAAGAGGGGTGGAGGGGTTGTGAGGGAGGACGCTGTTAGGCGTATCGGCGCTGCGCTGGCGGGCGTTGAGGGCAGGCCGCTCATACTGGTCCACGGCGGGGGTGGCCGGGTCCACGAGGTCGCGGCTGAGTATCAGGTGGCTCTGGGCGCGGCCTCGCCGCGAGGCTTAGAGGGCTTCGTAAAAACATCCATCGAGACGAGGAGGCTGAACCTCCAAGTGACCCAGATACTCGCAGATGCGGGGCTTAGATGCGTGGGCCTCCCCTCAAACGCGATATTCCTGACGCGGAGGGGGAGAATAGTTTCAGCGGCCCTCGACCCAATACTGGCAGCCCTCGACCAAGGCTTCATACCAGTCCTCAACGGAGACGTCGTCTTCGACAGGGAGCTGGGATTCACCGTCCTCTCGGGAGACACGATAGCCGTGGACCTCTCCATCAGGCTTGACGCCGAGAGGCTTGTCTTCGCGGTGGATGTGGACGGCGTCTTTGACCAGTTGGGCGAGGGGGCGAGGCTGATACGCGAGCTTACCAGGAGGACCCTGGCCTCGATAAGGTTCGGCGACGTCGGAGACGTTACCGGCGGGATGGCCTCTAAGGTGGAGGAGGCTCTGAGGGCCGCGGAGGCCGGTGTCGAGGTAAGGGTTGTGAACGGGCTCTTCCCCTCAAGGGTTGTGGACGCGCTGCTGGGCAGGGAGACGATAGGGACCAGGATTCTAGGCTAGTTTTACCGGTGCGCCCTTCTCGGCAGACCTGTAGCACGCCTCCTTAAACATCGCAACCCTCAACCCATCAACGGGGCCTGCAGCGGGCTTCTCCTCCCCGACTATGGCGCGGACAAAATTCGCCAGAGGGCTCGAATGCTTCGGCAGCTCCTTCCAAGGAGCGCTGAGCCTCTTAGCCTCCCTGTCCATGACCCAGACACGCCTAGACCCTAACTCATCCAGATAGGAGACAAGCCCGCCCGGGCAGTATATTCTGAGCCTCTCAGACCATATCGGCGCATCGCCCATAAGAGAGACGCTCGCGACGCAGCCCCTGAACCTCGCGCTTATCGAGGCCATCAGCTCCGCACCCCAACCCTCCTTAGAGGAGAGAGTAGCGAAGACCTCGAGTGGCAACCCACCCGCATACCAGAGCACCATATCCACGATATGGCTTCCAGAGTCCATTAGGAATCCGCCACCCGCGAGCCGAGGATCAGCCCTCCAAGTTCCCTTAGAGAGGCCTGCCCAGTCCTGTGAAAGCTGATGCTCGATATAGAGCGGCTCCCCCAAGCCGTCGCCGCTCACAAGCTGCTTAATGTGCGTGAAGTATCCGTCCGTCCTCCTCTGATATGCAAGAGCCACTACGAGGCCCGTAGACTCGGCTGCGCTCAGGATCTCGCGCGCCTCGTTGACGCCCGTGACCATCGGCTTCTCAACCAGGACATGGACTCCTCTCTTCAAGGCTTCGAGCACCTGCTCCTTGTGATATATGTGCGGCGTCAAGACCAGGACTCCGTCGAGCTGCTCTTTCTCGAACATCTCGACATAGTCGGAGTATTCTCTGGCGTCTCTGAGCTGCGGCGCGGCCCTCTTCAGGCTCGTTATCGATTCCTTCTTCACGTCGCTGAGAGCCACGACCTCGGCGCCCAAGTCCTCTGTGAGTGCCCGCGCGTGGAACTGCGCTATCATTCCGCAGCCTATGAAGCCCAGCTTAACCCTGCCTGCCATCACACCCTTCCCTGACACTTGTCACAAACTCTTCTACCCTTAACCATCACGAGCTTTTCAGTCTTCCGGCCGCAGACCTGACACCTAGGCATACCCCCAGCCACCCTCAGACATTAACTAAACACCAGCTCCCGCGCTTAACCTTTTTCTCCATCCCACCGCGCTGCTAGAGCGAGAGAGCGGACCTGGCCTGCGGAGGCCTCTGCAGGAAACCCGACGAGGAGCTGAACACCGCTGGAGCCCAGCCTCCTTATTCTCTCAGCCAGCTCCGGGACATCTCCCACAAGCGAGACGCGAAGAGCGGATGTGAGGCCGATATGGCCGCCCTCAATCGCCATCAGCCGCCGCCTCCTCCGGGCATAGGATATCAAGACCCTCGAAGCCTCTTCCGGGACGCCGACGCCGATGTAGAAGGGCGCGTAGACGGCGACTCCTCCACCTGAGACGGAGGAGAATCCGCAGGCCTCGTCCTCAACCCCCACGTCTAGAAGCAGGAAGGGGGTGCACCCTACCTCGCGGCAAATCCTCCTAGAGACCGCCTCAACGTTCTCGGTGCCGAGGAGCAGAGGCCTGTCTCCAAGAACCCTCTTAGCCTCACGGCAGGCAAATCTGAGGAGGCTTCCAGGCCTCCTGGACGCCTCTTCGCTACTGAGGTAGGCTGGGTTCCCGGCCACCAAGCAGAGCCCCGCTGCCTCAAGCCCTTGCAGCTCCTCGAGATACTCTTGGAAGAGATTCTCAAAGTCGTTTCTCCTCACCGGGACAGTTGGGACAACAAGCGGGCCGCCGATGCTCTCAGAGCGCCTCACAGCCTCAGCGACGTCTGAAGGCCTCAGATCGTCCAAGCTCCTCTCAGAGTCCACAACCAAGCAGTCGACGCCCACACCATAAGCTAGGTCGATGAACCTTAACAGAGACTCTCTCTTCTCGTCGATGCTAGAGCCAAGTCTGCTGGGCTTCAGAGCTATGCCCAGCTGGAACTCGACCACCCATGGCTCGTAGAAAACAACCCACTCTAGGCTTTAAGGATTTACGATCCTCAGCCCCTGTAAGCTACGGCGTCTATCTCGATTAGAAACGCCTCGTTCACCATCTTGGCGGCTATCGTCGTCCTGGCGGGCGGCTCTTCGGGGAAAAACTCCCTGTAGACCTCGTTCATGGCCGCGAAGTCCTCGACCCTCGCAAGGTAGACGTTAACCTTGACGACGTCCTTGAGGCTGGCGCCCGCTGCGGAGAGAATCGCTCTCAGGTTCTCCAGAACAACCCTAGTCTGAGCTTTAATGTCGCCTCCCACCACCTTCCCCGTCGCCGGGTCTATGGACACCTGGCCTGAGACAAACACCCAGCCACCCGCCTTCACGGCCTGCGAGTATGGAAATGCGGGCTTAGGAGCCTTCTCCGTAAAGACTACCTCGCGCACCATCTCTCCTCGACAGCCCTCCCTAGACCTCCGCGGATAATAAATCTGCCGCCACCTGCTCAGCTCTTGACCAGCCTGCTAACCAGCTCCGCAACCAAGGGGGCTAGGCCCAGATACTTCTCGGCGGCCTCAGGAATAATCTCGGAGGCGCTGAGCCCCCGCCCCTCCAGCAGACGCCTAAGCCTCTCAAGATAGCTGGTGTCCCCCGTGCCCAGAGCCCTGATCTCTTCCAGAAGATCCACGCCCCTCAACCTAGCCCTTATCTGGACTGCCTCTGAGAGGGCCTCTGGGTGCCGCTCTAGGTCCCTTCTAACCTCCTCCCTATCAATCTCCATGCGTCTAAGAAATGCTCTGAGGTTTCTCACACCTATCAGGAGATGGGCGAGCGCTACTCCGTAGTTTCTCCTTATCGTGGAGTCGGACAGGTCCCTCTGTAGTCTTGAGAGGAGTAGCCGCGAGGCGAGGAAGGAGAGCATATTCGAGGCGACCTCTAGGTTGCCCTCAGCGTTCTCGAGCTCGACTGGGTTGCTCTTCTGGGGCATGGTAGATGAGCCTACTCCGTGTGGGCGCGGATAGATTAGGCCGAGCATGGAGAGGAGCCAGAGGTCTCTGCAGAGGTCTACGAGGATGTTCGAGGATAGGGCAAGCTCGTAAAGGAGGCGGGAGACGTCGTCGTGCGGGACAGTCTGCTTGGTCGCGAGCCAGTGCACTAGTCCCAGAGACTTGACAAACCTCTCCGAGACCTCGAGGGCCTCTTCCCCGAAAACCTCAACCAGCCCAGCATAGGTCCCGACTGCGCCCGAGACCTTGCCCGGAAGACGCGCCTCGCCGACTCTCCTCAAACTGTTCAGGAGCCTGTATGCGTGGACCGCTAGCTCCTTCCCAAGCGTGGTGGGCACGGCGGGCCGGCCGTGAGTCCTCGCAAGCATCGCAGTCCACCTCTCCCTGTAGGCGTGGGCGGCCAGCTCCTTGAGGAGCAACTCCATCTCGGGGGCTATGACCTGTGTGATGGAGTCTCTGAGGGCTAGGGAGTGGGCTAGGTTGTTTACGTCCTCCGAGGTGAGGCCTATGTGGACTAGGCGGGCGGCCTCGGCGAAGCCTCTCTCCTCAAGCCTCTTCTTCAGAAACCTGACCACGGCCTCGACGTCGTGCCTCGTCTCCGCCTCGATTTTCTTCACCTCCTCAACCACCGAGGAGCTGGCCTCCGAGACAGCCTCGTCAAGCACAGCTGAGGCCTTTTCGACGAGTTGCGGCGCAACCCTACCTAGGACAAGCCTAAGATACTCTGCCTCAACCCTTAGACGATACCTTATCAGGGCGTCCTCGGAGAAGTAGAGTGAGAG
>JAVYLC010000041.1:0-15003 GCA_038741355.1 Nitrososphaerota archaeon
GTTGATTACACGGGGCCGTGGTCTAGCATGGCTATGACGCCAGCCTGGGGAACCACACGGTCCTGAACGCTGGAGGACGTGGGTTCAAATCCCACCGGCCCCACCCCCAGAAAACTCGCACACACTCCGAGTAGAACGGGCATCCAAGGAAGATATTTATTTGAAGAGTGGGAGTGAATTTTGAAAGTAATGAGCAGCAGAGAGGAACTCGCTAAAAGATTCCTTGTTAGGGAGTTGAGACCGATTGAAGTTGGCGAGAAAAAGATTAGTCAACTGCTAGATTCAATGGCTATGACAGGATTCCAAGGACGCAGGCTCGGAGAGGTTGTAAAGGTTTGGGAGGCCGCATGTAACACAAGGGAGACAGTAATATTTCTAGGACTCGCGGGATCCCTAAGCACGACGGGGCAGAGCGAGATAGTGAAATTTCTGATAAGGAATAGGTTCATCGACGTGCTCGTATCAACAGGCGCAAATATTACTGAAGACTTGATCGAGGCGCTCGGCGCCCACTACTACATGGGTGAGCCCAACCTCGACGACAGGGCGCTGTTCAATGCAGGCATCTACAGGTTCCACGACGTCTTGGTAAGGGATGAGGACTACTTCAAGATGGAGAGGATGCTAGCAGACTTCATAGCTCAGCTTGACCGAACTAGGATATACTCGTCAGCCGGTTTTCTGAACCTTCTTGGCGCGTGGCTTGACGGAAAGGGGGTTAGCGGTATTCTGACGGAGGCGTGGAGGAGTGGTGTCCCCGTATTCTCGCCGGCGCTTGTGGACTCGGGGATGGGGGTAGCCTACCTCCTAAATAGGTATCGATACGGTGAGGGCTTCAAACTACTAATAGACCATTTCGCCGACTATGAATTACTCGTCAAGATAAAGTCGAAATTCTCCAGCAGTGCAGCAATATTTATCGGCGGAGGCGTTCCCAAGGACTTTATACAACTCGCCGCCGTAGCAGTCGACGTATTACTCTCCGGCGACTTATCCAAATACAGGCCGCACAAGTTCGCCGCACAGATAACCACTGACAGCCCCCATTGGGGGGGCCTATCAGGCGCCACACTCGATGAGGCTAAGAGCTGGGGAAAAGAGGGCCCCGACAGCTTGACCGTCCAATGCTTTTGTGACGCCACAATCGGTCTCCCACTCGTAGCCCATGCCCTCTACGAGAAGGTGGGCCGGAGGAGAGACCCGCCTGATCTCGGCTGGGTGTTTAAGGAAGGCTAGGCTAGGAGAACAGATGCTAATAGGGGGAGAATCACAGTTGCATCCCCGTAGATTGTGACTTTTCGGGCAGTGGGTTTCAGCTTACCCCAGCTTATAGCCTCCCTCAGCGGCGCACCTGTCAGGCTTCCATCCCACTCGTTCCCAGTCGTGACATAGACCGCATAGTCCAGACCACCCCCGAAGTGGTTCAACCACAGAAGATGGTGCTTGCTTATTCCACCCCCTATTATCAGGCCGCCCCTCCTCATCTCTTTGAAGAGGTTCTCAGAGAGGCGGTCATAATCTCTGAAGAGATTTAACTTGAAGTCTCGATGCGTCGTGTGAAACATCCACAGCTGGGTCCCAGCGGCGCCATCCATTATCCCAGGCACTACTACATCCACGTTTGCGTCAGCCGCCGCCCTTAAAATCGAGCCCTCTGGAAGACGACGCCCTATCTCACTAGCAAGCTCGATCGTTCCAATCTCTCTCACCCCGTTGTCGTAAAGCTCTTGCAGCAAACCCAGCATGAAGCGCTCAATCGCGAGTCCATAGTTCTCCTCTGGCACAATGACTGAACCGACACGGTGCAGCCCATGCTTACGGAGCTCGCCATCATCCAACTCGAACACGCCTTTGTAATAGTTGTTTAGAGTCCGTGCAATGTCGTGGTCGATCGTCCCACAAGTAGTAACCACATAGTTAAAGATTCCCCGCCTTATGATGCTGGCCAAGACCCCCCTGAGGCCAGTGGCTGTGAGGGAGCCTACAAACGAGAGCCACCGTACACATTCCTGGTCACTAGCCATCTCTCTAAGTATTCTGCAGCCCTCAGCAAGATAGCTGGCCATGAATCCGCCCGAGGCTGCAAAATACTCTACTAGATTGCTGATTGTCGTGTTGGCTGCCAGGGTGTAGTCTTTAACCGGCTCCTCGCCCCGGAAACCCACTCCCTTATCCCTATACCTCATGAGAATAGTTTATGCGCGCTCATATTTTAGTAGCTGCCCCAGCTCTGCGATAGGACTCAACAATCCTAAGCCAATCCTTTAACCTGATCTCCATTCCAAACCTATCCTCACGGAGTTTCATGTAGAGGTAGGGAGATAGGAGTAGCTTAAAGTCTCTGAAGTAGTTGAAGCTAGAGTTGTGGACCTTCCTGATAAACTGGAATATGGTGTAGAAGACTGAGAAGCTCTTGAGTACCTTTAGTGGGTATCTCTCAATACCCTCCTCGAGGCTCTGGGCCAGCAGCTCAGCGCACTGCATCCCCGGAATTATGCCCTCGCCAATCACAGGGTGGACAGTACCGATACTCTCCCCAAGCCCAACCACGCCATCACTGGCTATTGGGGCGCAGAGGTGGGGTGGTGCTATCCTCACAGGACGCCCAACGACGTCAATCACCTCGCCCGGTGTTCTCCTGATGAACTCGTTTAGAGCCTCTCTATGCCTGTTGAAGTAGTCGCCAACGCCCACGTGGGCAAGGTTGTTAGAGAGGGGAAAGTACCAGAGGTATCCGCCTAGGTGGGTCAGTGGCATCAGGAAGAAGTCCTCCATAGGTGGGCTATCATACTTCACAAGATACTCCACAGTGGGAATGTAGTAGTCACGGGCGATTCTCGGTAAGAGGGCCCTGTGAAATCCGGTGGCGTCCACAATCAAGTCAAAATTTGTCATCTTCACTTTTTTCACATCCACGCCGTAGTATACTTTCAGCCTGCTGTGCATATCTAGTATGAACTTCTTCTTGTTAAATGTGCAGAGCCCCTTCAGCTTGATGGAGAACTCGTCCCCACTGGGTAGCTTAACGATCATCTCTTTCCCTTCATGGAGAATGTATTCATCGAAATTCAGGCCTATTCGTCCGGCTAGACGCCTCATTTCGTGTTTACTAGTCCCCCAAGCGCAGATAGCTCTGAAGCTCTCCGCTTTCTGCCGCTCAAAAACCGCGACTTCGTATGCATCCTTGATGAGGTTGGCGAAGTAGCTTCCAGCCACTCCCCCGCCCGCGACCGCGACCTTCACAATATGTACACCTGGTCTGGCATTTTTAAGCATAACCAACTACTTAGAACGGTTTAGCCCTCAACGATTGATCCCGCATAATCCTCAAGTATTGCCCGTCGTATATTCCTCACATCCCTTCCATCAATTATGGATAGTCTGATCCTACTCCGCTCCAGGATTGATAGGCCGACACTGTCTATAAGCCTATACTCCCCCGCAAGCTGCGGGCTCCCCACCACTATTTTTCTCAGCTCCGCGTAGCTTAGCCGGGGTATTATGCGGGCATCACTATGTATCTTCGGGTCTTTGTCGTAGATACCCTCTACGTTTGAGGCGACGATTAGTCTCTCAGCTCGTATCGTCTCCGCGCAATAGGTCGCTACTGCGAAGGTGGATTGCCCGGGCCAGAACCCGCCTGCAACAGCTATCCCCCTGCCCACCAGTGCTGCCCTCAGGTCATCTACATTCTTAACAACTAGGGGATATGCCTTCTCACCCAACGCTTGTATAAAGAGGGCTGCGTGTATCCTTGTGACCTCGGTGGCTATCTCGTCACACCTTGTCTCGTCAGCCCCCAGTCTTTTGGCCGCCTCTATGAAGGCACGCGCCCCCACCCCACCTCCAACCACAACCACCCATTTATCATTCTCAGAATGGGTCTCCCTCAAAATGTCTGCTGCCTGTTTTATCCAGTCCACCGAGACTCCATTCTTTGTCGAGAAGAGATGACCGCCAATCTTAAGCACCAGCCGCAAATCGTAGAGAAATTATTCCTAATCCCTTAATTAAAATATCCCCAGAGAGTGTTGGCGCCGGTTGACTAATAGTTAAATTCAGCCCAGAAGGAGATGTAGTTGGGACTGAGAATGGAATAGCAAAATGGGGTAGCGTGGATCGATACAAGTTCAGGCGTTTCATAGAGTTTCTAGAGTCTCGGCAGGGCCGCGGAACGGAGCTGGTAACGCTCTACATACCGCCTGGGAAGAGGATAGATGAGGTTGTAGGATACCTGAGACAGGAGCTCTCAACCGCCTCCAACATCAAGTCTAAGGGGACTAGGAAGGCAGTAATGGACGCCATAGAGAGCGCCATCCAGCGGCTCAAGCTCTTCAACGACAGCGGCCCCAACGGCCTCATAATATTCAGCGGGGCTATACCGCAGAACGGTGAGGGTACGGAGAAGATCGAGGTATACCACCTCCACCCGCCACAGCCTATCAACTTCTTCCTCTACCGCTGTGACTCGAAATTCTACCTCGACCCCCTTAAGGACCTGCTAAAGGAGAAGGAGACATACGGTATAATCGCGATGGATAATGAGGATGCGGCTATAGCCGTTCTGCGCGGAAAGATGATTATTGAACTGAGAACATATACGAGCGGCATTCCGGGTAAACATAGGGCAGGAGGCCAGTCTTCCAGGAGGTTCGAGCGGCTGAGAGAGCAAGCGCTCAAGGACTACTATACGCGGCTTGCAGAGCACGCTAACGAGGTCTTTCTTAATTATCCTGATCTTAAGGCGATAATCATCGCCGGCCCCGGCCCAACCAAGGAAGTTTTCGCGAAGGAGGGAAAACTCCACTATAGCTTGCGTGACAAAATACACGTGATCGACACATCTTATGCCGGCGAAGAGGGTGTGCGGGAGGCAATAGACAGGGCAGCCGACATTCTGTCCAACCTAAGGCTAGTGAAGGAGAGGAGGCTGGTTGAAGATTTGATGCGGAGGGTCACGACTCAGAACACTGTGGTCTACGGCCTAGACACCGTCAGGCAGGCACTACAAGGGAGGCAGCTCGAGCTACTCCTCGTAGGCGAGGAGCTAGACCTCGTAGAAGTCACATACAGCTGCTCAAACTGCGGCTACGCAGTTACCGAAACTCTCAGTGAGAGTGATCTCGTCTCCCTGCTGCCGGAAAAACTGTCTCAAAAATGTCCAAAATGTGGAGTTCAGGGCTTCAAACTTGACCGCCAAGAGAAGCTCGTTGACATACTCATAAGACAGGCCGAGGAGACAAACACGAGGGTTGAGCTTATCTCAGCAACACACGAGTCTGGAGAAATGTTTCTGAAGACGTTCGGAGGAGTAGGGGGCCTGTTAAAGGGCTCTTGCAGGTAAAACCAGGACTAACTTTTAAAAAGAGCCAAGCATTTTAAGGAAGAGGTTTGAAACACTTTCTACAGATATTTGACGCCTCTCGAAGCGAGCTCTTAAACATCATCGAGCTAGCCCTGAGGTTTAGGCGAGATGGTTACAACGGCCATTCATTGCGCGGCAAGATCATCGCCCTACTCTTCGAAAAACCCTCTACGCGGACGAGGGTCTCGTTCAGCTCCGCCGTTTTAAGGCTTGGAGGCGAGGTAATCTATCTCCCAGCCTCTGAGCTTCAGCTAGCCCGAGGGGAGCCGTTAAAAGACACCGCACGAGTCCTCAACAGATACGTGGACGCAATAGTTGCGCGGCTTGCATCCCACTCCTCGCTAGAGGATATCGCGAAATACTCTGAGAAGCCTGTAATAAACGCGCTCACAAATCGCCACCACCCGTGCCAAGCCTTGGCGGATGTGGCTACTATGTATGAGGATGCTGGGGGCTGGGGATTCAAGGTTTCATACATTGGAGACTGTGGAAATGTGTGCAGGTCACTGGTACAGATATGTGCTTCACTGGGGATACCTATCTCAGTAGCGTCCCCTCGAAAGTATTGGCTCCCACCAGATGAGATTCAATTGTATAAGGAGGTGGCCTCTTCGGTGGGGGGTGTGGTGGAGTTTACAGAGGATCCGGAGACGGCAGTGGAGGATTCCGACTTCGTTTACACGGATGTCTTCGTCTCTATGGGGCTGGAGAGCGAGTATGAGGGTAGGCTTCGAGACTTTCTCCCACGCTACCGCGTAAGCATGAAACTCTTCGAGAAGGCAAAGCCGGGGGCCAAGTTCATGCACTGTATGCCTATCAGGAGGGGAGAAGAGGTGGAAGACGAGGTTGTAGAGTCGCCCCGCTCGATAATTTTCCTACAGGCCGAGTATAGGATGCATACATCCGCCGCCCTACTAGTCTCCCTACTGGGAGGGCCTAGCTAGCGGTTTGGGTCTCCTGCATCCTCGCTTCCAGCCGTTCGACCATGATGTTGTAGGATTTGGGCAGTTTTGAGGCGGCTACCTTTATTGCCTGTTTGGCCAGCTCGATATCTTTTCCATAGACGTATAGTTCGAGAACGTCTTCACCTGCCTCTACCTGGGCGGCCCTACCCACAGGCCGTCCGAAAGCCCTGCTCATTCCTTCTTGGAGCCTATCAGCATGGGCCCCAAAAATCATCTTGTTCTCCCTAAGTACATGGTGAGGATGTGCCTTTATGGTGAGGTAGAAGTTATCGCCTATTTTCTGGGAGAGCATCTTACCCGCCGCAACCCTAGCCGACTCGAGCGCCATATCTCTTATCTGGACTGACTCTTTAGCTGTCAGTCTTATTTTGTACTCGTAGTCCCCTCGCCATGCACCGTAATCATATTTAGCCAGCCTGGCTTGGGGGGCGCCATGAATATAGTCGACCCTAGTGAATGGCCTCTCCATCGACCGATAATTCTTCGCCTTCAATTCTAAGTATCTGTGGGGGCGGCATGCTAAAAACCTATTTTCGAGGAAATTGACATGATATACTTGGTACCTGGCGTGGGGGAAGTGGGTAGCCAAGCGAGAATAGTGAGTTCTGAGGACATTGAAGCAGTAAAAGTGAGGATTGCGGGAGAGATTGCGATATCCAAGTCTCCAGGGGTTGCTATGAAGAAGTGGAGACAACTGTTTGGGGAGAAGCAGCGTGAGGTCGCAGCGCGTATGGGTGTCTCCCCGTCCGTCCTAAGCGACTATGAGCAGGGCAAGAGGTCCCCTGGTATAAAGTTTGTGGGCCGATATGTAGAAAGCTTAATAGCTTTAGACCTTGAAAAAGGGGGAGCGAACATCAGACACTTCTCAGACCCCTCCCGCTCACGCCATAGAGCTATCTTGGATTTGCGCGAGTTCTCCACTCCGGTCACGCTTGGCGAGATAGTTGAAGCTATGGAGGGCGAGTATCTGTGGAGGAGTAGGGGGCGTGAGCCGGAGGTATACGGATACACAGTTGTTGACAGCATCGCCGCGATACGATACATGGATTCAACCGAGTTCATCCAAATCTTTGGCTTAACCTCAATGAGGGTGCTAGTCTTCACAAACGTCTCTACAGGGAGATCACCACTAGTAGCTGTCAGGGTCTATCCCCTTAAACCCGTCGCAGTCGCGTTGCACGGCCCTCCCTCTCCTGAACAAGTAGATAAACTGGCCGTCGAGCTTGCGGAACTCTCTAGAGTCCCACTAATACTGAGCAGGTCTAAGTCGGTGAAAGACATGATTGACTCCCTTAGGAGGCTAGAGTGAGGATTGAAGATACTGGTGGGTTGTTGTGGATTTACAAAATCTATGAACACCTACATTAGGGAGTACAGGCTTGTCGAGCTCCAGACAACCTTTTACAGGGTTGTGAGACTTGAAACAGTTAGAAAGTGGCGAAGCCAGGCTCCAGAAGACTTCATCTTTACCGTCAAGGCGTTCCAAGGTATAACTCATCCCCCCTCAAGCCCAACTTGGCGTCGCTCAAATATCAAGCCGACAAAAAACCACGGCAGCCTACAGCCCACCAAAGAGGTCTACGAGTCTTGGAACATTACGAGGACTATTTGCGATGAGTTGAGGTCGCCCTTTTGCCTTATTCAGACTCCCAGCTCATTCAGGGATACGCCGGACAACATGCGGAATGCAGAGGCCTTCTTCTCGAATATGGAGCGAGGGGCGTTCAACATCGGGTTTGAGGCCAGGGGCTGGTCACTTGACTCTATCGCTAAGATATGTAAAAAGGCTAGACTAGTCCATGTGACGGACCCATTCCTCCAAGACCCAGTTACGCTAGGTAAGCATAGGACAGTATATTTGAGGCTGCACGGCAGTCCCCCTGGGAAAACCATGTATAACTACTCCTACACCGACGACGACCTAGCGGCTCTATACAGGAAGATTAAGGAGTATGATGGGGATGTGATCTATGTTTTATTCAACAACGTTAGCATGGAGAGGGACTCTAAACGCTTCATGAGACTTGTCCTCAGCTCTTAAGCTCCTCAGAGTGCTCCCAGAGCATGTTGAAGTAGAGCTGTGCAATGGCTGTCAGGGAGAGGTGGGCTGAGTAAATCGCTACTTGAGGGCGGTTCTCTCCACTTGCAAGGAGCAACAGCACAGCCTCCGACACATCGTTAATCACTCCGCCTGCGAATGAGATCTCCCTCACCCTGACCTCAGCCAATGAAGATAGCGTCTTCACAACCTTCCCCACCGCCTGAGGCCCTACCAGCACCCTCACCACTCCCCGCCTCTCCTTTATCAGGGAAGCGGTCGAGATCAAGAGCTGCTGAATCTCGGCAGGGATTATCGGTAAGACAACAGAGAGCTGCTTGTTAGCTCTTCCCATAACATCTTTTACACTCCTCCAGAGAGAGACCTCCCCCCTGATTATCCATAGGTCGGGACGCTCAGGCCCAGTACCTTCATATATCTGGGTCAGGGCTGAGACGAAGACCTCTAGGTCTGATTTGAGATCGTTCTCTATTGACGCCCTAATAGCCTCAGAGGCGACCTGTGGATGCTCAGGGATATATCTCATGGGTCGCCCCCGCTCAACCTTTACAAGACCCTTCCTCTCAAGTGACTTGAGGGTCTCGTAAATCTTTGAGATCGGGATTTGAGCTGCAGCGCTAACCTCGCTCGCCGACCCGCTACGGCGCTTGAGGAGGGCGATGTATGCCTTGACCTCGTATTCGGAAAGCCCCAGCCTCTTTATGGCTGCCCATGTCCTCTCGTCGAGTGCCACGAAGGACCTATCGCTCAACCTTTAAAGAGCCTGTGCAGTTGGGCTATTAAGGATGTTGTAGGCCCTAGCTGTGAGGATGAGGCTTTTTAAAACCGTGAGGAATGGGGGAACTGTGCCAGTATGCTCCAGCCATCACCGAGCATCGAAACGACCTCCTCGAACATGGTTTGATTCCTCCCGATGACAATTCCATAGCGCGACTGACTATCCAGCCTTTCGTCAAGCAGAGATTTTGGGTATGAGGCACTGCTACAGCCCATACCCATGGCAAAGTATAGCGCTGGCATAATATCCATCATCCTTAGCTCTGGTGTCAGGCACAGGTAGCCGTCGACGCGCCCCACCGAGGCATAGCACATCTCAAGAAGCGCCGAGCCCATCACCCTGAAAAATCGAAGCCGCTCAGCTATCCTGATCGAGATTTCCCGAGACTGGATGCTCCTCTTAAAGGATGCGTGATGGAAGAAGACAGCGGCTCTGCCTTTATCTCCTTGAGAAGCTCTTGAAAGGTCTGAGGATTCCCTATGAGAGACATATCCCTCTTCCCTTAGGAAAATCTCCCCCGTGATATGGTCTATCACCCCTGACGAGACGACATCCCTAGCAGAGGGGCCGCGGGCTAGTGCGATCCCAGAGGAGTAAAAGCTGATCCCCCTAGACATGTTTGCACTTCCATCGACAGGGTCGATCAGTGCCCAGTACTCCGGCTCACCTGGCCCTTCCCAAGAAACGCCCATCTCTTCCGAGACTATGGCTACACTGCCTAGGCGAGCCTTTAACACCTCGACGATAGCCCTCTCGCAGACCAAATCACCCCTATAGGAGATGTCGCCATAGTACCCCCGCCCCAGCGGCTCACCTACAACTCCCCTGCTAACCGTATCCAGCAGCGCATCCCTCGCAGCCCTTAGCGCCTCGCTTATGACATCCCTAAGCAAATCCCCCAGCGACTCAACCTAGGATAGCAGCTATTATACCCTTAACCAGTCCCAGAAAGTCGAAGAGACCTCCTACCCGCACTCACAAGCTCAGGGTAACGTCTAGCCAGCTCAGACTCAACAATCCTCGCAACCTCGTCGCTAATGCTAAACCTAGGGGTCACGTTCTTCAGATAGTTAAGAACAAGAGAACTCAACGGCGAATAGAAAGTAATCCTCGGCTGACGCCTTGCAGCCTGCCTAGCCAAAACAAGAGCCTTCTTATCCACCACGATCCTCCTCTTCTGGGCAATCCGACCCCTCCCCACCATCACCACTCACCACTAATATGCCGCAAGCCATGTTAAAAGGTTTACCTTACAACGTAAAACGATCACAGAAAGATCTGAGATACTATTCCATGTACATATTACCCACCGATCCGCATCGCGGTTGCCATATTGGTGGGGAGATAGGGTCTGTAGTCTGGGTTTTCTGGGTGGGGTGTATTGTAAATCAGATGATTTTGAGATCCGTTAGTGAACGGGTATATATGCCATGCGGGTGTTTGGATGTTTTCAATTTTTTCTGAATTATCGACTCGTTAGAGCGGCTCGGAACAGAGGTGTTTTGGTGGAGGTTTACCTTGTAAGATTTACGTTTTAACAATCCTATCTTTTATGGCCAATCCACTTGGGGCTCTTTCGCCCCCCAATTGTTGGGAATAAAAACCGTATTTTTTAGGTGATTAAAGTCTTTTTTTGAAAAAAATCGCCGGTGCTTGTTAGTGCCCTGTGGAGCGGGTTGTTAATCTGGATCAGTGGATTCAACAACTTTATCAATATCTTTTACTGCGATTCCTTGAGAAAATGCAGGTTGAGGAGAAATCGGAAATTGGAGTAGTCGGGAAGCATGTATACGGTAATTTATATGATTGTGACCCAAGCATACTAAGTGATCTTAGGCTGCTAAAGAAGCTAGTCTCAGAGGCCTCCAAGATCGCTAAAATGACCCTGGTTGAGTTGAGGGGGTGGAGGTTTGGAGGCTCTAAGGGGGGAGTTTCCGTGATCGCCCTTGTAGTTGAGAGCCACTTAGCCCTGCATACCTGGCCTGGTTACAGGTATGCGACGCTGGATATATTCACATGTGGGGATAAGAGTGATCCCTTCAAGGCTTTTGATTATCTATGTGAGGCCCTAAGGCCAGGCAGTGTCTCTAAGCATTACGCTGACCGGTCTTCAGATAAACAGCAAATAGCCGGACCTTAAGGGATTGAAGACTAAGCAGATGGAAGGTGAGGGTTAATTTAGGAGCAATGTATTTGGTGCTGCATGATACTCTCAGACTTTGACCTCTGGAACTATATACGTAGTGGAAGGCTGAGGGTGGAGCCGCTCAGCGATGACATAGTTAGAGAGAATGGGCTGGACTTACGTATTGGCTTTGAGATTGGGAGGTTGAAGAAGACTCAAAAAGTCTTAGACCCGCAGGAAACTAGTCCCGACGACTTCTACGTAATTGAGAAGGGTGACACTTTCCTGATAAACCCCCACGAGCACGTCTTACTACACACAATCGAATACCTCTCACTCCCCAAAGACATAATGGGCTTTGTAAACTTGAGGAGTAGTTATGCCCGACTAGGATTGTCGCTCCCCCCAACGATTGTCGACGCTAATTTTGAGGGACAGTTAACAATCGAGATGATAGGGAGTGAATTTCCAGTGAAGCTCAGGGCCGGGGAGAGGTTTATCCACCTTGTATTTGCCAAGCTCACCTCGGAGGTCGAGAGGCCCTATAGAGGTAAATACCAGGGTCAGCGGGGTGTAAGGTTACCACAATTCGACAGGCCGACGCTTCCTAGATAGTGAGTTCGATGCCATCTCGCGAAATAACCACTTTACACCTGTAACTTTGCTCCAATGTCTTAGCTATCCTATGCTCCTCTCCCTCCCAAATAGGGTACAGGTGTGTCACAACCACGATCTTGGGTCTCACTTTAGCCACTATTCGGGCAAGCTCTATCTCTGATACATGCTGCCCCACCAGCCTTTCGTGGGGAAATGAGCATTCATGAACTAGTACATCTACTCCTGCAGCAAGTTTAACTAGGTTTTCGCTGAAGGACGTATCGCCTGAAAATACCAGCGACACTCCCTTAGATTCAAGCCTATAGGCCACTCCGCCATCATGCGTGACAGGCGCTGAAGTTAAGCGAACTCCTTCAACCTCAAACACCCTCCATGGCTCAACCTCCTCCAGACTACTGTACGACTCATACCTCATCAGGGTCTTGACATATGAGAAAAACTCGTTATTGTCTATCAGTGTCTCTAAAAACCTTTTAAGCCCTTTTGGACCGAAGATTCTTAACTTTTCAGGCGTTTTGTTAGGGAGTCCCTCAGGAGTGAATGCACGCAACTTCAGCAGAGGAAAGATGTCGGCTACATGGTCGATGTGAAAGTGTGTGAGAAGAAGGGCCGTTAACTTAAACGGAGATAATGATAGATTCTTCATCTTCTCGAGGACGCCAGGCCCACAGTCAAGTAAGAACCTACCCTCTCCAGCCTCCACATAATGCCCGGAGCCAAACCTATAAGGGGTGGGCACTATCGAGCCCGACCCCAATACTATTAGCCTCAACCACCTCCATCACTCTTTATTTTTGAGATAACCTTAATGGCCTCGATAAGAGTGATTGGATATTGCCCGTTCTCATCCTTTTCATACTGCTTAACCGTATCCCATATGTTTAGAAGGGCGGTTGCGACTGCCGTAAGAGCCTCCATTTCCACACCTGTCTTCTCATGTGTCTTCACTCTGGCCCTAACACCGATGCGCTGAGACCCTTTCTCTATCCAGGCCTCTAGCTCAACCGCCTCTATCCGGATATTATGAGAGAGAGGAAGTAACTGTGGTGTAGTCTTCGCACCCATAACTCCCGCGAGCTTGGCTATGGTTAGGGGGTCACCCTTCTCGACCTCGCCTGAGAGTATTTTCTCAATCGTCTCTCTCCGCAGCCTGATATAGCCCTCGGCTGTTGCCTCTCGATAAGCTACTGGCTTGTCTCCCACGTAAATTTGCCTCAAGGCCATGACTAAAATCCAACCCCTTGTTTAAAGACTTTCCGAGTCTCAGCCCTTTAAAGCTGCCCGTCTCAGAAGCTGTATCGCTAGGGCTGGATCAACTCCTTTGGGGCATACAGCGCTGCAGGAGCCTGCGAAATGGCATCTCCAAACACCTTCGAACCTGTCAACAAGACGAGCTCTTCCTCCACCCCCCTCATCCCTGCTGTCGGCATAATATCTGTATGCTTTCATGAGGGCCTGTGGTCCGTAAAAATCGGGAAATGTTGAGACCACGGGGCAAGCCGAGTAGCAGAGTCCGCATTGAATACAGTAAGTGAATTGGAGGTATCTCTCCAGCTCCTCCTCACTCTGGAGATACTGTTTCGTCGGATTCTCCTGTTCCACAGTATTCTGCCTGATTAGCCACGTCATCAAGGCCTTCTGCTTTCTGAATAGAGGCTCCATGTCAGTCACGAGGTCCTTTATGAGGGGATAGTTGCGCATTGGCTCAACCGTTATTACCCTACGCTTAAGTTCCAGAATCTGTGTGTGGCAGGCAAGTGTCTCAATCCCGTTGACCCTCATGCCGCACGAACCGCATATCGCCATCCTGCAAGAGTATCTTGCCGAAAGCGTGGGGTCTATAATCTCTTTTATATAGATAAGACCATCGAGGACTGTCATACCCTTCTTAACAGGTACCTCGTACTCCTTGTAAAAGCCCTTTCCCCCGTCCTCTGGACGATACCTAAACACCCTAAACTTGACTCTTTCTACCAACCCCTCACACCAGCGCCTGTGCTATCAGGATCGTTCTCGTACCATACACCACTAAGAAAACGCCTACAATGATCAACAAGGCCTCAACCCACCTCATCTTAGCGCCGATTAGCTCAGCGATAATCGATCTGAGACCATTCATCGCGTGGATGGTCGTGCAGAGTAGAAGGCCGAATAGGGAGGCTGCCAACAATGCTGTCCTATACACTGGTAATACGGCGTAGGGGATCGAGTCGAATCTTAGGGTTGTCTCCCAGATAGTTCCTTGGAACGGGTAGGTGAGGAATACTGTGGCAATGTGTATTGATCCAAAGACGAGTATCCCTATTCCAGTGATGTAGTGGAGAAGCATTAAATCGCGCTCCCTCACGGCCTAAACACCCTCATAAGCGCGTCCAGAGCATACAATAGGGCGAAGACGGCCAGCGATATGCTCAGCCAGAAAAGTGCCCTCTGCCGGGAGCTAAAGGAGGGAGGCGGCGCGAAAGGCTCAGGTCTCCTCGGACGGTTTAGAGAGAAACCAAAGTGAGCCAGTATTAGACGAATGCCATTTATTGTGTGTAGAGTCACCAAAAAGCCTATCACGGCGAGCCCGATATCAAATAGAGGATTTTTCAGTAGTTTGACGGTATCCTCATAAGCCCTCTCAGCAAAATTGTACTCAGGTACACTCCAAACTGTAATTCCGCCGACAAAATTTCCAGTCTCTAAAACGTGGGCGATGAAATATAGAGAAATCACCACCCCGCTCACCCTCTGCAATACATAGCTCCATCTCTCAAGACCGTATTTTCCCGGTATCAGCATAACCTTTAGTGATTGCATAACCGTAGATCTACTCACACTCCGCGCCAACAATTCTAGAGACTGTTTAAGGCTTCAAAAATATTTTTCTAATGCGGCGGGGGGACTGTCAACTTAAGGCCACCCATGACCTTATCCACCTCTCCGATACCTTAGGCCTGTATGTTGGGAAGCATGTGTTGAACTGTTTTATCCTCCTCTTGAGCTTGCTGAACCAAGACTCTATTGCGTTCCTCCTTCCGAACGTCTCTACCCTCCTCCTAAAGCCCAGAACCTTCACGGGCCATCCGTACCATGGAGCCCTATCAGTAT
>JAVYLC010000042.1:0-14832 GCA_038741355.1 Nitrososphaerota archaeon
CAGCGGCATAGTCACCGTAAAAGTAGAGCCTCATATATCTCGCAAAGTCTATGTCGAGGTTTAGATTCTTGGCAGCTGGGTAGAATATCTCGCCCTCAACCCCTTGAGTCGCTGGCGCGAGCTTCAGGCAGCTGGAGTTGATTATTCCAGCCCATACATCGGAGGCCGCGGCCCCGCTTCCTCCCCACGATGACGCGGCCTTCCTCGTTATCCATCCAAGGGCCCATGGCCATCGAGGCACATAGACCTGCTGAGTGTCAACGGCATCCACCACTCGTGTAATCACATTGCCACTCGAGTCCAGTATCTCGGCGGAAACTCTGCCCTGGCCGCCCTCAGCCACCCACTCAGCCTTTATGAAGGCTGTGAAGAGGGGCGAAGCGGGAAGGACGCTAGCCTCGAAGCTCCCCTCCGTGGCCCCCGAGACCAGCCGGGCACACCCATCTGGGTCGAGCATAACGTTATTGCTGTTGTAGAGCGTCAGCGGGGGCCTGTTCGAGTAGACCGGGTATCTGAGCGTGCTCATCGTCTTCAGTCCTTCGCCGACGGCCTCGGTCACGGTGTAGAGTGTTGACACAAGTTCAGGGACCTTGACGGCCTGCCCGAACCGTGCGGCCACGTCGCCGCCAAGCGCCTCTTGGAGAAAGTCCTCCAGATACTCTAGCCGTCCGCCTATCTCGAGATCACACTCACCGTCAGCGGGCTCATAGCTCACTCCGACGATGAACATGTCGGTGTTTGTGAGGTTGAGGCTTGGGAGGTTGACCCTGACGGTATCGAAAAGCTCTAGGCCGCTATCCTCGAAGAGGCTTCCATGGACCCTGACTCTCAGCCTCCTCCCATACTCTTTGCAGAGGTCTAGCCTGATGCCTGCGCGCCTCTGGGCCTCTGACTCGTCCGTGAGGAAGGGGTCGTGGACTATTAGGGGCGACTCTCCCTCTCCCTCACTTACGTCGGCTAAGACTCGTCCCCCGGCCCCGACATAGATAACCCTGTCCCTGAGCATCCATCGGTCCTCGCTGTATTCCGCTGAGACGGTGTTTGAGGAGCTGAGTGTTAGTTTAGGCGTTCCTGTCCGCTTGGGCTTGAAGAGGAGTTTCTTGCCGGGCTTAATGCGTATGTAATAGTTTGTGCCTCGCGCTACGTCGAGCATGACTTTGAGAGCCTTGGCGTTCTCTATGAACCAGGGTGCCGTAAGGGAGGGGGTGTTGTGCTCGTCGACGCCCGCGGTGTCTGTCCCCGGCTCCAGCGAGGCTAGGTCCTTGATTATCGTGCCAGCCTTGGTTCCCGCCGGATATTCCCTGTAGACTATATGCCTGTCCCAGAGGATTAGGTCTGAGCAGGCTGTAGCCTCGACAACCCTGGCTCGCCCGCTTTCATGCCTCCTGTCCACCTGATGGGTCACTCCCTCGAAGACCACTTCATGGCCGCGGACCAGGCGGACTCTATGGCCTGTCTTTATGTCTTCGCCGATCAGGGTGAATTTCAGGCTCTCCAGCTCCTGCCCCGAGATGGACCACTGGAGGCTGCTCAGCTCCTCTGTCCTGTCAAGCCAGTTTGAGCCATCAAAAACCCTGAATACCAGTCTCATCTCCGCCACCTGTATCCGAGAATCAGGGCGGCTGAGAGGAGTATGATGAAGAGCTGCTCGTGCGAAGGCGGGATGGTGGGTGTGGCTATGTCGCGAGGGTCGAAAAGGTAGCCCTCCCTTATAGCCTCGTCAACTAACACGAAGAGTGCGAGGAGTGCTAGGAGGAGTGAGGCTCTGAGCCGCAGACTCATGCACCCATGCCCCTCAGGTGTGTGACAATCGCGCGTGAGACCGCCTTAGCTATCTCGTTGGCCGTCGCCTTTGGCTGGCTCACATTCACGACAACGTTTATGGCCTCTACGCCCCGTCTCTTGGCTCTGAGCCACTCTGCGAGCTTGGGTGGCAGGACCATCTCGCCCCTGTGGAGATATACGGGCATGTCTGCGGGGACCCTCCACATGCCTCTCTGGGCCTCAGGTATTGTTGTGGGAATGCCGTACTGCGCGGCGATGGTTTGAGGAATCGTAGGGGGCGGTGGCCTGGCAGAACCGGTTACCGTGATCTGGTGGTGGTAGTGGTATGTGTGAATAGTCTTCCCGTTGAGCATGTCGAGCAGGCTGTTGAACTCTCTGGCCTTCTCTATGTTGCCCTCGACGGCGGCCTTCACGGCCTCGAGGCCGGTCTTCAACATGCTGTGCAGGCTTGACGCCACGTCGTTGCTTTTGACGCCTAGCTGGCCAAGAATATCGATGAACTCTTGATGCGTGACCACCCCGTCCTCTGTCGCTGAGACGAGGCCAGTCATCGTGTTCACAAGCATATCGCCCGCCTCCTTTCCACCAAGCATGTAGAGCTGGACGGCCTGCTGGACGAGGCCGAAGCTCTGGGTCATCAGGCTCAACAGCTGCGTTGTGGCCGTGAGCCTCTCCTTGCTCCGAGCCGCCTCCTCTGTCAGCTGCACTTCCCTGCCCAGCGCCTTCTCTATGCTCAGCACCACGTCGTAGTATTGTGCAAACATTTTGGCCGCGTCGGCGACTATTCCGGCGTCCTCTGAGAACGCCTTTATCCTGGCGGCTAGTGTCTCAACCTCGGTTCGCGACTTCGATGCGCCGTCGGCCATGGATTGAAGCGCCTCGGTTAGTGGATGGAGGGCTGGGGGCAACTGCTCGCCCGCCGCTAACGCCTCTTGAAGCATGGCTCCTAGCTCTGACCTAGCTATCGTGGAGAGTGAGAGGAGGGAGCCCGCTATCTCGAGAGCCTCGGCCCTAGTGATCTTGCCAGCCTCGACCCAGCTTGCTATCCAAGCAGCCGCCTCCTCCTCGGTGATTCTGCCGAGCATGTGTAGCTGGGTCTCAACCGCTGCTGAGAGCTGTTGGAACTCGTCTCCCGCGAAGTATGCGACTATGCCTCTCCAAGGCGTGACTACGGCGTTGGCCGCCTTTAGGGCCAGGGGGCCGACCATTGTGTAGATTCCCGCAAGGCCTTCTCCTAAGCTTCTCTGGAGCCTGTCAATCTCGGCCCTCTGCCTCTCGAGCTTGCCCGTAGTCGTCTCGAGCGTCGCGGCGAAGGCCTCCATAGCGGCGCCGCCTCTCCCCACTTCGCCTCTAAGCTCCTCGAAGCCCTCAGTCATCTGAGAGAATGTCAGAAGCGCCTTCAGGGCCCTCATGTCCACCCCCGTCAGCCTTTCCTGGAGGGTGGCGAGGTCTCCGCCGGCGGCTCTAACCGCGCTCACCACCTCGAGGATAACGTCGTTCATGTCTCTGATGCGGCCGCTAGTGTCTTGGAGTGGGACTCCGAGCTTCTCCGCAATCTCTCGCAGGTCGAGCAGGAACCTGTTGAAGACAGTGCCGGCCTCGTCGGCTGAGCCGAGACGCCTCTCAAGAACCACGAGCCATGAGACCGTGTCCTCTAGGTCGAGGCCGAGGCCCTTAGCCGTTGCTGCAGCGTTCGCGAGCCCCCGCGCAAAGTCGTTGGCCGTGCCTACGCCGAGTCTCGAGGCGTTGGTTAATACATCTACTACTCTGGCAGCCTCGCCTCCGCTGAGGCCGAACTGGGCTAGAACCTGAACAAGGTTGTTGCCCGCCTCGGAGAAGGAGACTCCCTCGTTCTTCGCGAGCAGGATGGCTGAGCCGAGAGCCTCCATCGTGTCCTCTGCGCTGAGGCCGGCCTTGACAAGAGCCTCCATCGTAGCCGCGGCCTCTCCGGCTGTTACGTTGAACTCTCTGGCGGCGGCCGAGGCTACGACCCTGAAGGCTTCTGCGAGCTGACCGATGTCTTGACCCGCGGAGCGTGCTGCGACCGCGAGCTTCAGGGTGGAGCTCTCAAAGCTGGCGTAAACGTCTACGCCCTCCTTGGCGAAGTCGATGGCCTTGCTTATCGCGCCTGAGAGGGAGAAGCCCAGCGCTATTTCCGCTACTCGCCCGAGTGAGCTGAAGACGGCCTTGAGCCGGTCTCCGCTCCTCTCACCCGCATCGGCTAAGTCTCCGAGGCTCCTCTGAACCTTGCCAATCTTTCCGCTTATCCTGTCTTCCGCGTCGAAGATCGCCTTGAGCGTGAACTCCTCTACAGGCACCTCCTAACCACCTCAGAGAAAACGCGGTATGCTTCGCGCCCAGCCTCCTCGAAGGCGGGCCTCCAATAGGGACTCGGCCTGCTCCCCGGATGTCTGACTCTTCTCGCATAAACTGTTTCGCCGCCCGCCTCGAACCGTAGCACGGCCGCCCTCCCCGGCTCTATGACGTGTGGGCCTGAGCCATACTCGACATATCCCGCGTAAGGCGCGAGCGCCTCGACGACGGCCTTCCCACCCTCCTCACGCCTCATCCTGATGCTCTCCCTCAGCGCGCCAGTCCTAACAGGTGCCTTGGCCCGAGCCTCGTCCATGAAGAGCCGCGCGATCTCCTGAGCAGCCGACCCGACTCCCTGGCCCAACCCGTCCGAGAGCCTGCCCAGCAGGGCTCTCAGCTCCTCAAGGCCCTGGAGCTTAACGGACACCGGCCCCACTCCTCCTAGCCGCCCTCTTGGCTGCGCGCTCAGCCTCTTGGTCAGCCAGCCTCGCCGCGGCGACGTAGTATAGCGCCTCAGCCAGCGTCATCTCGGCGATCTCCCTGTGGCTCCAGCCGAAGCGTTCAGCCAGCATCAGGGGTAGGAGCTCCCTGTTCATCTTGACACCTGCGGTGACCGCGGAAAAGGGAGGTCCCAGAGGTGGAGCTTCTCTATCTCTGAGACGAGGAGGGCGATGACCGTGGCGGGCAGCTCCTCGACGGGGTTCTCAAGCCTCGGCTCCACGACCACGCGCCTCAACAGCTCGCTCCAGATCTGGACAATCTTCTCCTCCCTGCTGCAGGCCCCGTCTCCGAGGATTCTGTCACGAGTCGCCATCCACTCCAGCTCCTCCTTCAACGTCATCCGCCTAAGCTTGAACAGGGCGCCGCCCACCTCGACCGAGGCCTCTCGGACGAAGAGCCTGCTGAGCCGCGTCCGCTCAGCATACTCCGCCAAGCCCCCTCTACCTCATTAGTAGTTCTGCCTGCTGTCCACAGCCACTATCTGCAGCTCCTCGGCTCTCAGCCTCAGCTCCTGCGAGAGCTCATCAGAGCTTAGCGGAAACTCGACCTCCGCGACGCACCTCAATAGCTTGAACTCGAGGCTGTCGTTGGCTCCGCGCGTGAACTTTATCGTCGCGTCGAAGGTGTCCCTGCCGAGCATTAAGGCGATTATTGATGGGTCCATGTAGTGGAGGGAGATTGTGGCTTCTATGTCTGTTGTGCCCGCTATCTGTCCGGGTATGAATCCTTCTGAATCGCGGGGTAGGGGTATGTGGTTGTTGGTGAGGCTCAGGCTGCCTCCTGTGGCATAGCTGTATCCTTGGCCGTTGATGATAACGTTGACGGTCTCCGCTTTGAATGGCTCGCCGGGCTGCTCGCTGGGCGTCGGCAGCGAGCTGACTTGCTCTACGCTCCGGGCTCTAAAATCAAAACTACACTCTAGTGGCCCATCCTGCTCCCAGCTGGCCTCAACCCCCTCGACCACGCACCCCACATACCTGAAGCCGTGTGATTCTCCGCCCAACCTATGCTCTAATATTGTTATGGATGGTAGCCTGTGCTCCTGCGAGATTCTTATCTCATGCGTGTAGGGTGGCTCGGCACCCGTGTTTGTTACGCTTCCCAACGCATATTTGAATGGTGCGCCGCTTGTGGGGAGAAAGCTGATGGATGGAGACAGGTCGAGGCCGTAGACTATCGTTCTCTTGAGCCGCGAGCCGTCCAGCACACCTATCGAGTCGGACGCGAGTCTAACTCCGCCGCTGAACTCTGTAACCCATCCGAATACCCTGTCAGGACTGGTTGCCGGGACTCCGTAGCTGCTCTCCTCACCGAACGTTACGAGCCTTCTAAACATCTCGCCAAAGACTCGGCGGCGAACCACTATTATCTCTGAGAAAAAATTCCGGCTAGCTTCCTGATGCGAGCTGGACGGCCTCCCTGAGGGCGTCGGCTACGTTGAGCAGTCCCATGCCCACGATGTTTCTGGGGTCTGTGGAGACCGAGAGGGCCTTCAGGATCTTCTGAACCGTGGTCCTCGAGGCTGCTTGGCTTCCCCGGATAAATGCGAGGTTGAGTAGCGAGACTGGGATGGGCTGGGCTGTGAGCTGGACGAGCCTCCTGACGAGCCTCGGCCTGGGGAGAGCGCTGTAGAGGAGGGCTGCGGCCGCTGTGGCTAGGGGAGTGGAGAAGGAGGTGCCTATTAGCCTAGCCCCACCCCTCTCAAGTTGGTATCCCGTAGGAGCCACGATGTCGGGCTTAAACCTCCCATCCAGCGTCGGCCCCCGGCTACTGCTGGACCAAGGCCTCATCCTCATGTTGACAGCTCCAACCGCAAGGACCTCGCGGCCACAGGCGGGCGCGCCTATGCTGAGCGGCCTCGGGCCCCCATTCCCAGCGGCGCAGGCCACAACCGAGACCACGGCTAGCCTGTCAGCATAGATGGAGACAGGGTCTCCTCCGTCGCTCGTCATCTCGCTGCCCATGCTGATGTTGACGGCGTGGGGCCGCCACTTCATGGCCTCGTGAATCGCTGTGATGAAGATGTGGTCTGGGACAGGGTTGGGTACCTTGACCAGGAAGAGCTCGGCCTCCGGTAATATTCTGTGGATTATTCTGTGAATGTGTTCTCCGTGGCTCTCCGTGTCGATGAGCGACTTGTTCGTCAGGTTCACGTAGTCCTTCAGGGGCGCGTCCTCGGCGGCCCCTGTGTCTATTATCGCGACTCTGCACCCCTCGCCCCTGCCAGCAGCATCTAGAAGCCGAATAGCGTCTAGCGCCTCTCTAAGCGACACCTCCTACGCCCCCTTGCAGAGAGATTCATGGACTTGACGACGTAGGCCCCGGGCTCAAGCTTCTCGAGGTCTAGGTCTGAGGCCTTGATGATTCTCATCTCCGGCATAATCCAGAGTAGCTGGCTCTGAGTGTCGTGTCTGATGAGTCTCTCCCATAGCGCTGGGCCGAATGGGCAGACGTTTCTGGAGCAACTAAGAGGCGCCCTCGCCCCGCAGATGGTCTTCCCCTCTGTCTTGACCCTGTAGATGCACGGCATCCCCTCTAAACCACCGCCAAGAAGCTGACCTCGATCATCTTCCTGTGGACACCATCGGCCGGGATATCCCTTATCGCCTCTATTCTCAGACCCATCCAGCCCCGCCTCCTCGAAGCATCTATCAGCCTGGCCGCGGCCCTGGAGGCCAGCCTGTCGCACTCCTCCGCAGACCCGTGCCAGATATCTACCTGGAATCTCAGCCTGTAAATGAAGCGGCTCAGCTCTATGTTGGCCCACCTGACTGTCGCCTCACTCATCACAAGGGTCACGAGGGGGTAGGTGTCCTGCTCGGTCACCCATCCGGCCCTCACCCTCAAACCCGTCGCAGAGCCCAGCTCCTCCAGTAACGCCGAGACAATTCCAGATAGCTCCATTAGACCCGCCTCACCGGCTTCGGAAGCAGCCTCCTAAACCGCTCGACCTCGTCCCTCAGATACTCCAGCCTCTCCCTCAGCCCCTCAGGAGCTCTTACGACCAGCGCCGCCTCACCATAACTCCTCTCAACCTGAAGCAGCCTCTGAAACCTGAGCAAGACCTCGTATGTCGCGGCAAGTATAGTGTATTGCCTGATGTGTTGTGGCGTCTCTGCGTATCCCGCGACGTATGTGACCTCGACCTCGATGACTGAGGGGAGGTAGAGCGGACCGGTCGGCGTCCCGGCGATGTATCGCCTTAGCCTGATGACGCCCTGCTCGGCGTCCTCGACGATGAACTCTGCGGCAGGGTCGATGAGCTCGCCGCCGGAGTCGTAGACTTTCACCGACTCGACTTGGACTATCCTGTCGCCTAGCTTAACCCTGCTACCCTCGCCGAGAACCACGCGCTCCACCGAGAGATACCTCGTGAATCTTCTGCCCGTGGCAAGCTCAACCTCAGCCGAGGCCTTAGAGATGGCCAGCTCGATCTCGGAGTCCGGGATGGGGTGCCAAAAGTAGCTCACGCTCACCTCTGCTCCTTGAGGAGCAGGCTCGGCCAGAGCCACCAGCCCCCTATCCGCGTCAACCGAGGCCGGTGAGACCCGCGCACCGTCGACAAAGACTTCTACGTCGTCGAGGACGCTGCCGTCAAAGTCGTAGTCCACTATGGGTCTCTTGGAGAGCTGGAGCACCGTCCCATTAACCGCGGCCGGCTTCTCCGCCTCTACCCTGATGGGAAGCCACTCGTTATAGACCCGGATGTCCCTGATGGATGCGTACATCGTTGGAAGAGAAAAAGGGGGATTAGCTATATTGCTGAGAGAGAGTGTTTACTGTGCGAGAGCGTTCCTGATTAGGTAGATTGCGTCGGGCTTTGCAACTTTCCAAGCGAACTTGAGGCTGGCCGCTATGACCGTTAGTCCCCGCTCGATGTCTCTGTCCTTCTCGACTGTCAGCCTTCTGCGCAGCCCACCGATGCCAGCCGCCTCTGGGTAGCAGATGATTGCGTCGCTCACCTTGGTTTGGTCTTGGCCGCTGTAGCTCCGCTTGCCGATGTTGGTGGTCAGATAGATTGCGCCTAGGCCGAAGAGCTCGTTCACCTTACCCGTCCTGAAGATGTCCGTGCTCACACCTTCAAGCCCTTTGCCTGCGAGGTCCCTTCTCAAGTGATACGCGGCCCTTGGGTGGAGGAAGAGGACCAGCCTGTCCTTGTAACCCTTCTCCTCGAGGGTTGAGACGGCCTCGAGTATGTGGTCTGTTGTGAGGGCGTCCTTGGCTAGGTCCTTCACGTTCTCCTCAGGAGGCGCGGCGTTTACGAGGCCCGCGAAGAGGTTGTAGGCGTCTGAACCGCTCCCATCCCCCGCGAGGACATTCCTGTCGATAGTCTCAGCCATCTTCCTGCCAACGTCTCTGACAGTCTCAGCCACAAGATCTATCACCGCCTCCTCCGTAGCAGCGTCGCTTATCTTAGAGAGAACCCTGACCTCCCTGGCCACCAGCTCTATCGGAGTCCCAAAGACTAGCTTGGACTCGGGCGGCGCCGAGCCCTCGGAGGGCGCGTAGACCTCGACGGTCTCGGACTTCACGTAGACCCTGAGCGTGTCGCTGGACATCGTCTTGAAGCTGAAGGCCTGCTGTGAGACGCTCTCCTCCACGAATATGTCTATGATGCTCCTCAGCACCTCGGGTGGTATTTCTGGAAAGTTGGTGTCGCTGGTGAGCAGAGCCTTGCCGAACTCTAGGTAGGACCTCTGGACATCATCTCTCTCAAGTTCTTGGCCACTCATACAGGCCTGCTCAGCCCCCGCTGCCCTTATAACTCTGAGAGGCTCTCCGAGCAGAGATTCTCCGCCAGACATCATCGAAGACCGGAGTGAAAAGCCCCCACTCCGCCGAGCCCCCGCGCACCTCAAACCTCGAGGCGAGAGCCTTCGGCCTCCTCTCAGGCTGAGAAGCAGCCCCACGCCCCAAATCCGCAGACTTGGCCGCGAGGAGCGGCCCCAACACAGTCTTCAGCTCAGCCAGCTCAGCGCCCAGACGCGACACCGCCTCGAGCAGTCCTCTCTCAGAGGAGGACAGTGCCTCCGAGGACTCTGCCAGGAGCCCGTCCTGAATCTTGTAGCTTTTACCGAAGGCGTAGATGATCTTGGCCTCAGGGTTTAGTCCTCGAGGCGTGAGCGAGACCTCGGTGATCTCTGCATCGGTTATTTCGCGGCCTCCGCCCGGAAGCCTCCTGAAAACCTTGACAAGGCCGCCTATGCTCAGGGCCTTCAGAAGCCCCTCCTTCACTTTTCTCCAAACCTCTTCGAAGGACTTGTAGATTCCCGCCTTGATTCTCAGCTTTCCGTTCACGTATCGGGCCTCGAGTATTCTCCCGACGGCGACGGGGCCGAGGGAGGGGTCCCTCCCATGTATCAGCAGTATCGGCTTGTCGCTGAGCCTCTCCGCGTTCCTTCTCAGAACATCCTCGCTGAACCTATCGCCCTCTAGGTCGAAGGCTGGGGTGCTGGCCACGCCCTCGAAATATCCGATGAACTCCTCTGCCTCAAGGTCCTCAGCGGACTTCTCAACCCAGATATCAACTATTGCAGAGAAGCTGTCCCTGCTCATCAGCTCCTCACAGCCTGTCAACCCCCATCATAAGTCTCAGAACTCAGAGGTTGTGGCAGGTCTTCGCGCTCCGGCTTCCTCCACGCCAGATAGACCGTGCTTAGCGGCCGCATGACTATAACCCGCGCCATCGCCTCGACGTCGAGGCCACGCTTAAGCCTTCTTAACAGCTCTGACCTAGACCTGACATGCGCAGCCCTCAGCCTCTCAAGCCTCTCAACCGCCAGCCTCCTAACTCTCATCAACACGCTCCTCGGCATCGAGGCCAGAGCCTCCGCCGCCCGTTTCCAGGAGTATGCAGCCTCAACGTTGAAGCCCAGTGCCGCGAGCTTGTCGAAGAAGGGGTCGCGGGGTGGCGGCGCGTCAATCCTAGTCATGCCTGCTTTCTCGAAGAACGGGTTGTACCGGGCCATGACCGCCAGTGTCTCGACGTATGGTGTTGGTGAGAGTGGGAGTGTCTCTCTGACCAGCTTGGCTCCCAGGCCGATGCTCCTATACTTTGGATGGACTATGACGCGGGCGACTCGGGTGAAGAGGCTGTTCACCGTCTTAGCCCAGCCTGCCATGCCTCCAGCTTCCCTAAACTTTTCACGGAGAAAGGGAAAGGCTCTAAACCGGGACGAGAGCATCAATATCGGGGACGAGTAGACGATCACCCCCGCTAGCTCTCCTCCGACCCGCGCCCTGTAAACAGCCCTGACGCCAAAGACCCTCCCAGGCTTATAGTGGAGGTGCTTTAGCACCGCGTAGTCCTTCAAGCCGCCACGCTCAATCACGGCCTCTTCGAGGAGGCTGCAGGGCCGCGGCCCAGGAGAGAGATACTCCACGCTCACGGATGGGCCGAACCCCTTCCTCACCACTATGTCAGGGTTCAGGTCGGATGCTATATCCTCGTGCGTCGTCGCTGCGAGGACTGTCACGCCCCGCCGCCTAGCGGACTTTTGGAGACAGTAGGCCACGGCCTTCGCCGTCGCCCTGTCAAGTGTCGAGGTGAACTCGTCCAAGACCCAAGTCCTCGCCCTAGAGTCCAAGAGCCTCGCAATACGGTAGCGATATCTTTGCCCGTCGCTGAGCTCCTCGAATCTTCTGAGGAAGAGGTAGGCATCGTTGAGCCCCGCGAGGCTGAGCTTCTCTATCGCGTCCGAGACATCGTCTCCGAGAGTCTCGATAATCGGGGCGTCGCGTCTAATCCTGATTCGGGATGCGTCAAGGACAGGCCTGAACTCTTCAAGCACACCCATCTCCTCCGCGACAGCTCTTAGGAGCAGGCTCTTACCACCCCCCGACTCTCCGAGGACAAGTAGGATTTGGCCTGGGTTGATCTCGAGCTGGAAGTCTTGAAAGACGGTGAAGACCTGCTCTTCGTCGACTCCTATGCCGAATGCCTCGGCCACGGCTAATATGCGCCTCGACGGCCTCACCGAGGTCCTGAATCTCTTATCCACTCTGAAGAGTCGTCTGGCGAAATACTCCGGCCTAGCCCTGACAGTTATCCTCATCGAGACCTCATCCTTTTGACAGGCTCGGTATGCCAGGCGGTCTCGGCCAGCTTCTTAACCACCACCAAGACTCCGAGGTCAAAGAGCATCTTCTCGGCGGTGTCCAGCTCAACGCCCATAAAATCGCTCACGACCCCCACGAGGAGGCCCCAGGCCACGGCTGTGAAGAGCTCCGAGGGACTCAGAGCCTCGCCGCTCGCAGCTCGGGACTTTAGATAGCCTGAGACGCCGTAGACCAGGCCTGCCGCCGCTCCCACAAGAAGCCGCTCAAACGACTGCTGACCCACGGAGCCCGAGTCTCTTCTCAGAGAAATTAAATCTAAGAAGCTCTCGGGTGAGCGATGAGCCTCCTCAAACGCTTCTTCGGAAAGTCTAGGAGGGTGGAGCAGCCCAAGGCCCTCACCTCAAGCCACATAGACGGCTACTGGGGCGAGCCGAGAGAGGTTGACTACCGAGGACTTCTACGCATAGCCCTCTCAGACGTCTCAGTAAGAATGTGCGTGGACGCCTACATAGCAGCTGCGGCCTCACCCGGCTACATAGTCAGCTCAAGCGACGAAGACGTCAAGGAACTGGTTGAGAGGTATCTCGCCGAGCGCGGTGTCGAGACAAGCCAGCTCATAAAGAGGCTGATAAGCTCTCTGATGCTCTTCGACGAGGCCTTCGTCGAGACCACCTCCGACTTCCCCAGACTGATTGCGCCGTGGACCATGAGTATTGTCAGGGACGAGTATGGCAGGGCTGAGAAGTATGTCCAGACGGAGCCTAGGAGGGTTGAGCTGGGGCTTGACGAGGTAATCCACGTAGTCTCGACGCCTTATCTCGACTTCGCCTACCCGGTGCCTAGGCTCCAGACACTCTACAGGCTCATACTGACCAAGAGGGAGGCGGAGGTCTTCTATTACCAGATACTGATGAGGAAGGGGATACCTGCCAAGGCCTTCATCTACCGCGGCTTGGACGCGGCGACGTTCAACGAGGCTGTCAGGGCGGTCCAGGGCTCGAAGCCTGGCGACACGCTGGCCCTGATGGGGGACTGGGAGGTCCTAGACCTCGGGAGCCCCGTCAAGGACCTGGACCTCAACGGGTTGATGGAGTCCATCGAGCAGAGAATCTTGGCGCTTTTCGGTGTGCCGAGGATAATTCTAGGCTTCACGGAGGCGGCGACGCTTGAGACCTCGAGGAACCAGCTCGTCGTCTTCCAGCAGCGCGTCAAGGACCTCCAAGAGCTTGTCGCCTCCACGCTCACGGAGGCCTTCAGAAGGATACTCGGAGTAGGAGGCTTCTCGATAAAATTCAACGAGTGGACCAGCGCCGAGCAGCTCACAAGGCTGACATCCATGAAACTCGAGGCAGGTCTCATCTCGATAAACGAGGCCAGAGCTCAGCTCGGACTACCAGAGGTCGACCTAGAATATGCGAGGGCCCCGCTCCCGCCAGCCCTCTCTAAAGCCCTGGCCGAGCGCATCTCAGAGTCCCTCGACGAGTTGGCATCTAGGCTGGCGGAATCGGGTGCTCCGCGTCGATGAGGTTTAGGGTGAAGAGGTGGCCGGAGGTCCGGGGGCTGCTGGCGGCCTTGCTGGCCCAAATCCTAGCCTCGCTCTCCTCGGCATTGGCTGTCTCAGCGGCCCTCACCCTGCCGGGCCTGGGCCTGTGGGAGACTAAGCTGGCCCTGCTCGTGCTGGTCTCGTCTCTCACGCTTATCGTGGGAGTGGAGGGCGGAAAATGCCCCCACACGGACCTAGCACTGACGGCCGCGGCCCTTGCCTCCACATCCCAAGCACTCTACACCATGGTGATCTTGGCCTGAGGACCCTCACAGCCCTCGCAGTAACCCTTCCACCACTCTCCACAGCCCTGCTCCTCACAGGCCTCATAGGGCTTGAAGCCTATGTGGCGGTCAACACAGCCGCCCCTCCCGCCATAATGGCCCTACAGGCCCTGCAACGTCTAAGGGCAGGAAAGACCAAGCTGGGCTTGGCTGAGGAAGAGCCCTGTAGTGTCTGCAAGCACCAGGAGAGGCGGAGTATTGAGGAGAAGGTAGCGGGCGGCGCGTCGCTGGACTCAGTCTCGGAAGAATACGGGTTGGAGGTGGATGAGCTCGTGACTCACACGGCGCTGCACGCCAGCAGGGCCCGGGAGAGGGAGGACTCAGGGGGGCTGGATATCGAGCGGGAGCTCTCCAGAATTCTTGAAGAGCTCAAGGAGATGCAGAGCGGCCTCAAGAGGATTGAAGCACTCTTCGAGGCGGGCGAGCTAAGAATTCAAGACTATCTCAAGCTATTGGCCGAGAGAAGGGCCCTCATGAGAGACATCCGCACACTCTTGATAATCGTGGAGAGGGCTAGGCCGGGTAGGAGCTCCGAGCGGGACCTCGGCTCACTTCTCAGACGCCTAAGAGGCCTGAGACAGGACTAGCCTTTTCGCCAGATATACAAAGCCTCTTACAAGATACTCTCGAACCATCAGCGCCAAGAGTGTGAAGGACAGGGCGAGGAGGGCGACGCCTAAAATACCCGCGACCGGGCTACCCCTCAAGACGCTAAACTCCCTCTCCTCGCAGACAACCGTAGAAGACCCTCCAGCCGCCCCAACAGCCTCCCTGCAGATCTCCACGCTGTATCCGCCCAGCTCCACGGGCCAGTCCGAGAGCAGCAGAACACCAGCCACAGCCAGAACAATCGCGGCAGCCGCGAGGCCGAGCCTGTAAAGCGCGCCCACAGATAGCAGTGCCCGGCGGAGCCAAAATATCCCTGAGAAGGCTAGTCGACTCTTATCTCTCCCCGCTTAACCTTCCTAGCCACCTCGGGGATGCTGGTTACCGCGTAGTAGATGTGGCCGCAGCTATGTGCCCTGCAGTGCTCGCAGAAGAGCCTCCTGTCCCCTGTGTATGTGAGGTCCACGGTCTGGTTGAGGAGGAAGTCCCAGAGGGTTATTGTGGCGTTGCGGAAGTTGAAGTGCAGGACCTTGTTGTACCCGTTCCTGTAGGCCCAGTCGAGGATTATCGACTTGACCAAGTCGTTCTTGCTCACGCCCCGCTTCCTAGCCTCCCTCTCCAGCAGCTCGTCAATCTCAGGCTTCAGCCTAATGCTCCAGACAGCCTCCTTCCCTGGCCGTCGCACAGTTTCACCACACACTCTTAAGATATATATCTTGTCCTGAAATCAGGAAATAACAC
>JAVYLC010000043.1:0-14488 GCA_038741355.1 Nitrososphaerota archaeon
CTCTCAGGTAGAGTAGCTCGGTCCTGCCCATCTGCATTGGGTAATCCTATGTTTGGTTACGGATAAATCTTGACGGGGCCCGGCTCGCGAATGCTTAGTCCCCGGCTGCCCGGAGGGTCAGATAATCTGATTATTGCATATTACTGCTTAGCTCGGTTAACTAATGTTTAAATTCTCCCAGGTCTAACTTATAATGTACAGAATTCTCATTTGTAATACCTCGCTAACAGAGCTGGACCTAAGGCAATAATTTTTAGAAGCAATACACCAAAAGTCTTTGGGTTTCTGGATGGGAATAGATTAAAGCGCGCTCAAGTTAACAGCCGCCATGAGTTCTATCCAAATAAAAATGGAGATAGGACGGAGGCCAGCAAAATAGACAGCATCTAGGAGCCCCAGAGAAGGCCGGTGTTATTAATTGAGGGGCAGCAGAGAAAGTTCTCTACTGCCTAATTAATCTGGACACCGACCTCCCAGGGTTTTTCTCCGCTGTCTATCCCGGTGCCCCCAGTCTTCCCCGGAGTTCCGATTTTTTACTATCGTCCATATTCTTCGTAGGAGTTTATACTCGTCTTTTGCTCTGTGGTGTGCGTTGTTTAGTACCGCTGCTGTCAGCCTAGAAAGAGCACTCCTAGCCGGTTTATTATAGAACTTGTCTACACCTTTGCGTCCTGGGAATAGTCCGATGAATTTCCTGAGTTGCTTATATGATATGCTTCTGTTAACATATAGTAATACCTCCACTAGAGCCTCCCTGGTGAGTAGATGGTTGTCGCCAGAGATTCTAAGATCTTCGACCACTTTACGGTAGGCTGGCATCCTCCTCTCCGCCTCTGTGACAATCAACCTAGCCATAACATTAATTGCCTTCTCAGTGGTCTTGACAAGCCTCATCAGAATCCTCCTCTCAGTCCCCTGCAACGCCTTAGCCCTATTTAGGAGGCTGCTATGTGTCCTTAACAGGCTTCTGAACGCGGCAGATAGCCTTCTGATAACTAGGAAATCCACATCAATTTCAATGAACAATCCAGACTCTATCCCCATCATTGCTTTGATGTCGTTTCTATTTGTCTTGGATAACCCCGTATCCTTTCTCCTCCTCGCCAATATACCAATCCTCCTTAAATAGAAGATCTTGACATCTCTTCTCAGAACATCTATGAACTCGTCCGTAAGCTCTATTGGTATTGTATCCACGTATAGCTCGTCTCCTTCTCCAGCAGGAATCTCCGTTATGGTCCTTGCCTTGCTGAAGCACACACCATCAACAGTATATGTGTGAAAGCTCTCATTAGTCTTACTCTTTTTATTCTTATTCGCTAGTCTGTGGATGTCAACGTAGAATCTTCTAACAGCTCTCTCGGAGTCTATGTTATAGATCTCTTTTTGGGCCTCTATCATCTATCCATCCCCTCCACTATTAGGCTAGTGTGTATATCTACTAGAATCGCCTGGTCTATTATTAGCCGTATACTCAAACCCATAACTGGCAGTAGAAAATTCTTAAGGGTATTTAGGCCTTAGACCATTCGGTGAAAGTAACAACTCATATTTCTAGCTTTCGCACAGTTTCCTAGACTTCAGTATGGCCTCGAGCAGTTATATCTATGGCAGTTGGCAGCATTACTTCTGGTCATGACACATCTATATCTCGGTCTAGGGCGCAGATTATGAGTCTAAAGCCCTGAATAGAGAGTATGAGGATGAAGGTAATGAGGGAGTATCGGACGATGAGCGATTGTTCATAGAGTCGTTATTGTCTCCTAAGAATAAGAGTGATAGGCCTAGGTTTGATGACAGGCCATTCTTAACGGGATAAGGTATGTTGTGGAGACCAAATACCTTAGTACTGGTATGGCCTCAACGATGCTAAAGTGCCCCTGCACATCCGGTATCAAGCAGACCCTCCAACACTCACTGCCTACTGAAATCATATAGAGGGTGAAATGTCCTTAAGCCGTTTAAACCTTAAATATTGTTGAGGCGGACTCTCATGGTGCATGGAGTCTTCAAGGGGTAGGGGAGGCTTTGTCGGAGAAGGCTGCAGGTCCTAGGCTGGTCCTCTCGAACCCGGAGGATGGCACGGCTAAGACCATTCCCTTGACACCACAGCAGATGAGCGTGTTGAGGGGGAAGAGGATTGGCGACGAGGTTGACGCCTCGGCCCTGGGTCTCGGTGGCGGGAGGATAAGGATTACCGGCGGCTCAGATAAGGCAGGGATTCCCATGAGGCCGGATGTCAGCGGAGCAAGGCTTGCCCGCGTAATCCTGACGCGCGGGATCGGGTTCCACGCGAGGCGGAAACCACCGTCAAAGAAGAAGAACAGGAATAGGAGGCCGCTCAAGGGGTTGAGGAAGAGGGTTACAGTGAGGGGTAACGTGATAAGCGACGACATTGTGCAGATTAACGCGGTTCTCGTCAGCTAAACTGGTTTGTGCCAGATATCTAGGGGGGCTATCATCCCATAGCCTCAGTGGATGGATGCACTCTAGCCTCCTGAAACCTTGCCAGAAGTAGAGGGAGTATGGCGAGAGATACTATTCCGCCTATTTGAAAGACTTGTGGCGGTGAGAATCCATACGCATAGCCCCAGACCAGGTTACTGGGGAATGCTGTAACCCCCCAGATAGTCAGTATTATACCTATCAGCCTAGCCCTTTCAGCCTCGGGAACCCAATCTATGAGTGCAGCATCAAGTATGGGCTTGGGGATTCCTTGTATTAGGCTGGTGGCGAAGACGGTGAGGGTGAGGAGCGATACAACCTCTACGGGGAGAGGGGGGAAGCCGAGTAGTATTAGAGAGGCCCCAGAGGCCGCGATGAAGGCAGACAATATGGCCCGCCGCCCAAACCTATCCGAGAGGATCCCAATAGGGGTCTGTAAGAGGAGAGTGATGCCTCTAGCCGCAGAGATTATTGACCCCCATAGGAGTGCTGAGAATCCTAGGACCCTCGTGAAGTATAATATGAGATAGGTTGAGGATAGAGCGTTGATGGCGATCCCAAGCATGCCAAGCGCCACGACGACTGATAGAGACCTGTTCCTCAGGATTGAAACTAGTCTGGGGGCCGCGTCACTGTAGCTTGTTGCTATTATGTGCCAGACACTTGTCTTGTCTGGCTGGCCTGGAAGCGTCTCCCTCAAGAAGAATTGATAGTAAACTGCTTTTATCATGTCGGCCGAGCCGAATATCAGCCAGCCTATTCTCAGACCAGTAAGGCCCATGGACTCGTACAATAGGCCGCCCAGTATAGGCCCGCCTAGACCGACAACCCCGACGATGGTCCAGAATAATCCATACCCACTCGACCTGAGCCTCTCAGGTATCGAGTCAGCCAACAGGGCATATTCGGCTGGCATATAGAATCCAGCCATCGCCCTGACCACCAGTAGGATGAATAGCACCTCCCAGCTCGGTGCAAACGCAATAAATACACCTACGAGGCCCAGCACGAAGTTCATCCGAACAGTTAAATACTTTCTTCCGTAGGCGTCGCCTATGTATCCCCCTGGTATCCGGAGTATTAAGGCGATAAACTCTGGGAAACCGATAGCGAGCCCTATGATGAGCGGTGTGGCTCCTAGCCAATCAAGATATAATGGGAGATACGCTATAGTTGTCCCGATTAGTGGCACAGCGATACAATACCCAATAAGCATAACTAGAAAGTTTCCTCTGAGTAAAATTCTAATAGTTTGTAGACCGGTGGAAGGATACTCATAACCGTTTTGCGGCAAGAGCCTCTTCACACTCCGGCACATTTTTAGATTTAAAATTTTCCACACCTTGGTGAAAAACCTCCCAAAGGATGGTCTCAGCAACCCCGCAAGGTCTATAACAGGCTTTCATAGAGCTCCACGTGTCTCTTGATATCGTCGGCTAGGGTCCTCCTGCCGGTTCAAAAAAAGGGAAGAACTTGTAGAATCTTCACATTTTTAGAAAAAACCTAATTAGGTATAAAAACTTTCGAGTAATAACACGGGTGATTGGTGTTACTCCACCTTCTCAGGCTTCTCGGGAGCCGGCCTATACATTGGCGGCCACTTTGCTGGAAACTGCTCATCTAAGAGCCGGAGGGCCTCCTCAATCCTCCTCCTCTCAGGCTCGAGCCAAGGAGGAAGAATCAGTTTAGAGCCGAGAGACTCTGGCGCCTCGTCGACAGCGTAGCCCGGCCCGGCTGTGGCCACTTCTAGAAGGTTTCCAAACGGGTCTCTGAAGTAGAGGGACTTGAACCAGAACCTGTCGATTATCCCCGAGTGTCTTACACCGATGGAGTCGAGGGTCTGCATTATTTTCTTCTGATCCTCGTCACTCTCAACCTTAACCGCTATGTGGTGTATGCTGCCTATGCCTACGAAGCCCGTGCGGATGGATGGTTTCAGAATGTATCTGAGGAAGTCATGGTCTTCGCCTCCGAATCCTAGGATGACGGTCTGGCGGTCGTGGGGGTTCTCCCTCATAGCTATTCTCTTGAGTCCGAGAGTCTTGGAGAGGAATCGCTCAAGCAGTGCGGCATTTGTGGCGAGCGGTGATGCGTGATCCATTAAGGAGAGGCGCATGTCCTGGGTTATCCCGTCAACCTCTATCTCCTCAGAGAACACCTCCTTCAAAGCCTCGACATCAATACTACCTTCAATCCTCGATGTAAGCTCAAGCAGAAAACCATCAGGATCCCTGAAATATATCGAGACTCTATCATCTATGATGTGCGGCCCGCTTACTTGTAGGCCGTTTCTCTTAAGCCACGCCGCCCATTTCTGGAGTGCATCTAAGTCCTTGACAGCATAGGCTAGGTGGTGGGGCGAGCCAAGCCCCACTTGGCCGCTGACTAGGTGCGGCCATTCAAAGAACGTTATTACTGAACCACTAGACCCTTTCTCGTCCCCGTAGAATAGGTGCCTGTGGAAGATGTCGTCTTGGTTCACGGACAGCTTGACACGTCTGAGCCCTAGCACCTCGATGTAGAACCGCCTGTTAGTCCGCTCACTAGCTGTGACAAGAGTTATGTGGTGAAGCCCCTTTACAAGACCCTCTGCGATTCTGCTCATCTAAATCTCCATACAGGAGTACCGAGCTCTTAAACGTGGTCTATCATAAACGATTCTTGTAGACGTTTTAACCCCGCGAAGGACTAGACTGAAGCCCCTTGGTAGCCGGTCTAAGTTAATTAAGGGCTATGCCTATTTGGTGTTTAGCAGTAGTTGAATCGGCGTATTTGTGAGAGGGGCGATTATAATGACTAAAGGCACCTACACGCTGGCGTATCTAGCCGCATTCCTCATCCTCCTCACACCGCTCCTCCTACCCTACATGGGGGCCGGCAGTGGGGCTGGAGTCGGAGAGCGTGTGGCCCTCGCGACTACTACGATAATCTGGGATATGGCTAGGAACGTGGCGGGCCCGGGATGGCGGGTAGAGTACATGGTTATGCCTGGCAGAGACCCGCACACCTTTGAGCCCACGCCCGGAGACATGGTTAAGGCGGCGGAGGCAGACCTTATACTCTACAATGGCTTCACGATCGATGCATGGATTCTGAGGCTAGTCACGGCTTCTTCGAAAGCAAAGGTTGTAAGAGTGACTGAGGGGCTCGAGAAATACGCGCTACTGGTCCCGGACGGCCCTTATGCTGGGAGAATGGACCCCCACATGTGGATGGATGTCGGGCTTGCTATAAGGTATGTGGAGAGGATTAGGGATGCATTTATCGAGGTGGATCCGGCCGGCGCCGAGGGGTATAGAGAGCGGGCAGCAAAGTATATAGAGGGTTTGAAGGAGCTTGACGCCTGGATAAGGGAGGAAACTGCGAAGATCGAGCCCTCCCGTAGGCTTCTCTTCACACAGGAGAACGCCTTCCAGTACTTTGCAAGGGCATACGGCTTCAAGGTTGTCGGATATTTTTACTCGATGATAACCGAGCTTGAGCCCTCGCCGCTGGATGTAGCGCGCGCCCAGAAGAGGGTTGAGGGGAGTGGATTATGCGTCTTCTTCGTAGAGTCGACCCTGAGTCCTCGAGTGATGGAGGCTTTTGCTTCACGCCTCCACGGTAGGGTTGCGGGGAGGCTCTATACTGATTCCCTAGGCCCAGCGGAGCTGGGGCACGACAGCTATATCTCAATGATGAAGTATAACGTCGAGACGATTGTCAGGGAGCTGTCAAGGTGGTGCTGATGTACTCGGTAGAGCTAGAGTCGGCGACGCTTAGATACGACGAGGTCGTCGCGCTGCGAGATGTTACATTCAGGTCGGAGGCCGGGAGGATGCTCGCACTTATAGGGCCTAACGGGGCCGGTAAGACAAGCATCCTCAAGATGCTCGCCGGCCTCCTCAAACCAACATCCGGGCAGGTCAGGGTACTTGGGAAAGACCCGTCGAAGACACGAGGCTTGGTCGCGTACACGCCGCAGAGGGAGGAGGTCTATTGGGAATATCCGCTTACTGTGAGGGAGCTTGTCGCCATGGGCACAGTAAGGAGGCGGGGGCTTTTCAGGTGGCTTGACAGCCATGACAGCCGGGTTGATACAGCCTTGAGGCTTGTCATGCTTGAAGACCTCGCATCCCGGAAGATCTCTGAGCTCTCGGGCGGCCAGCAGCAGAGGGCTTTTCTGGCCCGTGCTATCTGCCAAGGTGGTGAGGTCTACCTGCTCGATGAGCCGATAGCAGGCCTAGACGCACCATCCGAGGCAGTCCTTCTAGAGATCCTGAAGAGGCTCAGGGATCAGGGAAAGACGATTGTAATGGCTACACACGACATCAGCGCGACTCTGGAGATATTCGACTATGTGGCGCTTATTAGAAATAGGTTGGTCGCATTCGGCCCTCCCAAGGAAGTGCTTACGTCTGAGAATCTTGCGAATACCTATGGCGGCTCGACCATTGCTCTACATCTTGACGACTTGGAGAAGGTGGCGGGCTGGAAGTAGATATGCTCGAGCTGCTGGCCGAGCCGATGGGGTATGAGTTCATGAGGATAGCAATGGCTACGTCGATCATAGTGGCTATCACCTGCTCCATCCTCAGCAGCTTCGTAGTCCTGAGGGGGTGGGCACTGCTAGGAGACGCGGTCTCACACTCAGTCCTGCCCGGAATCGCTATAGCCCTAGCCCTCAATATACCATACGCCGCTGGTGCACTTTTAGCGGGGGTCAGCTCATCGGCCCTGATAGGCCTTGTAGAGTCTAGGACACGCATCAGGAATGACACTGCTATAGGCGTGGTGATGACCGGTGCCTTCGCCACGGGTCTAATTCTTCTGAGCTGGATGCGCCCCACCGTAGACGTTTTCCACGTCCTATTCGGTAACCCGATAGGAGTCTCGCTAAACGACATGCACCTATCCGCGGTCATCGGCGGCTTTGTCGTCCTAACCGTGGCCATGCTGCTGAAGGAGATAGTGGCCTACACCTTCGACCCCATATTCAGCAAGGTGATAGGGATTCCAACAACCCTTCTACACTACATCCTGATGATACTGCTCTCGCTGGCCATTGTCAGCGCCCTCAACACCGTGGGAATAATCCTCGTCATAACCCTCCTCGTAACACCAGGCGCCACAGCCCAGATAATCTCCCGCAACATAACCCAGATGATCGGCACATCCATACTCGTAGCCGTATCCTCGTCCATAGTCGGCCTCTACCTCTCATACTACCTCTCCATAAGCTCCGGCGGAGCAATAGCCGGAGTAGCCACGGCAATCTTCTTCAGCGTCCTAGCTACTAAAACACTTATGCGGAGGCTTAGAGAGAAGAATCGATAGGCTTGTCATGACAGAGCTCGATGAGAAGGACCTTGCAATAATACGGCTACTGCAGACTGATGCACGGATGCCAGCCTCAATGATAGCGGAGAGGATTGGGATGCCTGAGAACACAGTACGCTTCAGGATTAAGAGGCTACTGGAGAGGGGGGTTATCAGAGGATTCGTCGCAATAGTCGATCCGAGGAAGATCGGCCTCAACGTCTCAGCGGCCTTCATGATAAAGCTGGACCCCAACCTTAGGGAGGAGGCTATAGGCGAGCTGAAGAATTGGGGAGAGATACTGAACATCTACCAGTTCAGCGGCGAATACGACCTGATCGCCGTAGCCTTTGCCCGCGACCTGACTAACCTCCAAAACCTTATCGACAGGGTCAAGCAGGTTAAAGGTGTGAGAGAGGTGAACGTTCTGGTTACTACACGGGTTATAAAGTCGCATCCAACCTACATACTAGAGTGAGGACTCCTCTCAGTAAGGGGACGGCTCTGTCGTGGATTTTGTAAGAGTGATGGAGCTGTTTCAGCAAGGTTCGTGGGATCTAAAAGCATCCCACTTTACCTTAACGGAGAAGATGTCGACCCCACACTATCTTTTCCGCTGAACGTCTGGGCCATCCCGGTTATACCTTATCAGATGCATCTTGTAGATTGCGAGTGAATTCCATATCCAGTAATGTTGTATATATTTATATCCAAGTATATTAAGGATATAACGAGTGTCCTCCAAGGGAATATACATAAAGGGAATAGATCGAAGACTTAAGGCGCTCGCCGCGGAAAAAGGGACCCATGTATACAAACTGCTAAACGAGGCGATCAGCAACTATCTCGCGACATATTCGTCGAAGACTTATAGGGGGAATGTGGAGGCGAGGAGGCGGTAAACAACGAGGTATATCTGAGAATTAGTTCTGACCCATCGATGGAAGGGCGTTGGGTGGGAATAGCTGGGGGCAAGCTTGTGAAAGTGTAGGATGAGCTTGAAGTGGTCATAGAGTCGATGAGGGAGGCCTATGCCGTCGGACGATTCAGGCATGGTATCGTGACGCGGGTGGGAGAGGGTGCGGAGAGGCGAGAATGGCTTGCAGGCAGTCTTCAAGCGTTATAGCTGCTCAAAGCCTTGAGCATTTCTATACAGCAAGCATTAAACTCAGCAACAAAATAACCGGCACAGAAATTACGCTGGCCGCAATCTTGGACAGCGGATTCGGCGGATACGTGATGGTTACGCGTGAAACATATCAGGCCCTTGAGCTATCGCTTATGGAAGCGCATGAAGACCAGTTTCCTACCCACACAACTATGGCGAGAGCAATAGTTCTCCGTACAAGCCTAGCCCAAGTCGAGATTGCTGAAAACCCTGCTCACAGAGGTTATAACACCTAAACATGGTACCGGAAAACCTCATAGGGCGGAGAATGCTCCAACAATTCACAACAATACTTCACAGAAACGTGAAATGCTGCGTAGGAGAGGCTGAGCTTATAGACGACTCAGCAGCAACATAGAACAGAATAATTAAGATGTCTCCTCAGCCGCCTGAGATGGAGGGTGCTACCTCGCTCATAAGCCGCCTTATATTCTCGATGTAGGTCTTTGCAGGCTGGTCCCCCAAGTACAGGACGAGGTGGCTTGCACCGCTCCGCAGGTATTTCGAAAGCTGCTCAGCAACCTCTCCTGCACTGCCGCCCACTATGAAGCGCCTATCCCCCAGCGGCGAGGTGTACTCCCTAGACCCCTTACCGCCTAGCTCGACCGTCAGCCTGGCCGAGAATACGAAGCCGGGCCTCGCCCTCCCTGCCACGCCCCTCACCATCTCCGCGAAATCGCCCGGATGCATACCAGTGACATGCCACCCGTCGGCAAGCCTCAAGGCCCGCTCCAACGCCGCCCTGCTGTTGCCTCCAAGCCAGATGGGTGGTCCGCCCGGCTGCGCAGGCAGCGGCTCGAAGACCACATCCTCAACCCTGTAGAACTCTCCCGCGAAGACTGGCCTCTCACTGCTCCACAGGGTTTTCATAAGCTTGATCGATTCCTCCTCAATCCTGCCGCGTTTCTTGAAGCTGGCTCCCAGGTTCCTGAACTCCTGCCGGTTCCAGCCGACGCCCAGCCCGACGACAAGCCTGCCTCCTGTGAGGGAGTCGATAGTGGCGAGCTGCTTGGCTGTTAGGACGGCGTTTCTCATTGGGATGACTATGATGGAGGTCCCTATCCTTATCCGCTCAGTGACAGAGCCTATCGCCGCGAGGACGGCTATGCTCTCGTATATGCGGCCGTAGGGGTAATAGTTGGACGTGTCGATGACTATGTGGTCTGTGGTCCAGATCGAGTCGTATCCAAGCTCCTCCGCGGCCCTCGCAACGCTATATACGGAGTCGGGTGACAAATTGCGTCCGAAGTGTGGAATGGCAATACCGAGTAGTGGGCGAGCCACAGCACTACACCATCTTGCCCCCTATTTACATTTTAGACAATGGGCTACATGGCCCAGAGTGGGTTGGTCTTCCTCTTAATCTCCACTATCTCGTTGAGCGCGGATTTTGCATCCTCACTAAGCCTGTCCCGGAAGGTGGTTAGGAGTAGGCGGGCATCACTCTCGGGTATTGCGACGTATAGTGTCTCGCCTTCCTTTATGTGCCTACCAACCACTGGCTCCCTCATCGAGATGGCCACCTTCTCTCCGGCAGAGGCCAATGCCACGGGCCTACCCATGTTCTGAAGCTGGGTGACAACCCCCACGACTCTGCCGGACGAGTTCATCAAGCTGACATGGGGTGTAAGCTGGCCTGAGAGAACCTCTACACCAAATATCGCGGGATTGCTCCTCCTAAATACGAGGCCTTCAAGGACCCTGACCTTGGCTGGCTTAACAAGCCTCTCGAAGCCGGCCCTCGCGCGCTCCTCGCGCGTCGTGGTAACCCACTGCAGATACTCGTCGACCAGTCTGAAGAGGACCTCGCCCCTGAATATCCTGACCCCCCGGCTCGCAGCCTCCGCCTCCAACTCTTTAGACACATCGACATTGAATGCTAGGATCACGCCTAGAAACTCGTCCTTCAGCTTGACCGCGGCGGACTCCATCACATCCCTCTTTGATACGTCGCCGATGTCAGCCGATCTTATCGGGATTCCCTTCTCCCTCAGATAGTTCACCATCGCCTCTAGCGTGCCCAGTGTGTCCGCCTTCACCACGACTCCTATCTTGTCGGTCCTCACAACGAACTCCTCAACCTCGCTCCGCAGCCTAGCGAAAACCTCTTCGAGCTTCTCCTCGCTTGAGACGACGTAGAGTGGCGAGCCTGGCACGGCTGCGTCGAGACCATCGCCAACCATCTTCACGCCTGCCGAGGCCCTGACCTCCTCCACATGCTTGAACCTGTCCCGAGGATCTCTCATCTCGTCCAGCGGCTTGGGCATTAGGAGGGCTCTGACCCTCACTACCATCGGCCCCTCCCTGCCAAGCACAGCAACCCTATCCTCTACGCGTAGTATGCCATCGCTTATCACGGCGTTTGCCGTGGCTCCAAGCCCCACTTCCTCCACAATCTCTAGGATAGCGCCCTCGGCTCCCTTCTCCTCGGACTCCAGCTGCCTCGACATATATGCTTGGGCCAGCCCTAGGATAACTAGAAGGAGGTCGGCCACGCCCTCGCCGGTCTTCGCGCTGACTGGTACAATAGCCACGGTCTTTGCGAAGTTGGTTATCCTCGCGTAGAGGTCTGACTGGAATCCGAGGCTTGAGAGCTGTCCTACAACACTGTATAGGCGGGCCTCTAGCGCCTCTCTAACTCGCGGAGCCTGATTGTTGAAGGAGTCTTTGAAGGGGGCGCCCTCAACCGGCTTCCACCCCGTTATCATGTCTATCTTGTTGAGCGCGACCACGAAGGGGGTCTTCCTAGCCCTGAGGAGCTGGATGCTCTCAACAGTCTGCTCCTGTATCCCCTGCATTACATCGACGACTAGGACTGCCATGTCGGCGATCGAGCCCCCCCTCTTCCTAAGGTTTGCGAAGACCTGGTGGCCGGGTGTGTCTATGAATAGGAGACCGGGAACCTTTAGCTGGACCTTTACCTCCCCCAGCAGCCTCCTACAAGTCTCCAGCACAGCGTCCAGTGGGAAGTGGCTAGCACCTATGTGCTGGGTTATGCCGCCTGCCTCCCGCCTAGCAACTACCGTGCCCCTCATCTTATCGAGGAGGGAGGTTTTACCGTGGTCCACATGCCCCAAGACCACGACAATCGGCTCCCGGATCCAGCCCATCTCCCCGCCACCCCCTACTCTGTATAACCCATTCCCCACCCACGTAATTAACGATGCATCCCCTAGCCGCGTCTCGAGGGCGCGGTTTTATTGGGGGCTGTGTTCTATGCATAGCTATGGGACGGGTCTCAGAGAAGCTGGTTGAGGAGAAGGTTAGGGGCGACGAGGTTCTATCCACACTGTACCACGAGCTGGAGGGTGATGAGGAGCTCCAGACAAGTCTCAGGCTCTGTAACGACATGGTGGTTAAGAGGCTCTACTATAACGACCATGGCCCAATGCATGCCAAGATAGTGGCGGGCTCAGCCCTAGAGATACTTGACATACTGACTAGGCGGGGTTTGAGGCCTGTGACAGTCCAGCACGGCCTCAGCAACCGAGACGCCGCAATCGTTGTGATGCTAGGCGCCTATCTCCACGATATAGGCAACATGATTCACAGGGAGATGCATCACATAACCGGAACCTACATCGCCTCTGGAATCTTATCTAGGATACTGCCAAAATATTATCCAGACCTGAAGACGCAGATGAGGGTTAGGCAAGAGATACTCCACTCAATACTCGCACACGACGATAACGTGCAGGCACTAAGCTTGGAGGCGGGGATAGTCAAGCTTGCGGACGGGACAGACATGGCCGAGGGGAGGGCCAGATACCCATACATGTATGGGAAGTCGGACATACACGCCTTCTCCGCACTAGCTATTAAGTCGGTCGAGCTAAAGGAGGGTGACGATGTCCCACTAATAGTCGAGGTGGATATGATCAACGAAGCGGGAGTCTTCCAGGTGGAGGAGGTCTATGGCAAAAAGATAGCCACCTCGGGGCTGGACAGGTTCGTCACAGTGAGGCTACTACTCCGAGGAAAATATCTCAAAAGCTATAGCACCTCCTGATAGTCCACAGTTAGTGGCTATACATACATAAAACTGTGAAAAATAATGTTAACTTACCTATCAACCTTTATATTGTACTGTCAAGTCTCTAGGAGCCGCTATGAAAAGGGAAGCGGCAATACTGTTGGCTGCCGCGTTCCTGCTATCCCTATTTCTGACGACGGCACAGGCGCAGGAGATCCCGCGGGAAGAAACAGTCTACCACTCCTCTGACTGGGGGCCACCCAAGGGCTTCAACCCTCTACTACCCTCCGTAGACTGGGGCACTCAGATGATGTATCCTTCACTCTTTATGTATAGTAGGTTCAGTGATGAGTAGACACCCTATGCCGCTGAGAGTTATAGATGGGTTGACAAGTACACTCTCGAGGTTAAGATCAGACCTGAGGCGAAGTGGTGGGACGGTAGGCCAGTAACTGCAAATGATGTAAAATACACCTTCGAGCTTGGGAAGAAGTACACTATAGGGGCATTAACTCCGATGTGGGATTACGTTGAGGATGTTAGAGTTATTGACCAAAAGACTGTGCAGCTAGTTACCAGTGAGGCGAAACTGAATTACTTCCAGCTCCTCGGAATACTCACAACATTTATAATTCCTCAACACAGATGGTCTGCCCTCGAGGCACAGATGGGTGGCAAGATTGCAAGCGAGTATATGGAACAGAAGCCGGAGGAGATTGTTGGAGCCGGTCCCTACAAGCTACTAAGATTTACTGAGGATACATTCTGCTATGCGAGGGTTGACAACTGGTGGGGCCGGGACCTTTTCGGTCTTCCGCGCCCTCAGTACATTTGTCATAGAACATTCAAGGATAACCCTGCTGCAGCGCTAGCGTTCGAGACTGGAGAGCTTGACTCTATGACCCACTTCACGCCTAAGATCTGGGAGCTCTGGGAGGTTAAGCGCCTTGAGAGGAGGACATACTTCGCCAAGCAGCCATACTATCTAGGTGATAGCCCAATCCTCCTATACATGAACTACGAAAAGAAGGCGTTAGCAAACCCGAATGTTAGGAGAGCTATCGCTCATGCAATACCTTTCGATGAGCTGATAAGCAAGCCCTACTACAACTACAGCATCCGCGCATCGCCATCCCTCATAGTCCACACAAGCCCCGCAGCCAGATACATCGACAAGAAATTGGAGCCCATGTACCCTGTCTATGACCTGAATAAGGCTAAGAAGATACTCGACGACGCTGGCATAGTAGACCGGGATGGGGATGGGTGGAGGGATCTTCCTGACGGTACTCCTCTGAAGGGCTTAACTATTCAGGTGCCATACGGGTGGACTGACTGGATGGCCATGTGCGAGATAATAGCGCAGAACCTAAAGTCGATTGGTATAGAGGTTAGCACTGAGTTCCCTGACTTTAGTGTCTGGTGGCAGCGTTCAATAGACAAGCAGCTAGACCTAAATCTTGGATGGTCGGCGGGTGTGGATAGGCTCCGGCCACGGGGAATACGCGTGCCATAACCGCGAGTGCATAGAGTAGAATCATGGCGAGCCAGTAGTAGGGGACCTGTGAAAGCACGAGGAAGACTGGGAGGAGAGCATTGTCAAC
>JAVYLC010000044.1:0-1562 GCA_038741355.1 Nitrososphaerota archaeon
TCACGGCTCCCAGACAGTCTGTCCCGAGAGTAGGGCTTCCCAAGATGTAGGGGAAAGATGCGGAGGCGTTTGTTAACCCGAACACCCCTTCAAACAATCCGGAAAAGAATCCTCCAAAGAAGTGGCTACTACTAACACTAACGCCCGGCGCCCTATCCATGCTAGGCCACGGGCCCGCGTGTATGTTTACTGTGCCCTAATTTATGCTTGGACACCCCTATGGTATTGGGGTAATGGGTTATAGCTGGCCGTGAGTGGTTATCTTGCGTTGGGGGTGGGGGTTTGATGCGAGCCTTGATTGAGGTGGCTGGGCTCTGGAAGAGTTTTGACGGCGTGCCTGCGGTGAGTGGCCTAAACATGGTTGTGAATGCGGGTACGATACATGGACTCTTCGGACTCAACGGTGCTGGTAAGACGACGACGATTAAGTGTGTTGTGGGGCTGTTGAGGCCGGATAGTGGGGAGATATTTGTCGCGGGCCACCCAGTCCTCGCCGACACAGCATATAAGGGCCTTCTGGGGTATCTCCCCGAGAACCCCGCCCTCCCCGAATACCTGACAGCAGAGGAGTTCCTCGTCTTCAACGCTAGGTTGAAGGGGCTTAGAGGTGGGGAGTTGAGGAGGCGCGTAGCTGAGGCCGTGGAGTTGTTTGGCTTAGGGAGATATCTCGACAGGCTGATCTACGAGTTGTCGAAGGGTGTCAGGCAGAGGATAGCCTTCGCCGCGGCGATAGTTAACGCGCCCCAGATCCTTATCTTGGACGAACCTTTCAATGGGCTTGACCCTGAGGCCCAGAGTGTGGCTAAGATGCTGATGAGGGAGACGGCGAAGGGTGGTGGGGCAGTCCTAGTGAGCACTCACCTCCTAGACTCGATTGAGCGGGTATGCGACTATGCCACAATTATCCACGCGGGGCGGGAGCTGGCCTCGGGGAGCTTGGAGGAGCTTAGAAGACTTGCAGGCCTAGAAGACTCCACACCCCTCGAAGACGTATTCCTAAACATAGTCTCGAGGCGGCGGATTTGATGGACACTGCACTGCTACTCGTAACGGTCAAGCTGAAACAATACCTAGGCCAGCTCAGGACCTCCCCCCGAAACCTCTTCTCACTTGCCGCGGTCTATCTCGTCTGGCTATTCGTAATTGGCCTAGTCTCGCTCATGATACGGTTCACAGGGATGCTCTCAGGCGCCGGTCCGAGAGGCTTTCTAGGGATTCTCTCCGAGGTTGCGGTAACGGCTATACTGGCGGTGGGCATCTTCCTGGGAGTTAAAGGCGGTATCACCGCGTTCCCATACGAGATAGACTATGTCCTCACGTCTAATGTGAGGCCGCGAATCTACTTGCTGGCCGACCTGTTCTTCCAGTTTTTCCTTCTCGGCTTCTTCATAATCCCGCCTACGAGCCTCATGCTGACCGTCTTGACCTACCCCCTCCACCTCGACTACCTGGGGAGGGCCATCCCCCTATACCTCTCAACCATCCTCATGTCTATACTGCTCTCTCATGTGTTGGGGGTTTCGCGGAGTAGGATTGGGGAGAGGTGGGTTAGGCTGATAGGC
>JAVYLC010000044.1:1661-12235 GCA_038741355.1 Nitrososphaerota archaeon
TCCACCTCGACTACCTGGGGAGGGCCATCCCCCTATACCTCTCAACCATCCTCATGTCTATACTGCTCTCTCATGTGTTGGGGGTTTCGCGGAGTAGGATTGGGGAGAGGTGGGTTAGGCTGATAGGCTGGGCCCTGATGGCGCTTGTATCGACGCCGCTGGTTCTCCTAGCTCTACGGATAAAACCGCCCATGCTCCTAGCGCCTCACCCCGCGCTTCTCATCTCATCCGCGATAGAGGCGCCCAGCGCGGCCATGCTGTGGATGCTCCCCTACCTAGCGCTGCTAGGCCTCGCATACCTCCACCTTTCCAAGACCAACTTCTACTCCTCAGTCTCACCCATACTCTTCTCAGTGCTGATGGAGCCGCCCCGCAGGCTCTCGAGATACTTCAAGATACCTGGGGTGGGAAGGGTCTTTGGGTTTGGGTCTGCGCGGAGCTACTTCTCGCTGATGTATAGGCTTCACCTCGTGAGGGTTGTTAGGGAGGGTAGCCTCTGGACCGGTGTGATGGTGCTTCTGTTCCTGACGCTGGCGAATACCGCTCTTCCTAGGCTGGTGGGTGTCGCCCAGTTCCCCGAGGTGGCAGAGCTGACGATGATCGCCCTCTATATCCCGCTGCTCCCCGCCCTACTCTCGATAAACTGGAGCATATCTGAGAGGCCTAACACGTGGGTCATCAGCCTATCACAGAGGGGTGAGAGATACTATGTCTCAGGCCTCTTCCTCGCATACTTCACGGTAACCCTCCTCTTCTCACTCTTACTCTACGGATTGGTCTCTATAGGCTCCAGCGAGGCGCCATTCCTCCTAGTCGACCTGGTTCTACTGCTGGCCATGTCGTGCTTCGGCTCCACCCTCTCAGTCCTCGTCTCACTCGTCATGAGGCTGGCTCCCTCGCCCTTCTCCCTCGGCTCCCTACTCTACATCCTGATACCGCTCACAGGCTCAATCCTCCTCTCACTCCCAATACTCGTGGTCAGGCTCTTTGAACCGCTAGCCAGCTCGCCAACAGTAGTCCTCATGGCCAATATGATGGCGTACGTGGGGGTCTCTGCGGCGGTCTTATATAAGATCCTCACGGTGGCGGGTGTGAAATATCTCATAGGCTAACCACACCCCTCTGCCTCTATTTCCCAGCGGATTTTCCGAAGGACTACGCCTATAGGGGGAGAGAGTCGGGGCTCTTCCTTCTATCCCTGGCGGTTATATTGGAAATATTTTTATAACTCGTTGGGATAGTGTATTTTCAAGATTGGTTCAGGAGGCTAAGCAGGTAAAGGTTAAGGAGGAGAAAAAGAAGGGGAAGAAGGAGGAGCTGGTCAAGCAGTGGAGGGGTATAGATGTAAAGCCGCTGAACCCCTCCTTCGAGATTCTCGACAGATATGTTTTAAGGGAGAAGTATGCTGAGGTTATTATTGCCTCGCCGCCGGGGAGGGTTGTCGAGCCGATATACTTCGTGGTTGAGACGCCCCTCGCATCACAGGAGGAGGCTGCGCTGGAGAAGATAAAGGACATCCTGACAAAGGAGCTCGATATCCCCAAGATTGGCGAGGAGGAAGAGGTTAGAAAGGTTATTCACGAGACTACCATGAAGGTTATGAAGAAGTATAGGAGGGCTATAGGTATTCCCTCACTATCGGATGAGCTGGTTCAGAAGTTCCTCTACTACATTGACAGGGACTTGATGGGTTTCGGGCCCCTCAACGTGATTATGGAGGACTACAAGGTTGAGGATATTTCGTGTGACGGCCTCAATATTCCGATCTATGTCTGGCACAGGGACTTCGAGAGCATGCCCACCAACGTCTCCTTCAACGATAGGGAGGCCCTCGACGACTTTATCATCCACCTGGCTCACAAGGCGGGTAAGCACGTGTCGTCCGCCTTCCCGATTGTGGACGCCATGATCTATGGGAAGCATAGGCTTGCGGCGACGTTTAGGGAGGAGATCTCTCCGCGGGGGAGCACCTTCACTATTAGGAAGTTTAGGGAGAAGCCCTTCAGCGTCACAGAGCTTATCCTCAGCAATGTCTTGAACAGCGAAATGGGCGCGTATTTCTGGCTTCTCCTAGAGAATAAGGCCAGCCTGATGCTTATAGGCGCGACAGGGAGTGGAAAAACCACTCTGCTTAACGCGCTTACCACGTTTATCAAGCCGAGGATGAAGATAGTTACCTGTGAGGAGACGGCCGAGATCAACATTCCGAGGGATAACTGGGTGAGGTTTGTGACTAGGGAGAGCTATGGGTTGGGAGCAACGGAGAGGGGTGCGGTGGCTCTCTTCGACTTGGTAAAGACGAGTCTGAGGTATAGGCCTGACTACTTGATAGTCGGCGAGGTTAGAGGTGAAGAGGCTTTCGTCTTGTTCCAGGCTATCGCGACTGGGCATGGAGGGTTGACGACTGTTCACGCCGAGGATGTGGAGAGTGCTGTTAAGAGGCTTATGAGCCCACCTATGAATATTCCTGAGACTCATATCTCGCTGCTCGACGCTATGGCCCTGATTCAGAGGGTGCAGCTTCGTGGCAAGGCGCAGCTCTTCGGGAGGAGGGTCAGGTTTATCTGGGAGGTCGAAGACGCACACAGGTATAGGAAGATAGCAGAGTGGGACACTGTTACAGACACCTTCCGAGTCAACTTTGCCAACAGTCTCCAACTCGAGAATATCTCGCTCATGAATGGCGTGAGTAAGGAGGATTTAATGCTTGAGCTCTGGAGGAGGAAGGAGCTTCTCGAGTGGATGCGTGAGAACAAGATAACGGATAATGATAAGGTGGCCAGTATCATTCTCTCCTACTATGCCGATCCGGAGAAGCTGATCGCCGAGGCTGGGATTACTGTGAGGAAGCCGCCGTTCCCTGTTGCTAGGAGGGCTGAGGCTGTTGCCCGACCTATTGCGGCTCCACCTGTGTCTGGGGGTTCTCCGCAACTGGCTGCTGCTAGCGTTAGTTTGGAGGAGTTGGAGAAGGAGATTAAGCCTATTGCCGACTATATTGTCGACGCTATCCTTAGGAGGAGCGGCCCGATTCCGTATTGGCAGATATTTGTGAAGACACCGTATCCGAGGGATGTGATTATTCGGGCTATGCGATACCTGAAGGAGAAGAAGAGGATCGACATTATCGGCGGCGTTGTTGAGCTTATGGAGTAGAGTGAGGGCGCCGGCCGCGACACTCTCCTTATATTGCAAAAGAAGAGGAAATAGTGGAAGGTAGTTAGTGGCCGCCAACCAGACGACATTTGAGAGAGTCGGAGCTCAGAGAAAATCGCCTCAGAGCCAATCCGTGAGATAATAGCTGAGGCAACCATCAGCGTTAAGGCGCTCAAACAGCTATTAAATACAAGATGCGATGAGGCTAAGGTCATTATTTCTCCAAACCGACCGCCGGGGAGGAGAGTGAGCCTACCTAAGTAGTCTGTAGCTCGAATAGCCCCACTGTTATGTTTCCTGACAGCCATATCGCGATTAGGGATATTACCGCCATTATTACTGCGTGTTTGAATCCGCCCGCTATTGTCGAGCCGGAGACCTTTCCGGCTACCAGTCCGCTTATGACGGCTATGATTATGACGGGTGGGAGGAAGAAGTGTATGAACTCTGCGGAGGAGATGCTTAGGCGGGCTAGTTTTAGTAGGCCCTTCATGAATGAGACTAGTATGACTACGACGACTATGAGTAGGACTGCTGTGAGGTAGGGGATTATCATGAGTGGCTTTAGTGTTGCGCGTTTCTGCCTCTCAATCTCTTCCAAGTCTTCTGAGAAGGATGCTAGGACTTCGAAGGTCTCTGGGGCTCCGCCGCCAACGTCTATCGCGTCTATCAGTATGAAGACTCCTGCTCTCTCGAGCCATCCATAGGTCCGTTTTGCGAAGTCTTCGTAGATCTTTCTGAGGGGCATGCCCCACCCTATCTGTCGGGCCATTATCTTGAGGTGTTTGCTGAAGGCGCCGTAGGGGTTTCTTGAGAGGTCGATTATGCATCTCTCGGGGCTGAGACCTGTTTTTCTGACCTCTGTGATGTCTCTGAGGAAGAGTGTGAGGCCGTGGACGACTGAGAAGTTTTCGGAGCCGTATTTCTGGTATGCTACGGCGGCGGGTGTGAAGAGGATTACTGAGAAGAGGATGAGGGCTATGGAGGACTCGTAGCCCGCCTCTATTCCCATTAGTTTCCTGATCTGGACTATGATGGAGGAGGTTGTGTCGAATGGTGTTATGTATTGGAGGTCTGTGAGGAAGAAGGGTATTGCGAATAGTGCGAGGAATGTGAAGGCTGCGGGCATTGTGAGGTATAGGACCCTCATGGGTCGCGGGTCTCTGATCGGGTATTTGGGCTGGCTCATGTCTGCGAGGTATAGGAAGAAGATTGACATGAGTGGTAGGAATAGGTAGGCTATCATGGCGAATTGTTCTGAAGGCATTATGAGGAATTCAGTGGGGAGTGCTCTTGAGACTATGTAGATTGTGAAGAGGACTAGTGAGAGCATCATTGTTATTGCTGCGTATCCCTCCATCAGCATCCCCATCCTCTCGCCGACTATCCTCATCTTACCCATCCTGGACGTGAAGATCTGCTCTGTCTTTCTGATTAGGAAGTGGACGACGTCGCCTCCGCTCCTTATTGTTGAGGCGTAGCCCATTAGGAGGTCTCGGTATTCCTTGCTTGGGAGGCCTTTGGCCATTTTCTCGATTGCTGAGACCGGGTCTAGTCCGCCTACCTTGACGTTTAGGTCTGCGAGCCTGGCAGCCTTTGCTATGTTAGGCATCAGCTGGCTCTGGGCCAGTCTGGATAGGCTCTTGTATGGTGGGATTCCGCCTGTGGACATTACGGCTAGGTAGGCTGCGGCGTAGGGGACCTCGCTCTCGAAGAGTGTTGCCGCTGAGGAGGCCGCCATGTATGGCCAAGCCAGGCCTAGGCCTAGGGTGATTACCGGTATTGAGCCTAGGAGGCCTAGGGCCAATAGGCTGCCGGTGACCATGTATGTGAAGACTGCTAGGGGTATGGAGATGGCTGCTGATATCACTGTGGCAGCAGCTACGAGGGAGGTGAAGACCTCGGGGTATATCCGTTTCCCGGCGCTCTCGAGTTTTGAGGGGATGGCTGGCGCAATCCTCAATAGGAGGGCTCCGAGGCTCCTGAAGTTGGAGTAGGAGAAGCTTGTGAAGCTCTCTGAGAAGCCCATGACTCTAGTCCACAGTATCCACACCATATATAAGAGTTGTTTTATAGAAATACGCCGGGATTTTCCACTGGAAGGGCTGGGAAGCAACACATATATCTGGGAGCCTGTATTTTCCACGTAATGATGATTCGGAGAAAGGCGGGTATAAGCCCGGTCGTCGCAACGGTGATTCTGGTCGCGGTGGCGATTGTTATAGCGATTGCGGTGGCCTTCTGGGCGTCGGGGCTTGTCGGAGTCTTCACCAGGTTCGAGAAGATCGAGATACAGACAGCCTACTGGGACGGTTCTAGAGTAATAGTGATTGCTAAGAACACGGGCTCAAGCCCAGCAGTAGTAGACATGATACTAGTAAACGGACTACCATGCAGTACAGGTCTGACTAACCAGCTGTCGGTAGGAGGCACGTTCAGCTGGACTATATCTCCAGGCGCCACCTGCGTTCGGACAGGCGGGATAACAAACGAAATAGCCCTCCACACGACTAGCGGCAAAACCTACCCTGTAGCAGTCCTAGTACCGTAAAACTACCCGAGTATTTTTATTGTTTTACCGCAACAGCTAGCATCTCTCATATAGAGTGTAATGTTTATGACCAATGCGGCACAGGGCAATTAGGGGGGGTGTCTTTAAACAGGGGCAAGCGCCTCCGAGCACTGGTAGTCATATGCGCATACAACGAGGAGGCGAGCATAGCCGCGCCGGTCTCCCAGGCTGTCAGGGAAGGGTTCGATGTCCTAGTAGTGGATGATGGGAGCGAAGACAGGACAGCACAGATCGCCGAGAAAAAAGGAGCCGTCGTAGTCAGAAACCCTGAGAGGAGTGGAAAAGCCGCCGCCCTGAGCAGAGCAATAGACTACGCAAAGACCCACGGCTATGACGCAATAATAGAGATAGATGCAGACGCAATACCAACGCCGGGAAGCATAACCAAACTATACCACCACCTCGCCCCACCAAGCGTAGGAGCAGTCTCCGCCCTCCAGATACCATTAGGAACTGGACTAGCATACAAAATAGACGAACTCATGTGGAGCATACTAGCCGTAGGAAAATCACTACAACAACGCCTAAACCGCCCAGTCCACCTAGGAGCAGTAATGTACGGAGTAAAACTAGCACACATCCAGAAGGTCATGGAAGTCATAAATGACGACGAGTTCATAGGAATACTTGTACGCAGGGACGGCAAGCAGAACTACTTCGCAGAAGACTGCATAGCTTATTTCGACGCATCTGCATCGATAAGACACCTCTTCAATAGAAGGAAGCGCATGATAATGGGACACCTACAACTTAAAGGATCCACAGCCCCCAGCATGCAGCCCAACATACTTGCAGAGGCAACACTTCTCGCAATAATCAAAAAACCTTCAAGGATAACATGGTTAATACCAGCTATGACGATCGAAATAGCTGCACGCCTTACAGCATTAAGAGACTCACGGAAAACACGAAAACTCCAAGAATACGCAAAATGGCACACACACGGGTTGAAAAAACCAATACAAACCCAAGCAATATGAACGCACTACACGCGCTCTCATACATCATCGATAGGCTCGCCACATACAGCACTATACTTTACCTTACAATGATTACTCCCCACAAATACGTAAAGAATTGGACAGCACTTTACTTAACTGCACTTTTAGGAAGAAAAAGCGTATCCATAGCTAAAGATGGAACACTAAGTGCAAAAATATCAGCACGTAAACTATTTAAATGCTTAGTCGCCACCGAATACATCTACAGAAGGTCAAAAGTTCCTCAGTATGCCAGGAAAATCTCCTTCAACAATACATGGATGAAAATCTACTGCCTGAATGGCAGCTGCGAGTTAAAAGTCCAGCCTGAGAAGATTCTCATGGTAAGCATTCCAGAAGTCTTCAACGAGATCTATAATGTTAACGTTAGGGGCATGGTAGTCTTGGATGTCGGCGCATATGTGGGAGACTCGGCACTATACTGGCTCTATAAAGGTGCGAGAAAGGTTATAGCTGTAGAGCCTGTTCCAGAACACTATGAGTCTCTCTTAGAGAATGCAAAAGGAAAACCCATTGTAGCGATTAACGCTTCTGTGGGTCAAAAGATTCCCTTATTACCTAATCAGGTCGGTCTTGACACGTATGGACTCATATCTTCAGAAAAAACTACAATGCAGCATTTAGATGTACCAGTGTATAAATTACTTGAATTAGTAGAGACTTGGAAGCCCGATGTAGTTAAAATGAATTTTGAGGGCTGCGAATATGCCGTGATTAATGAGATAGTCCAACTACCTAGTTATGGAGTCAAGATCATAATTGTCCAATTTCACAAAAAGAAAGAACGCTCAATGCATAGAGCCCTCTTATACGCACAAAAATACCTAGGCCCACCCAAGATAACCGAGTCAATATTTACGAAAAACCCAAGGATAACCTGCATTTGGGCGACCCTGATGTGAAAAGAAAACAGCTCAAAATCTGCCTATCAGTAGGGCGCCTGAGATTATTAGCGCTATGCCGATCCACTGCTCGATAGAAACAACCTCTTCAAGGAGGAAATACCCCACAACAACTATAGATACTATGGATATCGAGAGGAAGAATCTCCCAAGCATGACGCCCATAGCGCTGTAGACCCAATAGCTCAGTACTGCTACTGTGAAGCCCGTAGCCATGGCGAGGATGAACCACCTGTTAAAGAAGAGGTTAATCAAGAACCTCACCGAGACTTCCGGCTGTCCTACCTCCCTAACTGCCATCCCCCAGAACATTGTGTTCAAACCCACCAATCCGACGACAATCAGCCCAATATACCAGTGGTTCGGCACCAACTCTCCATCCACCACACTTCAAAACCAACCATACCGCAGAAAACAAATATAACCCTTCAAATATCCTAACCGGAGCACCATACCAAGGAATTAATACAGCAATCCAGCATCAAGATTCGGAAAAACCGCATGGGGCAAATTAAAAACGGCAGAAAAACCATCGCTCTACTGGCGCTGATAGTGGCTTTAGGGTTCGCAATACGCTTCACCATCTGGATATATCCAGCCTACGGCTATGAGAACCAAGGCCTAACGATCTTTGACCCCGCCACATATACCATCTTCGGTTTAGCGTACATCCAAGCCATCACGTCGATGAACATGACCGCGCTCAGCAGTATAAACCCGGGAGTCCCGCCTCTAGGCATGATCCTCACAGGCATGTCAGCACATGCACTCGGCCAATTCATCGGCATTTTTCAGGCAGGACTCCTTGCACCGATAACAGCATCCGCACTTACAGCGATTCCAGCCTACATGATAGCCAAGAAAGTGTCACAAAAGCTAGCGTTAGTGGCGCCAGCCCTAGTAGCCTTCGACCCATTCTTCATCCAATACTCAACCGCTTACCTCGACTCAATAGGCACACTCTTCGCAACAACATCAGCATTTTACATCATCAATCAACAGAATAGAAGAGCTCTAATCCTAGCTATCGTCTTCGCCAGTCTTGCAATACTCTCAAAGCTATCATTCGCCACCTTCACATCGCTACTAGCGCTCCTCCTACTCTACACCAAGAAAACCACAGCCAAAAGAGCCGCCCTCTACCTACTTGCTCCACCCCTCACACTCCTCCTAAGTCCAGCCATATGGATGCCAGGCAACATCGGAGTAATAGTCCAGGGACACCTACAGTTCAATAATCTGCCCCTCTCACCACTCCTCGGCCCCTTCGTAATAGGCGTCCCGCAATCCCTCCCATGGCATATCCTAACATACTTGGGTATGGGGCAAGTCTCCTGGAACACACTACCCTCAATAACACCACTAGCCCTCCTAGCGATGATACTATACGCAACGATGAAGAACAAGCCATACATCACAGACCACGCAGCGGTGGCGGCCTCTGCGATGATGCTTACCATCTTGCTGTTGCCGAGAAACTATTGGACCTACAGCTGGGGTGGAGGCGCAATACAGGGCGTCCTAATACGCCAGTTCTACCCCTACTACTTCTACCCCCTAATCCCCTTCCTAGCCACCCTACTACCATCAGCCAACAGAATAGGAGGCATCAATAGCCGCATAGTAAGCTACCCGATCCTCCTCACCACACTCCTCTCCCCCCTCGCATTCGCGATGAACCTTGGGCTCCCCTACTGGGACTTCCTCTTCACACTAGTCTACAGCTCAGCCCAGGGCAGCTGGGTAGCAGAGGGTATGGCCGCCACAGCAATAACCGCCGCAACCCTCATAGTCATAATCACGGCCGCAGAGCTCCTATACAGGAAGAGCATAGCCCAGGGCCAATCCGAGGGCGGTGGTAAACAAACTGTTAATCAACTAAAATAAAACTAATAAGCCACGCCGACAACACCAGCCACTCTTATTTAAAAGATATATACATGCTGGCCTAACTGTTAATCAATTGGAGAGGGACGTGACCGTCCACCCCAACCCTAGCAACCAGAGGAGGTCTAGGAGGAGGCGTGGAGACACAGTAATACTAGCCGAGATTCTTCTCTTCGCCGGTGTTGTCGCGGTAGGCCTTGCCCTCTGGGGTCTCTCCCTAGGCTACGTGACCTCCCAGTCAACAAAGCTAGCCCAAGACTATGACAAGCTTGTCTCACAGCAGAGAGGCTTCCTCATTATAGAGGCAGTCTCACTGCAAGGCAACATAGTCTGGGTATCAAATCCCGGACTGAACGATGTAGCGGTTATAAGCTGCACGATATATCCGAAGACCACACCATCCCCCGGCATAAGATACAATGTGGGGAGCGTAGTCGTGGAAGCCTCAGCCAACAGCCCGACCGCGCTTAGAGGCTGTGAACGATTCGCAGGCCCACCCCCATACATAGTCGAGGTCTGGTACATCTCTGCACACCTCTACGACCCGCAAGACCCGGCCAGCAACTCGATGTACGCGCTCGTGGCCCGATATGAGAAAGGATAGGTCCGGAATCTCCTCAATGGTTGGGATGGCGATAATCTTAGCGATATTCTTCACAACCCTGATCCCTCTATACGTATACATGTCAAGCCTCTACGGCCTCCTCTCCAACGAGACGAATTCCAGAAGGGTAAGAGACGTGGACAGGGAGACGGAAGACTTGAAGCTCTTCGTGGAGGGTAAGTCGGGAATAAACCGGGAAAACCCGGGCATAAGCGTAATTCTGAAGAACAACTCACCCCTCCTGATAAGGGTTGAGAGGATATGGATGATGAACGTGGAGACGGGCTCACCAGTTGGAGACACCCCCTGCATAGATAGGACGCTTGACGTACCTCCCGGCTGGAACATCACGGTACAAGTAAACACATGTACGCAGGGGTTCACTGGGAGGGTTCAGTTCATAGCTGTTACTGAGCGGGGCAGGCTATTCGGCTCCGCACCCATCGACCTCCTAG
>JAVYLC010000044.1:12333-14442 GCA_038741355.1 Nitrososphaerota archaeon
ACGTACCTCCCGGCTGGAACATCACGGTACAAGTAAACACATGTACGCAGGGGTTCACTGGGAGGGTTCAGTTCATAGCTGTTACTGAGCGGGGCAGGCTATTCGGCTCCGCACCCATCGACCTCCTAAGGGGAAGAATAGTCGCAGGCCTTTTCCCCTACACCCTCACCGTATCTGTCATCAATATGAAGAGGGGGAGCGACTACACCATCGATATTCTTCCACTCGGAGACGCCGACATACATCCACGCTCCATAACCTACAAGGCGACAGCCTCTAACGAGAACATCTCACTCTCCTTCGGAGCAACCGCGGGAACCTTCCTAGTCTACCTGAGGGAGAACGGAATCCTAGTATCGGCCGGCAGGCTAATCGCCCCGCCAACTAACCCAATGGCAGTAACGCTGCCAGACTACTGGAACGTAGTCTTCATCCTCAGCAGAAGCGAGATACTGCCCGTGACCATAGACCTAGAGATATCCGCCCCCAGTAGAGTCCTCGAGGGCGAGTCATTCCAGTTCCAAATCATTCTCAGCCTACCCGCAGAGGCCGGCGAAGACGTCGGAATCAACCATGAAAGGATAATCCAGGCCATAAGCTTGGGTGGAGACTACGAGGCAAATACACTTACTTGTTGGCCCGTGGAGGAAAAACTCTATCCCGGCTCAACGAGGATCGCGCTCAGCTGCTCCCTCACAGCGGCAGAGCTTCAAGGAAACAGAAACACCGGCTCAATAACCATCACAGTAAACCGGCTCCCAGACTGCGGAACAGGTGAAAGCTCCGGCCTACCATACCCCTCAGACCAAGACTCCACCATCATAGATGTGAGAAAGCAGAGGGGCAGATAAGCTACGGTTAAGGAGCCCTACACGATGTTCTTATTACATTGTCAGCACCTTCACGCCACCACTTACAGACATAAACTACACCATGGGCCTCGGGTGATGAGAAGCCCCCTTCATCCGCCAGATAATTATTCCCAGTAACTAGGCCTTGGGCGCTTAATACTCTGACACGGTAGACAAAGTATCCCCCATACTGCCACGGCTGATCTCCTTCATCCCTAACCCTTAAGGTGAATAGGCCGATGTAGGAGTCGCCCGGTGAGAGCCTATTCAAAGAGGTACTGAGTATGGTGGTGCTAAGGGTAACGTCGTCGTAGGCTATAACCTCCAGCTGGACGTTAATGTTTCTCAGAGGCTCTGTATTATTCCCCAGACTCACTATGAATGGTATCGTGACGGTTAGCTCTATGTCGCTTTCGCCTAGGAGTACCATTAGGTTTGGCTGGAGGGGGCTTATCTGGAGTGGTATGGGTGTTGGAATGACGAGTCGGGGGAGCGGGCCTATCTGCACTACTACATGGCCGTTCGCCTCAACCCTAACCGGGCTTGGGGAAATGTTTGCACAGCTACTCCCATCATACGAGCACTGCAGGGCCCTAACGATGTATAAACCTGGCACTATGTTGAATGCGAAGACGTCAGACATGTCCTCCACGCTCGAGATGAATCGCGTGGCATACGCAGAGCCCTTACAGCCCTCTGCAAACTCTTCCTCCCTTAACGAGACACACCCACGAATCATGCTCACGCTTGTCCCACTCTCCACTGTGACCTCGACCCTGTACCTGTATCCTAGGCTGACGTTGCTGAGCTGGACTATCAGGAGGTAGGGGAGCGCGTTTGGACCGATTGGATCGCCGGATACGAAGCTATTGCCCCTGAGTGTGGGGGCTCTCACCACGACCTTTTCATTGGGCTCGACAAAGAAGTTTAGAGGCTTCATTATCACGGAGCCCGGGGGCATCTTAAACTCTGTGTCCTCTATTTTCTGTAGTCCGATTCTGCTACTCTCCACATAGAGGATTGGGACGCTAATCTCGACAGGCCCCTTATTCATCATTATGATGAACAGGTTTCTTTTACCAAAGGGATTTACCTCCGGTGGCTGTAGGGTTGCAACAACCTCTAGCTTCTCGTTAAGCTTCTCAACTTCAAACTGTAGCCTCCTTGATACCTCGTCCATGAATATTGTCTGTATCTGCTGTATGTAGAGCCACATGGGGATCATGACTGTAAAAAATATCATAACGGCAATCGCGGT
>JAVYLC010000045.1:0-6392 GCA_038741355.1 Nitrososphaerota archaeon
AGGCTGATGAGGGGATGGAGTGGGTTCACCCTGACAGGGGAAGAGGCTGATGAGGGCTCCCATGAACCCGTGAGGAGCCCAAGGCTAATGAATCCCAAGAGCTACACAAGACCATGTAGCTCAGAACCCGACACCGGTCCTAAAAGCCTACAAACCTTTTTGTCACCAGTTTACGTATAAAAATTGGGTAAACCCTCAGTATCCGAGCAACCAGCGATGGCTATTTTCACTGATCTCTTCTCGCTGACCAAGCCGAAGATCACCCTGCTCAACATAGGCTCGGCAGTCTCCTGCTATCTTCTCGCGGGTGGCAGCTACTGGGGCTCCGCGCTCCTCTTCCTCACCGGATATCTCGCTTCGGGTGGGTCGAGCATGCTGAACAACTATCTCGACAGGGATATTGATGGCTTGATGAGGAGGACTGCGAGGAGGCCACTCCCAAGCGGCCGGGTCCCAGGCAAGGTTGTCTTGGCCCTGGGTCTCATTCTCTCCGCGGCGTCGATAGTCTTGGCGTGGGTGCTGTTCAACCTCTTAACAGCCCTCATGATCGCCGCGGGGATACTCACATACGCTGTTGTCTATACCATCCTGTTGAAGAGGAGGACGGACTGGAACATCGTTATTGGAGGTGCTGCGGGCTCTTTTCCACCTCTCGCAGGCTGGGCGGCCGCCACAAACATGATAGGCCTCGAAGCGGTTTTGATGGCTCTACTGATCTTCCTATGGACCCCAGGGCACTTCTGGGCACTCGCCATCAGGGCTGAGAACGACTACAGGTCTGCCCGCCTACCCATGCTGCCGGTCACAAAGGGGTTGGGCCAAGCTGTGAAAGCAATCGCGGCGTCGAACGCCTTAATGCTCGGGAGCTGGGCCCTACTATCCATGACGATAAACCCGCCCACGATCTTCCTACTGGTCACAACACCTCTAACCGCTCTCATAGCCTACTACACCGCAGCCCTTATCAGGAATAGGGGTAGGGAGGATTCCTGGAGGCTCTTCAAGGCCACGAGCCCCTGGCTCCTCATAATACAGCTGGGCCTAATAATGGTTAGAGTCATCTAATAGGCTAACTTTGATATTCGCGCCCCCGTAAGGCCTCGCCAGCTACTCTAGCCCTCGCTGCATGTTCCTTCTCAGCATCCACACCGCGTTGAGCCGCAGGCTTCAGCTTCAGCTCAACAAGAATCTCGTCTTTTCCATACTTTATCTCGAACCTCACCTCTAGCCCTCGAAATCCCATAAGCGTCAAGAAACTTGTCACTCTCATCGATTGTCAATACTGTGTTTCCCTTCGCGAGCGCCCTCCTGATCAGAATCTTCAGAAAGTTTTTAGGCGGTGAGGGATCTATTAGCAGGTCCTCAGGAGTCTCATAGAGTAGCTCGAGGCTGCGCTTATACTTGTACATGTATGTGTAGGTCTTGACAGCTTCCTCAGGCGTGCTATAGGTCGGTATGTCGTTATGATAGAATAGCTCCCTCGCGCTATACACTTCCTCCCCACCCATCCACACTGTCAGAACAGGCTTCACCCTCCCATTCTCATCAACTATCTCCATGACCTTCTTAGCGAGTTCAAGAGGCTTTGCAGCGCCCTGCGGAGTATGGTCACTATGATGCCATTGACGTGGGGATCAGAGAGACAAGCCCTCAGAGCCACAGAATACCTATAGATATCCGCATCACCTAACACGTCTATGGGGTTCCCGCGACTCCGGTAAGACGGCAGGACCTTGTTAAGAAGCTCGATCGTTGGTCCTGAGAGCGGCGCTAGAGATCCCCCATATTCAATAGCGGCGTCTGCAGCTATCGCTCCTGGCCCCCAGCGTTTGTTATTATCACAAGTCTCGGACCTGCTGGCAGGCGCCTAGAATCCAAGACACTGGCACAGTTGAAGAGGTCCTTTATCTCATCAACCATTACAGCCCCAACTCTACGGAAAGCTGCTTTGTACACGTCGTAGCTTCCCGCCATTCGTCCCCTGATTTTTCCCTGACACTCACGACTATATTATGATGAATCATAAGAAAATCCAACGAACAGTCACAACCTCAGTATATAAGATGTGCTCCGGCCGGGATTTGAACCCGGGTCTCCGGCTCGAAAGGCCGGCATACTTGTCCGGGCTATACTACCGGAGCTTTGCCCGCGGCTAGGAGAAGAAGTGGTGTTTAATAGACTTATATGTTATGTGTAGAGAAAAATGTTGTGGCTTAGAAAACTTGAGGCTTAGTCGAATTCAGGTGTCTCTGACTCCTTCTTACCCTTCTCTTCCTTCTTCTTGGAGGCTGCGACAACGTCGTCTATTCTGAGGATCATTGCGGCTGCCTCGAAGCTGGACTTTAGCGCCTGGGCCTTGACCTTGTATGGCTCGATCACTCCGAGGCTAACCATGTCGTCGACCTTCCCGCTGAACACGTTGATTCCATACTTGTAGCCCGCGTCTACGTGTTTGCTTCTCAGCGAGGACATTATGTCCACAGGGTCTAGGCCGGCGTTCTCGGCCAGGGTCTTGGGTATCGTCTCCAAGGCGTCAGCGAAGGCCATCATGGCTAGCTGCTCCTTTCCAGAATACTTCGAGGCGTTCTCCCTGATGTACTGTGCTAGCTCTGTCTCAACAGCGCCTCCGCCTGGGACGAATCTGTTGTCGTCAACGATCGTTATCATGTTCATTAGGGCGTCGTTTAGTGACCTCTCAGCCTCGTCCAGCTGACGCTCAAGCCCCGCCCTCACGAGTATCGAGACGGCCTTCGGGTTCTTGCACCCCTCCACAAAGACCATCCTGTCCTCGCCTATCTTCCTCTCCTCAACAAGCGCCGCCTCTCCTAGGTCCTTCGGCGAGAGGTCTTCAAAGTTCGTCACTATCCTTCCGCCAGTAGCCTTCTCGAGCTTCTCCATGTCACTCCTCTTAACACGCCTTACCGCGAGTATCCCGGCCTTAGCTAGGAAGAACTGGGCGGCGTCATCGATACCCTTCTGGCAGAAGACGACATTAGCACCAACCTGGGCCACTTTGTCAACCATCTCCTTCAGAATCCTAGCTTCCTCGTCGAGGAACTCCTTAATCTTGAGCGGGTCCCTGATCCTGATCTCTGCGGAGAACTCTGTCTTCTCGATCTCGAAGGGTGCGTCGATTATCGCTATCTTGGCGTTGGTCACGCGCTTGGGCATACCTGGGTGGACCACTTCCTTATCGATGACGACACCCTTTATGAGCTGGGACTCGACAATACTCTTACCCATCTTCTTCACGATCTGTATGTCGTCTTTGTCCGCCCTGCGCTTGCCATCATACTCCTTCACGACGCTTAGGACAGCGTCTATCGCTAGATTCGCGATGTGATCTGTGCCGAAGCCCAGTGACTTGCTCCCAAGACTTGTGCGCACTATCTTGCCCAGTGTCTCCTTGTCTGTCAGCTTGACCTCGGCCGCTATCTCGCTAAGCCTCTTAAGGGCTAGGTCAAGGCCTTTCTTATACCCGGATATGATTGTGCTGGGGTGGATCTTCTGCTCAATTAGCTCCTCAGCCTTCGCGAGCAGCTCCCCAGCTATGAGGACCGCGCTAGTTGTCCCGTCTCCTACAGATTTGTCCTGGGTCTTCGCGACTTCGATAATCATCTTCGCGGCGGGGTGCTCCACATCCATCTTCTCGAGAATGGTTGCGCCGTCGTTTGTGACTATGACGTCGCCGATTGTGTCGACGAGTATCTTGTCCATCCCCTTGGGGCCCAGTGTCGTCTTCACCATCTCTGCGATTATCCTGGCTGCGGTGATGTTGTTTCTCTGGGCTGACCTACCCCTCGTCCTCGATGTACCCTCCTTAAGGATTAGAACTGGCTGACCCGCGAGGGCCATAGCTAATACACCAAGCTCTAATGTCTAGACCCAAAATTTAAATCTAAACCCCCTTCAAGAATCTAATAACTGGGCGTGTCCGCCTAACCATTTATAGAGAGTAAAGACTTAAACATGTGCTATTTTCCAGCAATTCTTGGATATGGTGCTGCTGGGTGCTCATGTCTCGATTTCTGGCTCGATTGCACTTTCGGTGGATAGGGCGAGGGGGCTGGGCTGCACGACATTCCAGATATTCACTAGGAATCCCCGGGGATGGATTTCTAAGAAGTTGAAGGATGAGGAGGTTGAGGAGTTCATACAGAGGAGGCGGGAGGCCGGGTACGAGGTTGTAGTTGCACACATGCCATACCTCCCCAACATAGCTAGCCCTGAGGCGCTGAGCTGGAGGCGCTCCGTGAAGAGCCTCACCGAGGAGCTTCAGAGGTGTGAAATGCTGGGGCTCAACTACCTAGTATGTCATATTGGGAGCCATATGGGGAAGGGTGTTGAGAGGGGCATAGCGCAGGTAGCCAGGGCCGTCAACGAGACAATATCCAAAGTAGAGACAAAATGCATGATTCTCCTAGAGAACATGGCGGGTCAGAAGAACAGTGTAGGATCCTACTTCCCACAGATAAGAGCTATTCTTGACAGGGTTGATGACCAGAAGCGGGTGGGTGTCTGTCTCGATACCTGCCACCTCTACGCCGCCGGGTATGACATAGCGGTTGAGGGGGGTCTTGAGAAGACGCTATCAGAGTTTGATGAGGGTGTTGGGCTCAAGACGCTTAAGGTTCTACACCTTAACGATTCGCGGGGGAAGCTTGGAAGCCATCTGGACAGGCATGAGCACATCGGCCGGGGGTACATTGGTGAGGATGGGTTTCGCCACATCGTCAACCACAGGAGTCTGAGGGGGTTGCCCATGATTCTGGAGACCCCTCAGGACGAGTATGGCGGCTATGAGGTGGATCTGGAGGTGGTTAGGAGGCTGCTGCATCATGCCTAGTGGGCTGCTCAGGACAGTATACGCGGTTATCAGGATAGGGACCTCTAAGCTCGCCCTGAAGTTTGTCTTGGTGGGTGTTGCGTGCCTCGCGCTGGCTGAGGCGATTCTTTACCTGCTGGTGGATGTTTGGAGGGTTAACTCGCTCGTCGCAGGAGCGGCCTCCATCGAGATCTCAGTAGTCGCCAACTTCATAATCAATGACGCGTGGACTTTTAAGGAGAATCGATCCTCGGATGGATTCTTTGCGAGGATGCTGAAATTCCATATAACTCGTGTCGCAAGCATTGCGGTGAACTTCGGCATTTATAGCATATTGGTGGCCTTGATAGGTGTTAACCACTTGGTCGCATACTTTGTAGCGACATTCGTGGCCTTCTCCATCAACTTCCTAACCAGCATTATCTGGGTCTGGCGCGGAACGCTAGATAGCTATGCAGGGGCGCCTAGGTCAGCAGTTTCCAGATGGATAAATTTGAATAGAGTTTAGTTACTTAACTTCTATTGATGTCTGAAGGTTACGAAGAACTGCTTAAACCAAGGAATGCCGCTAAGATATTCAACATTACTACTAAGACTCTCTGCCTACGACTGCGGGTATTGTGGGTATAGAGCAGAAAGGCATTTCGTAGCCTGTGTGAACATACTCAGGATGTGGGGAAAAGGGTTCACCCAGAAAGCCCTCAATGAGCTAATCGAGAGGGAAGGGTTAAGTAGAGAACATAATATCTCTACTTAACTCAGAACCTTCAGGGGAAGGCCGCCCTCTCAACCTGCAACAAGTCGGACTCGCTGAACCCCAGCATCTTGAGGCCGCGGAGCATTAGGGCTAGGTAGGCCCGTGAGGGGGCCACGTGTTTTCTCGGGTTAGCTGAGATGTATGTGTATGCCTCCTCAACACCTGTGTCTGTCTTGGCGACGATCCTTATGCGGCTCCTGATGTTGGGGGCTCCCTGATACCTGTCGAGGATTGGGAAATCCTCGCTCTCTATTGTGTAGAGGGCGCCTAGGACGTGGCTGTTGCTTGACTCCTCTATCCCTGCAATCCCGCCTCTCCATGCCGCCGAGTAGGTGTCGAATGTGAGCCTATATCCCTCTAGCCTCGCCCTCCTAGGCCCCTGCCACCTGGACAACATCCTTCTCATAACCTCAGGGTTTAGTGTGACGTCGTAGGCGAAGTAGTTCACCATCATGTAGACCTCCTAGTCCTGAGTGGTGCAGGGTTTTATTTGAGGAGTTTCTACATGAGGTGTTTGGCGTGGCTGTAAGGGTTATTGCGCCTGCGAGGCTCCACATGGGGTTCGCCTCGACGGGGTGGCTTATGGCTCCGTGGTCGGGGATAGGTCTGGCCGTGAGGGATCCGGCTACAGTTATTGAGGCAGAGCTAACGGAGGGCCTAGGTATCAGGGTGTATGGGCCGAAGAGTGTTGAGGCTGGGGGGGTGGCCAAGCTAGTCGCCGAGAGGATTGGGCTGCGGAGGGGTTTTCGCTTGAGGATCCTTGAGACGCCTCCAAGCCATGTGGGGCTGGGCTCTGGGACGCAGCTCTAC
>JAVYLC010000045.1:6491-12177 GCA_038741355.1 Nitrososphaerota archaeon
AGAGTGTTGAGGCTGGGGGGGTGGCCAAGCTAGTCGCCGAGAGGATTGGGCTGCGGAGGGGTTTTCGCTTGAGGATCCTTGAGACGCCTCCAAGCCATGTGGGGCTGGGCTCTGGGACGCAGCTCTACCTCTCAATACTCGAGGCCGTCTCGAGGCTGGCGGGTGTTGAGCCGCCGCTGGAGGTTCTCGTGGAGTCGGGGTTGGTGGGCTCCTTCTCATGGGTTGGCGTGGCGGCCTTCGGGAGTGGAGGATTCATCCTCGACCTAGGCGCAGCTCCCTCGAAGATGAGGCGATACGTCTCACTCAGGTTTCCAGAGGACTGGTTTGTGGTCCATGCGAGGCCGCCGGGCAGGAAGGGGCATCCGAGGAGTGGTGAGGCTGAGAAGCTCAGGGCACTGAAATATAGCAGGGATGCTGAGCAGCGGCTCGTCGAGCTCCTCATGAAAAAAATACTCCCCGGAGTCTTGGACCGCAACTTGGAGCTCTTCGGAAGCGGCCTCTCCGAGTATCAGAGGCTTGTAGGCGCCGCCTTCAGCACATACCAGCAGGGAGTCTTCAACCCAGACTCCGCATCCATCGTCTCAGCTATGGAGGAGGCGGGGCTCCTAGGGGTTGGCCAGTCTAGCTGGGGGCCAACGGTCTACGGGTTCACGGAGTCGCGAAAAGGGGCTGAGGAGGCGGCCCGGCTCCTCGCCCAGGAGAGGGTGTGGACCGTGACTGTAACCATGGCCAACAACACTGGGGCTAGGGTTGTCGAGAATTCCGCCTAGAGACCGGGATAATCCCGCCCAAGCGGCGGTGGGCGATAGGCTTTAAACCACACCTTCGGTTGTAGTGGCGGGGAGGGGGCGGGTTTGGACTTCTCGCGCCTGGTTAGCTTTTACGAGAGGCTAGAGTCCACGACCAAGCGGCTTGAGATGCGGGATATTCTCGTGGAGCTTTTCAGGGAGTGTGAGCCGGACGAGGCGGGGAAGATAGCCTATCTCACGCTCGGCGAGCTCTACCCTGCCCATGTGGGTGTCGAGCTCGGAATGGCTGAGAAGCTGGCAATAAGGGCGCTGAGGCTCGTGGCGGGTGTGGATGAGCAGAGGATTGAGGAGATGCTTAGAAAGACTGGAGACCTTGGGCTGGTCGCGGAGCAGCTGCTATCTTCGAGGAGGGCGCAGACTACGCTTAGCCTTGAGGAGCTGACGGTGGAGAGGGTCTATAGCCAGCTCGAGAAGATAGCCCGGTTCTCGGGGGAGGGCGCGATGGAGATGAAGGTTAAGGCTCTCTCGGGGCTCCTGGCACAGGCCTCGCCCAAGGAGGCCAAATACCTCATCAGGCTGGTGACGGGGAAGATGAGGCTCGGGGTTGCCGACATGACGATCATAGACGCACTCGCATCGATGAGCGGTGGGGGGAAGGAGGAGATCGAGCGCGCCTACAACCTCTGCTCAGACATAGGGCTGGTCGCCTCGAGGGTGAAGGCCGAAGGCGTTAAAGGCGCGAGTAGCATCGGCATGAGGCTTGGCGTCCCTGTTCGGCCCATGCTGGCTGAGAGGCTCACATCCGCCGAAGAGATTTTGGAGAAGCTAGGCAACAAGGGCTACGCAGAGTACAAGTACGATGGGGAGAGGATGCAGATACATAAGTTCGACTCGGAGATAATAATCTTCTCCAGGAGGCAGGAGAACATTACCTCGCAGTTCCCAGACGTGGTGGAGATGTGTAAGCGCGGGATAAAGGCGCACACTGCGATCGTCGAGTGTGAGGCAGTAGCATACGACCCTGACACGGGAGACATGCTCCCCTTCCAAGAGCTGATGCATAGGAGGAGGAAGTATGACATTGAGAAGGCGGCCCAGCTCTACCCGGTCAGCCTCTTCTTCTTCGACGCCCTCTACATCGACGGCGAGCCGCTCATCGACCTGCCACTCCTGGAGAGGAGGGAGAGGCTGGCCAGAATACTGGAGACCTCAGACAACTTCATGCTCACCGAGGGCATCATGGTCTCGGACCCTGAGACACTGGACAAGCTCATGCTGACTGCCGTAGAGGCTGGGTGCGAAGGCGTCATGGTCAAGGACATCTCACCCAAATCAATCTACAGAGCTGGGGCGAGGGGCTGGCTCTGGATAAAATACAAGCGGAGCTATGTCTCGAAGCTCACAGACACGCTGGACCTAGTCGTAGTAGGTGCCTTCTACGGTAAGGGGAAGAGGAGTGGCCGAATAGGCACACTACTGATGGCGGCCTACGACGACGAGGCCGACACTTTCAAGACCGTCTGCAAGGTCGGGACAGGGTTCAAGGACGAGGACCTAGAACACCTGACAAGGACACTCACGCCCATGGCCCAGAGCCAGAAGCCGGCCCGCGTAGAGTCCATAATGGAGCCTGACATATGGGTGAGACCCGAGATGGTGCTCGAGATAGTCGGAGACGAGATAACCCTCAGCCCAATCCACACCTGCGGCTGGGGCGTGCTGGCGAGGGATGCGGGCCTCGCAGTCAGGTTCCCCAGGTTCACGGGAAGGTACAGGGAGGACAAGTCACCAGAGGACGCCACCACCGTGAAGGAGATAATAGAAATGTACAAGTCCCAGCTCAAGACCATAGTTAGTGGAGAGGAGAGTGAGGCCGCCTGAGCAGTGAGGAGCAGCAGGAGAGGACGAGACAGCTCGCCGAGTTAAAGGCCTGGATTGAGCGGAGAGTAATAGAGCTGAACCAAGAGCTCGACATGCTCAAGAGGATGGGGAACTATGTTGATGAGCTTTTGACAGAGCTGAGCTTCAGGAAGGCGGACATGTTGGCCCGAGCAGCGGAGCATCCTGCGCCGACTCCACAGCCGGCCCAGGCCGAGAAGCCCATGGTCCGCTCAATAAGGAGTAGGACAGGCGCCAACCTCGCGACGGTAAGCTACACCAGGGACGAGGTAAGGTTCCAGCTAAGCCCCGGAGTGGAGCTCAGGGGCGACGACAAGCCCTTCACATCCTTCCTCCTCAGAAAGGTGCTCGACCAGATGGTTGAGGCGGATAGGAGGAGGGCAGAGGTTGGCGAGATCGACCCTGAGAAGGTCCTGAGCTACGAGATAGTCTACGACGGTGAAAGGGTCAAGGAGATTCTTGTGAGGAATTATAGGGAGGATTCTAGGCTGAGGGAGCTGATAAGCTCGGTTAGATGGACCCTCGAGACGGTATCAGCCCGATAGCACATCCACGCGACACACCACCCCAGGGCTGGGAGTAACACTTATCAGAGCCCCGCCACATATCGCTGGGTCAGAGCGCGTCAAATGAGGGCATTACTCCTAGCTGGAATATCTGCGCTGGCGGCCCTAGCCTTCATACTCCTCCAAACACCCACAGCCGAGGCAGCCATAGGGACAATAACAATAACGGTGCAGGACTATCATGGAAATCCCCTCCCGGGCGCCTACGTCTGCCTCCAAAACGCGACAGCCTGTTATCAGGCCGTCACCAACAACAACGGCATAGCAACCCTCAACAACATGAACCTCACACAACAATACAACCTAAATGTCACATATCTCGGCATCAAGGGGGTTAGAGAATTCCCCAACTGGAACTACAGCAATCCAAGCCACCCCAAGACCTTCAGGACAGGGGTCTTCAATGTCAGGGTCTGCGCGGTGTCGTGGGGTGGGGTCCAGCACATACAAGGCGCCGCCGTGGAGGTAAGATCAACTGCGACAGATCCCTATGTGAATGTTGAGCAGCAGACAGGCAGTGACGGGTGTGCAACATTTCCCAGACTCCCCGGGAACGGCACCTTATACACCTACAACGCCACCTATAATCATCAAGTCTTCCAACTCCAGATTAGAAGCAGCGAACAAACAGTTAACCTAGATGTTGCTAGCTATAACAACATCACCATCACAATCCCTCTCTATCGTCTCCGCCTCACACTCCAGGATAGGGAGGGGAGGCCTTTGCAGGGCCTCCAGACTCTGCTATGGAGGGAGGAGAAGACGGGCCAGCCCCAGATTACTGCGACCAGCGACCAGGGCGGTGTCGTGGTCTTTAGCCTGCTCCCGCAGGGCCGCTACATCTACGAAGTCGTGTATAAGGAAGACACGATATATGCTGTTGACCCGCCCGATCTTGTCTCGGATAACCGTGACAGGGGCCCTATCAGGCTTCCACTCACACGTCTGACAGTGGAGGTTTACGACCTCAAGAACAAGCCGCTAACCGCATATAGCAGGAGCTACCAGCTGGTCGCGAGACTCTACGCAGACTCTAGGCTGTATCTCGAGGCCGGCGAGAGTGGTGGGCTCCTTAGCCTGGGATACGTCTACGACGAGAGGGACTATCGCCTGATTCTCCTGTTCGAAGGGGAGGAGGTCGCCTCAAGCATCCTTGAAAGCGGCGACATACAGGCTGGTACGGTGAGGGTCCAGGCCAGGTTCGGAGACTTCACAATCACTCTGGACAGCGCGGGCTTCTTCGGAAACCTGCCAAGAATAATCTCCCAGAAATCCAGCATAAGGCTCTCGGTGGGAGGCTACCAGCTCACCGAGCCCTTCAGCGGCGGAAACTCCGTAACACTCCGCGACCATCCAATCGTTAGATACAACTACACAATAATACTCGACGGCTCTGTGATCGGGGTGGGCGAGCTGACACCCGCGCACGGCGGGTCCAGCAGGGTTAGGCCCAGCTCCTACACTGTCTCGGCCCGCGCATCATCTTTGGACGAGAAGCCAGTCGCAGGGGTCCTCAAGATACTCTATGGAAGCGAGGCCCTCGGAACGGTGGACGTCGCCCGTGAGGGTGGCCGTATCGAGGGACTGGCCAGGCTGCCCTACAGGTATTCCTTCACCTATATGGGGGTCGAGGTTGCTTCCGGCGATTTGGGGGCTGAGGCTGTCGAGGCGGGTGAGCTCTTCATAAGGGCTGGGGTGGCTGATGTCCGTGTGAGGATACTAGATTATGCGGGAGCGAACTCGCTGGCCGGCGCGGTGGCCACACTCACAGTAGCATCCTATAGGCAGGATTCCGTTACGAATGAGGAGGGGCTCGCATCCTTCCCCGACGCGCCACTAACCACAGGCACAATCACGATACACTATCAGGGCGTAAAAGTCTACTCAAGCCCAATAACATACTCGCCAGAACAGAGGCTCATAGAGATACGGAACACAGGCGTCTACACCATGACATTCAAGATACTCGACGGCGAGGGCGGCCCACTTACGGGCGCGGAGTTCAAGCTAAACGTCGGGACACTATCCATAGCAGAGACCCTTAGAGAGGGCAATGAGATCATGCTGAAGCTCATCCCCAACGGGACGCTCTCACTCTCGGTCAACTACTTGGGTGTAAATGTTTACACAAGCTCCTACCGCCCCCTAAGGGATGGTGAGATTGTGGAGATTGTGGGCAAGGTCTACAGGCTCCAAGCTGAGGTGTATGCGGTGGGGATGGAGGGGAGGGAGCTGCTGAGGGGCGCCCAGCTCCTTTTCGAAAGGGAGGATAGAAGCCTCGCGGAGGCCAGCACAGACGGCGGATCGGCAACACTGAGGCTCCCAGCAGGAGACTACGTCGTCCGAGTCAGCTACAAGGGAGTGCCCGTCGCCGACAGACTCGTAACACTGACCGGCACGCAGAAGATAGTCATAGAGGCCGCCGTATACGAGTTTGCCTTAAAGGTCTTCAAGCTCGACGGCAACCCCGCA
>JAVYLC010000045.1:12277-14302 GCA_038741355.1 Nitrososphaerota archaeon
AGTCAGCTACAAGGGAGTGCCCGTCGCCGACAGACTCGTAACACTGACCGGCACGCAGAAGATAGTCATAGAGGCCGCCGTATACGAGTTTGCCTTAAAGGTCTTCAAGCTCGACGGCAACCCCGCAGCGAACCTTACAGTCAGACTCCTGAGGGAGGGGTCGGACGAGCCGGTAGAGGAGCTTCAGACAGACAGCGAGGGAGCCGCATCGACGATAATCCCCGGAGGCGTATACAACATAGTATACGGAGACGGTGGCGTCATAAACACTGTAAAGATACCGGTCAAGTCAGCGTCAAGCCGGACGCTCCTCTACGGCGAGGCCCGCTCCAACAGCCTCTACCCACTCATCGCGGCCCCAGCACTAGTCGCACTATCTATATATGGTCTATACAACTCCTTCAGGGTAAAGTCTAGGGCAAGACCACACAGCACACAGCCCCGAGAGAGGAGAGGAGCATCAGAATGGGTTCGGAGGAGCCGGGAACGGTTGAGAAAGAACGTCTAAGTCATGGCCGAAGGCTAGCCAGATCGCTCATACCGGTCATCCTCGCTGTAGGGCTCGCACTTCTAGGCTACTTCCTTTTGGGGGCTGTGATGAGGACCGATACACCTTTAGTCGTCGTCCCGACCGGGAGCATGCGCCCAACAATAGAGGTGGGAGACATTCTCCTGATCCAAGGCGTAAAGCCGGATGAGATAGTAGCGGACCCGATACGCGGCGATGTGATAGTCTTCTGGCAGCCGGGAGGCAGTGTGAGGATAGTCCACAGGGCTATAGGGAAGACAGAATTCGGCGTAATAACGAAGGGTGATGCCAACGCTTATCCCGACTTCTTCTCACCAGTCCCCTACAGCCTAATCGTGGGGAAGTGGACCGGGGTCAAGATACCTGCTTGGACAGGGGTTGGCTACCTAGCCCTCATTCTTAGGGGCGAGCTCTACCCACCGCTCGGCCAGATAATCTGGATCACAATAATCCTCGTCAACATACTCCTGATAGCTAGGGAGGTATTCTCCTCTCCAAAGAGTAGAGCCGCTCCCTGACGGCGCTGACCAGCATACCCAGCCTTCCCCCACCCGCAAGTCTAGCAGAGTCTTCGATGAGGCCTCGGGCCTCTGACAGCAGCCTAAGAGCCTCTTCACGTCTATTCATGCGTAGGAAGGGCTCAACCCTAGAGAGCCTCACAGCAGCCTCGACGAGAAGGGCAGCGGAGCGGGAGTAGGGCCTCGCAGGAGCCAGCCTGTATCTGAGGGATGTGGGGAAGCAGCGTACTCGAAGCCAGACATCGTCACGCACAACATTGTCGACTAAGAACTCGATGACGGCTGACGCCTCACACAGGACCGGGGCCACCACCTCCCCCACACCAAAACTCATAGGCACAACACCCAGATCGAGCGCCGCCTCAACAATATACTCGGGAGCCGCGACGTTAACAGCGCCACACCTAGCCCTCAAGAGGTTCCGCCCAGTCTGAGACTCGGCGTGAGGCTTCAGCAAGATCGCCAAGGGCTGGGAGACGGCATTGCACCCCATCGCCGCTGCGTGTGGCGAGCCATCCTCGCCTAGAGTCGTCACAACCACCTCGTAGTGGACCCCCTCCTCAAGCCCCAACGCCTCAAGGAGGCTCGATGGATGCGCAACAAACCAGTCGGACCCGCATGGACCGCCCATGCCAGAGGACAGCCCTTGAGAATGCTGCCGAGAAGATAAAGCTACACAACAATTTAATAGACACCGCCGACGATTATGGGGCGTGGAAGCCAACCAGCGAGTCTACCACGTAACCACCGGCGCCCAAGACCTCGAGAGGATTCTCCTCACAGACGACACCGCCTCTAGGGCCAACATAGTCCTGAAGGACGCTAAACTCCTCCTCGGCCGCGAGGGATATTACATCAGGATAATTGGGACTGAGGAGCAGCTAGAGAGGGTGGACGAGCTGCTCAAGGAGAAGGCGAGGCTCGTAGAGGGTGAGGAGCTCAGCCAAGTCCTCGCAAAGATGAGGGAGGAGGACGAGC
>JAVYLC010000046.1:0-6555 GCA_038741355.1 Nitrososphaerota archaeon
CCGGCGACAGAGCCTACGCACTGGCGCTAGCGATGGCCGCTGTGGCGCATAGGATGCGCTTCCAAGGTCCTGCGCGGCTCGAGAACCCCGCGGTGAGGGAGGACGCCGAGAGGATGCTGGAGGATGTTGAGAGGGTTAGCCCCTAGTTGGAGGGCCCCAACTCTTAAAAGCGCCAGGCAGGGTGGAGAGTGAATGGTGCTGGAGGAGGACGGCACAGTACTAGACCCCCAGCAACCCGTCATAGACCCGCACTCACCGCCCCCGCTCGCATCCAAAATCAAGAGCCTCGGAACACTTCAAGCAACAGCCCACACACCAGTCTACACAATGCACAAATTCTGGGCTAGGAGGCCCTGGAAACTCTTCAAAACACTAATCCGAGAGTTCACGAGCCCCGGCGACCTGATACTCGACCCCTTCGCAGGCGGAGGAGTCGTCCTGGTAGAGGGTCTCGCAGCTCGGAGGAGGGTGATAACGGTAGACATCAACACCCTAGCCACCTCTATAATGTTTCTTGACTTTAAGCCGTGAGAGAGGAAGTGAAGAAGTTTCAGGGGTCTGTTATTCTTTTGAGGGCTCAACATTTTTTGCTTTCCATTTTTCTAAAACGGAGATGAGATACTCTTCTAACCCTTCGTAACCCCAATGCGCTTTTCCTCTCGCGATAGCCCAGAAAGGCTCCTCTCCCCCTTTCCTATATGAATAAGCTTTCCCTCCTGCTCTAACATAGCGTTCTTTTTCCTCATGCCCTTCTTTAATCCATGTATCGTAATCTATGACGCAAATGTCTGAGACTTCCATATCGTCCCTAACCGTCGCCATAACCAGCGGTGCTTTAAAATCTTTGTATTTTTCCTTTTTCGCTAAGGGCCATCGAACAGTTGGATATTTACCTGTTTTAATTTTATCCCATCTATCAGGCCTAGCACCTTCCATCTCTAAATAAATTGGGGTGGAAGGATCTTTTCTGTCATAAATCACAATATCAGCGTTTTTCCCACCCCTAACTTCAGCTTTCAGCCGCTTGAAGACTTTGTTAAGCTTCTCTACAAGCTTCTTTCTGGTTACCTCCTCTTTTTTTGCTAGCTCCCTGTCAAAGGGTTTTGACACTCTTACCCCTCCTCTCTTGAGTCCTCTTTTTCCTCACGGATTTGAAGAAGTCACTCTCCCTTTCAATAAGCTTCTCATAAGAAGAAGCCAATAATTTTACCTCATCCCAATCCTTGGACGCAAGGTAGGGTAAGAGCAGAGGGTAAGTTTCCATTCTAAACTCTCTCTCCGATTTAAGCTGTTTTTTACATAGCTCCATTTTCTCGTACACTTTTTGTAGACAGTTTATGTAGTCGAGTTGATTGTGGTTTTGAGGCTCAGACTTTTGGAAGAAGAAGACGAAATCGAAGGGTAATGCATCTATCTGCATTGCGTGGAATGTTGTGGTGTAGGCTTTCAGGTAGGGTTGATAGGATGTCTCGACATATGAGAAACCGGCTGAGGAGAGGGCGCTTAGAAAGGCTCCAACGACTCTTAAATCTTTGCTGTTAAATGTCGATATAACAAGCCCACCAGGTTTAAGCACGCGGTGACACTCCTTGAAGACCTCTTCTAACCCCGCCTTATAGTCGTCCAACGTAAAACCTCTTGTCCTGTTGATGACAATCTCTTCCTTTTTTGGGGCGAGGGAACCGTTAAGCCAGAGGAAATAGTCTGATAGTTCGGCGTAATTGACATTGTCACCGTAGGGTGGATCAGTAATAACACAATCGACACATGAGTCTGGTAATGGAAGGCTCCTAGCATCCATCTGCAGGAGAAGATAGGTGGCCCCCTTTGCAAAATCTTCAAAGGTAGAGGCTCTGCAAGCGTAGGACCCTATGTAAGTATTAGAGAATTTCTTCCCCCTGACTACTGCGTTCACACGATTCAGGAATTGCCTCCATACATTGATTTCTAGTGGTTTTGGATAGATCCAGTAGGCATGCATCGCCCATCCCTCAATAATCTCTCCCCTCCTATGGCTCATCCAGCTTGCCCATTTCAGAGTACTGCTCAAAGTGAACTTCAAGAAAGACTTGACATCGGCAGGCAGGTCTAGATTTTCGATCGCTCTTTGAATTAAGAGTATCAGGTAAAGGTTCCTTGGGGGAAACAATTCATGGAAGAACCTTACTCCCCGTTTTAGGAGGTCTGAAGTCTTGTCTCCTAAGGGGATCTCTACTCTTCTTAGACCCATTTTCTCGAGATCTTCTTGAACCGGCGGTAGCTCCTTCTCAGCTTTTCCTACCCGCCTAGTTCTGCAAGCCGGGCAATAGTACTGGAGGAGGCTTGGGGACGTGCCATCGTATTCGACCCACTCAATTACCCCAACCCCACCACACCTACAATTAATCCCGTAATATTTCCTCTCTATGGGCTCGATAAGACGTTTGAGCATCTTAACACCGTTTAAGTACTTGTTAATGTCTAGTGGTCTCACCTCATGCTCCATAATCCAAACAGCCAGTGGATTAAGATCTACTGCGATAACGCGCCTCCTCAGAATTAACCCTTCAACAAGTGTCACTCCTCCACCGGCGAAAGGGTCGAGAATTATATCTCCTTCTCTAGTGAAGTTCTGGATTAGTTTTCGGAAGACTTTCCAAGGCCTCCTAGCCCAAAACTTGTGCATTTGATATACAGGTGTATGTACTGATGATTCTATCACACCTAATTTATCAATCTTTGAGACAATATCTAGTCTGCTATCCATCGGAATTATCGCTTCTCCTATCTCACCAGATCCACGAATCTGAGGCACCATCGTCTCAGTTTTATCCATCGCGTTAATACTCTCCCGCTGATGTATAAATTCTTTTTTTAACGATGTGGTGAGGAAGTTTTGGTTATGTGTATGGAGGGAATGTTGGTATGAGTTACAGGCGGGAAGGAGGTTTGAGTATTTTGTGGTGCTGCTGTCTTTAAGGCGTGTAGGCCTAATATGCGTCAAGAAGGGGTATGTCGTCATGCCGGAGCGTAAGTATAACAATAGGAGGGGTATCCCTGCTAGGGATTCTGAAGTCCTAGCAACCTTAGCCGAGAATGTGGTCCGGAGGGAGAGCAGATACTTCAGAGAGGTTAGGGATAAGATTGTAGGGTTGAGGAGGCTGGGGTCTGGTCTTGGAGATACTGGTTAAGACTCCGCTTGGGCTTGAGGAGGTCTGCGCCTCAAGAATAGCTGAGCTGGACCCTGGGGCCGAGGTGGTGGTTAGGCCTAGAGGATACGTGGGGCTAGTGGGTGTGGTGCGGTGCAGCGACCCGGATGGTCTCTACCAGCGGATACTCTCGGAGGTCTTGGAGTCTGAGAGTGTCTACAGAGTCGTTGCAACTGCGGAGGCGAGTAGCTTAGAGGGTATCGCAGAGGCCGCGGTCAGGGCGGCCCAGGGCAGGCTTGATGGTGGGAGGTCCTTCGCCGTGAGGACTGTGAGGAGGGGGCGCCACAGCTTCACAAGCCTAGACGTGAACGTAGCGGTAGGTGCAGCGATACAGCGCGAATTCTCTGCACCTGTCGACCTGGACCACCCTGACGTGGTTGTCCGCGTCGAGATAGTTGATGACACTGCGTATCTCTCAGTGTATGAGGGTGGGCGGGAGTGGGTGAAGATGGGGCCTGGGAAGAGGGAGGCTTGGGGCTTCTTCAACAAGATTAGTGTGGTTCAGATGCCGTATGTTGGGCCGCCCAAGTCGTGTAGGGAGATGGGTGCGAGGATTGGGAGGGCTGTCCAGGCCTTTGAGGTGGGTGAGCTCGTGGTCGCTCCCTCGGAGCCGGTGGATGCACAGTCTCTCACAGAGTTTCTGCTAGGGGTCTTGGAGGGTCTTGAGAGCAGGTTTGAGGTCCAGCTCAGGGCCTATGCGCGTAAGCCCAGAAGGGTCAGCGTAACCGTCCAAGACCTCTACCAGCTGGTCAGGGCTAGAAGGGGTGAGCCGATAATAGTCTTTGAGCCGGAGGGTGTGGAGCTCTCAAGGGCCTCAGAGCGGCTTGCAGAGCTCTACAGCTCCGCCAAGCGCATCAACTTTCTCTTCGGCTCAAGGGAGGGGATCCCGAAGGGAATCTACAGGGTCGCAGACCTCGTCATAGACTTGGCACCCGCGATGACTCTCCCAACAGAGCTGGCGGCGCCCACAGCCCTCCTAGCAGCCTACACTGCCCTCAGGCTCACCAAGACAGAGGCCGGCGTTGAGGAGGCGTAGAGAACTACTGGGCCCGGAGCCTCTCCATTAGGAGTTTGTTGAGTAGGCCGCCGTCCACCCTCCCCCTATACCTCCTCATCAGCTCGCCCATCAGACGGCCTGTCGCCGACTTCCTCTCGCCGGGTGGGACGCTCGAGACCAGCTCCTCGATGAAGTTGTTCACCTCCTCTATGGGCGGAGCCCTGAGCCCGAGCCTGTCCACCGCCTGCTCGGCTGTTAGGGATGGGTCCTTCGCTATCTCCGCTAGGACTTGGAGTGCTGACTCTTTTGCAGTTACGCCGAAGCTGACGAGTCTGAAGTAGTCGTAGATGTGGTTTGGCGAGATGTTCTCGATCCTGTATCCCTCCCTCCTCAGCTGCTTCAGCCCCTCCGTCAAGACGCTGGCGACCACGCTGGGCGCCACGCCAAGCCCCACAACCCTCTCAAACTCCTCAATCATCTCCGAGTCGATCAGCTCCCAGGCCAACTGGCTGCTGAGCCTATACCGCTTGACAAGCTCCTCGGCGACCTTCTCGAGGGGGGGTGGAAGATTTCTCTCAATCTCCTCCAAGACCTCGCGTGAGACCCTGAAGGGTGGTATGTCGGTCTCGGGGTACATCCGGGCTGAGCCGGGCCGCGGACGCATGTAGACTGTCGTGCCGTCTGGGAGGGCCGCGCGCGTCTCGTCAGGTACTTGTGTGCAGGCCTGAGCGGCCCTCATCCTCACAGCCTCCAGCGCCTCCCTCGCCCTAGCCTCGCGGCCAGCCACTAGAACGAAGGCGTCCACCTCTCCTGCACCCAACAGCCTCTGCGCCTCCCTAACCTCATCCTCGCCGATACCATAGCCCGGAAGCTCATCAGAGTGGAAGATACCCTCCACGCCGCCCCAAGCCTTCGCGTATTCGGAGAGCTCCCTCCCAAGCCTCACATCACCCTCACCGCGCAGAAGACCTGCGAAGCCCGGAAGCCTAAGCCCCAGAACCACGCCACCCTCACTGATCTTGCGACGTATCACACGGCTTCCACTATCCCTGAAGACCTCGGTCAGGTCCACTATGGGCTGGGCCTCTACGGCCTCGGGCTTCACACCCCTCTCCCTGAGCCTCTCGATTAGGCCTAAGAGGTGTTTGAGCCGCCTTGCCTCATACTCTATGACCCGCGGAATGAGTTCGAGTTCTTGGACGCCCTTAACCTCCATCAAGCCGCTCCCTCGTATTGAGATGTTTAGGTCCTGCCTCACAGTGCCCAGCCCTCTCTTGACACCCCTAGTGGCCCTCAGGATTCTGCCAATTGCCTCAGCAGCCCTGGCAGCCATGGCCGGCGTGTAAAGGACCGGGCCAGTAGAGACCTCTATCAAGGGTATCCCGAGCCTCGAGAGGTCGTAGACAACCTCCTCCGCCTCAGCCCTCACTATCCGGGCCGCATCCTCCTCCAGCGTGATCGTCTGGATCGGGACAGGCTGGCCGTCAACGACTATCTCTCCTCCGAGCGCGACCATACAAGTCCTCTGGAAGCCCGAGGTGTTACTCCCATCTATCACGATCTTCCTCATGACGTGTATCTCATCGACTGGCCTGGCCTTCATCATGAGAGCGACGGTCAGGGCTATGCGGATCGCCTCAGCGTTGATCGGGTGTGGTGGCTCCTCATCCAGCTCGACCAGGCATGCTGAGGCTGGGTCATACTCGTAGACTATCCTCCTCATCCTCTTGGACTCGAAGCGTGCGGCCTGGTCCACCTCGCCGAGCTCGCTCTGGGTCTCCCTGAGATACCTGACTACCTTGAGCCTCGGGCTCTCCTGCGCGGGCGGGGAGGTGCCGCACTTGCAGAAGAGCTTATGCCTCGTGTCCAGCTGCCTATGGATCTCCAGCCCCACCTTGAGGCCCAGCTCCTCGTAGCTCATACACCACCCACACCCTGTGGCAGAACCCTAGCGCCAACCTCCCGCGCAACCGGCGTCAGCATCAACTTCGCAAGCTCCTCCAGACTACTCGTCCTCCTTAACGCCCACATGAGCTTGACTAGCGCAACCTCCGCGAGCATATCATCCAGCTCCACCACGCCTGCGTTCAGGAGGTCACGCCCAGTGTTGTATACCCTCATGTTTACCCTCCCAAACCTGCACTGGGAGGTCATCCCGACGAAAAATCCAGAGTCTGTCAGGCGCTTAATCACAGGTATCCAGCTCCTAGCTACGTGGCCCAGCCCAGTCCCCTCAAGGACGACGCCGCGGAACCCACGGCCATCGAGATACTCCAACACCTCAGGCCCCATCCCCGGATAGAACTTGACCAGTGCTGCCCTGTCGCTGAAGCCGGGAGCATATGCGAATCCATCACCGCCCCTCGCGTG
>JAVYLC010000046.1:6654-8925 GCA_038741355.1 Nitrososphaerota archaeon
GTAGTCGCTGTCTAGCATCTTGAGCGACCCCCCACTCAGAATCGCAAGCGGAGTGGCGTTAACACTCTTGAAGGCGTTTCTGCTGCTCGTATGCATTTTGACTACTCTGGTTCCGCGGTGTACTGCTACTGCCTCGTCGGAGTGCCACGCATGCATCGCGACCACGACTTCGCCGAAGGGCGCCCTCGCAGCAACCCAAACAGCCCCCATCAAGTTGAACGCAGCGTCGCTCGAGGGCCTGTCGCTGCTCCGCTGCGAGCCAACCAAGACTATCGGAATAGGGGGGTTCTGGAGGGTGAAGCTGAGGGCTGCAGCCGTGTAGTGCATCGTGTCTGTCCCATGCGTCAAGACAACGCCGTCAAACCCCTCCTCTATGACCCGCTTCACCCTCTCAGCGATCGCCTCCCACTCCCTCACGGTAAGGTCCTCGCTATACAGCGAGAAGAGAACCTCAGCATCGATTAAGGCGAGCTCAGAGAGCTCTGGGACGAGGGAGACCAAGTCCTCGGAGGATATGGCCGGCCTCACCGCGCCGGTCCTATAGTCGACGCGGCTCGCTATCGTGCCTCCAGTCCCAATAACCTTGACGCGGGGCAGGCCGCTCTTCTGGGAAGGTGGTGGTGGGCGGGTGAATGCTGGCCTCCGCCCAGCCGCAACCCTCTCAATCCTGCAGGACGGGTCAACCGCCACTCCGATGTTGTAGCCGTTGCTCAGCTTGAGCACCAAAACATTCTCGGCGGAGAGCTCGCCCTTGAACATCAGCAGGCCCTTAAACCGCGAGCCGTCAGGCCTCTCAACAACAACCTCGTCACCTATCTCAGCCCCAGCCGCCCTAATCATCTCTAGGAGAAAGCCGCTATACCCCTCCCACCTCTCCACACCAGACACCGGCAGAGAGAGGGCGCCCCTCAGCCAAAAACCCTTCCGCCCTCACCTCCCATACAGCGTGGCCTCAGCGGAGGCAGAATTCTTGAAGGGCTAGGACTGCCAGTCGAACAGTTCCCAGACCCTCTCGCAGACCTTTACAACCTCTTCTAGGAAGGAGGGGCCGTAGTGTGCGAGCGTGTCTGCCGGGAGTGTCAGGACGCTGCCTGTCTTGACGGCCCTCAACCCTTCCAGCCCTCTCTTCCTCATCACCTCCAGCCCCTCATCCGGTAATGGGTGGAAGCTCTTCGACTCGTAGACTATCACGTCGGGGTCCCTTCTCTGTAGCTCACCCGCGACATCCAGCACGGGGTAGTCGCCCACCCTCATCCCGTACAGATATTCATCCGGAGAGTCGCCGAATATGTTGGCTATACCCGCCAAGTGGAGCGCGGAGTTGATGTGGTTAAAGTAGGCCGGCACCGTTGGCCCTCCCAAGTCGATCTCGACGTAGACCCTGGGCATCCTATTCCCGCGCCTTAAGGTCCTCAAATCCTCTAGGCGTCTTGCCAGCCTGTCCGACAGGCTGAGAGCGGCCTCCGGCTCCCCGACCATCCCACCCACCTCAACCACCATCGACAAGATGGCGTAGACATCCTTGGGCAGCGGCACCGGGTATGTCGGATAGCCGAGGGAGAGCAGCTCCTCGAGCGCCCTACGCTGCGCACCCACAGTCGTGAATATCAGCTCAGGCCCGAGCTCCCTGACCTTATCCCTAAGTATCTCGGTGTAGCTTCCCACCTTCGGCCTCTTGAGAGCCTCCCGCGGCCTGTGACACCAGCTCGAAACCCCCACAACCCTCCCACCCACACCAAGCATAAAGAGAGTCTCCGTGACAGAGGGGCACAGGCTGATAATCCTCGACGGCCTATCAGGATACTCAACCCATCCCACATAAGGACTATAAACCCTCAACCCAACCTCAATAACAAACAATCAAGGCCTAAAAAACCATCAATCAACTCAGCAGCACTCATCTAAGCGAACCCAATCCAATAGCTATCAAAACTATCAACAATATGTTAAAGACTATACTCAAACCAGATAAGGGTCCAAAAATGAATGAAAACGGCAAGGAGACAAGAATGCTGATTATGGTTAGCGCGATTCCCAAGCCAGTTGCCAGCAACCAAATACAGTACTCCAAAAACAAGAATTATTAGTCCTATGAAGAGTATGCCCGCGGCCGTAACTCCTGCCAAGGGGCCAATAAAGGGCACACTTGTAAATGAAGCTGCTACTCCTGCAAGAGCCGAAACAATCAGACCCGCTATTACCCATAGGGCTCCAAAGATAAAGAATAGTATGGCTGCCACCGTGATGGAAGCCGGCCTCACATATTTCTCA
>JAVYLC010000046.1:9024-14173 GCA_038741355.1 Nitrososphaerota archaeon
GTCCTTCCGATCTCTTTTCCGAAGGTCCTGTCGGCGTCGGGCTTGCAGTAGAATTTCCCCGCAATCCTTACACTACATCCCTCACAGAGACCCTGACCACAGACAGAGCAGATAGCCACAGCATCCCGATCAGGATGGCTAAAACACTTCAAATCTACACCATTCATATAGCCTACTGGCGTGTGATAAGTTTTTTCATATTAGGCTGCTTATTCTGCTTCTTTTTGCGAAAGCATAATTCAAGTTATGATGAGTGATGAGCCTATCAGGAATTGAAGTGTTAACTCATCATCGAGGAATACTACTGATATTAGTGTCGCAGTTAAAGGGCTCATAAACATGAATGCGGAGGCTCTCGGAGCCTCAAGGCGACGCATCGCGATGAAGAAGAGTAGTGAACCAAATGCTTGTGTTGCCGCCCAGTAAATAACAAGCCAGAGATGCGTCATATCCATCCAGATGAGATCGTTAAGTCTTGAAGTTATGAGTGTAATCAATGTGAGAACAAAAGCGCCGAAGACCGAGCATATTGCTGTTGCCAGTATTGGCTCATGGCTCTTCATTAAATTCCTACCGAGTATTGAATATATTGATGTTACTAACGCGCCGGAAATTGAGAATATTGCTCCAGGATAGATCCCGGATGGCGATGTGATGCTTGATCCTTGCAATAAGAGGACTATTCCGATAAACGCTATGCCCATGCCAAGATACCCAACGTTGCTTAGCTTTTCCTTAATGGTTGGTATTGATAGAGGTGCGACAATGAGAGGGGCTGTATTTATGAGCATTGCATTGGTTGATGGCGGAATATAGGCTAGGGGCGTGTAGGATAGCAGTGGGAATATACCGAATTGTAGGCTCCCTGCCAGTCCCGATATGGAGAGTAAGCCGGCTTGTCTATGTATACCTGTAGTTCTAATTTTTAGGACGGGAATAAATGAGAGCAGGATGATGCAACTGATTAATGTGCTTAAGAATGCTATTTGTATAGAATCCATATGCGGTGTAGGGCTCGTAAGTATGCTTCTGATTACTGGATGTCCGGAACCCCAAAGAAATCCGGCAATAACCATAAATATGTATTCTTTACGCATTGCCAGCTTTTAGAATCTCTACTCTATTTAAACTGTTTGCGTATTAGTCGGAATCAATCCTTCATAGCATATTTTATGGTTGAGGTACTACGTTTACCCCTCTTGCCATGGCTCTCTTTTTCAGCACGCTGTCAAACGTTGCCAGACTCAGATCATACTTCAAAGCCAGCGAGAGTATGACGTAATCGTTGACCATTTTTGGCGACGCTCTATCTTCTTTCATCATTTTGAGCGCTTCATATATTGCGGCGGGCTGCTCGACTAGATATCTTGTCCTCGGGTCTTCGAGATATTCGTGGACCTTGACTGAGATTGTTTTCAGGGATACTGAGAATTTGAGCATCACCCAGATGTATTCATGAATGACTATGGGTGGTATGGCTAGCATGTCAGCCGAGTCTATGATTTTCACGGCCTGATTATGTGGTGTGCTGTCTTCGATGGTGTCGTAGACTAGGACGTTGGTGTCAGGAAGTAGTTTCATCAAGCATCTCCTCGACAGCTCCTTCTATCTCCTCCACGGTGACCTTCCTGCCGAGCCTTATCGTCATCCGCCTCCTCTTCAAAGGAATTATCTTGATCACACCCTCGGCCTCATCATAGACGACTTTGACGATGCTCCCCTCCCTTATGTCGGCCCTCGACCTGACGCGGCTGGGTATGGTTACTTGGTAGTTTCTCGTTACCTTTACAGTGTCTTCGCTCATTTATAGTAAAAAATATAATTACTAATATATAAATATTGCTAGTAAAAATAGGGGATGACTTAGTTTTTAAGACGCTAAGCCGCCAAGAAAGATGCATCATCATCTGCTCATTGAGAAAAGGTCTCTCAGCAGCAATAGTCGGACAACGCAGTTAACTTCGAATGGAGCAACCATCTATCGCCCTCGACGTATTTCTACGGAATAAATAACCTAGATCCAATATTTCATCTAATTTAAATACCATTCTAGATGAAATATCTCATGGCTAATTGTCCCATTTGTGGGAGGGATGTTAGCCCTGAGTGGAGGAATTGCCCTTACTGTGGCGCTCTTCTAGTCCAAATGCCCAGTAAACCTCCAGCTGAAAGGAAGAGGAGTAGGAGGAAGGTCATCGGCGTAATTGTAGGCCTCTCAGGGCTCCTAGGTGCAGGCTATGTCGCTTACCGGTACTATGGCGATGAGATTGCGGCAATTATTAAGAGGATGGCGGGGGAGGCCGGCCAAGCCACAACGGTGACTAAGACCGATACCGTAACCACTTCAGGCGCGCCTTCTCCATTAACTACTGGCACTACTTCTTCACCGACAATACATCCAGCCACGTCGGAAACCACCACTACCTCACCACACATAACGACCACCACTGCTACAACCGCCACGAGCGAGACATCGATCACAATTACCCGCACAACGGCTACTCTGACCACCATTCCGGAGTTTCCTGAAAGAGTTTGGGACAGGATGGCATACCCGTACATAAGTGTTGGAGGACAAGCAATGGGCGACGATGTACAAGTAAGCGTGACGAATGAGGGAGACGCGCCGTCGTTCTACACCGTTCTAGAGTTCTATCAAGGCCCAATCCCTAACAGTTATCCTGAGCTGAAGCTCATCGAGCACCCATTAAATAGCTTCAAGCTTGCTTGGCGAAGAATAACCTCGCTTGCTCCGGGGCAGAGGCTGAATTTTGACTTATCAGGAGTCACTCCTAGGTACGAGGTATTGGTCTGGGTCTGCTACGACCCACTGATAGACCCGAGGAGGTTCAGGATGGACAGCGACGCGGAGCTGAGAAGCATATTTCGGAGTAGCCTAGACCGTGAACGCCACGTCATGGTCATGGGCAGGAGCGGATTATTGGAGGGCTAAGGACATGCCAAAGACAGCAGTCCACGTAATGGTCCTCGACGAAGTAATCAACCGGCTTAGGAGTAGCAGCGACCCCTTAGAGAGAAAGATAGGGAACATCATGTATAACAACCGATCAGCAGCAGTTCTGGGAGCAATAGGCCCAGACCTGTTCTTCTGGGCGCCAGACTACGAGGTAGTAGATAAACTATACAATTTTTATAAAAACTGGAAGTGGATAATAGACCTCTACAACGAAACGATTGGAAAAGTGAAAGAGGCATTAGAGGCCCTGGGAGAGCCGGTTGAGGAGGCTGTAGAGACGCTCGCGCCGACGACAGTCGCCCTGATTAAATCACTGATAGAAGAGATACGTGAAACATCTAATCTGCTTAAATCCACGACCGCGATGGGGCTATTCAAAGGAGTCATCGAGGGGTATGACATCGTAGCCAATATGGCAGATTCGCCGGGCATCCTACACACACTGTTCGACTGGTTCACTCCTCCACTTCAGGCTGGAAAGCGCGAGGCGGACTGGTACTGGTTCGACATGCTCCACTACAGGAACACCGGCAGATTCGCTGCGAACCTAATAGCCCTGGCGGACGACGATGTCAAGCTGGCATACGCCTACGGCTACCTCACCCACATCGCGACTGACGTCGTTGGACACGGATTCGTAAACCAGATCGTCGGTGGGCCATACAGACTTCATCCCCAGAGACACGCCACGTGCGAGAACTTCATAGACTCTTGGAAGTTCTACCAATTATACGATAGGAGCATAAATGAGGAGCTTCACGGCCTGCTTCAGCTCCCCGACAGTCTGCCGAGTGGGGTAACAAAACTCCTGCATGACTCGTTTATCAACACATACAAGAATTTGCCTCATCCGGGAAAGATTAATCGAGATTACGAGGGGTTCTATAAACCGGAGAACATAGCGGCCACCTACGAGGTGTTCAGGTTCGTCATGGAAGTTCTGGGCGGAATGCGTGTGGAGCCTCCGGAGGAGCCGTTCAGCGGCGTCCTAGACGTCTTGTCAGACGCGTTGAGGAATCTTGAGCCCCCGCCAAGCCCACCGAGGGGTCGAGAGACGTGCAGCCTAGAAGACATCTTCAGCTTCGGACTAACTGAGGGTTCGAGGGAGTGCTACGAGGAGTTCTTCGAATCGGTAGAGGAATGGCTCCAATATCTGGCCGAGCTCTTAGAATGGACTTTTGAAACCATCCTTGCATTACTTGACTTCTTAATCTCGGCTCTGCTCTCATTACCGATTATGGCGCTGATGGCGATTCTCTACGCGGTCCAAATAGCCCTTTACAACTTTTATAGACAGCTAAGACAGGTCCTCGTCCTTGGAGGACTACTGTACCCAGAGCCAGACGAGCTGGGCAACGCCATCGCTAGAAACCTAACCACCCCGTACCAGTGTAGCTCTATCGTAGAGTTCAAGGGATACCCGCGCCTACACTCACACAGGCTGAACAACCTCCAATGCCCCAACACAAACATAGAGGAGCCCAGAACACTGCCAGCAATGCATGAAAGAGAGCCGGCAACGACACCCGACACATTCATAACCTCGGAGCCATTTAGTGAGGAAAACTTGGTCAGCTACGCTTCAGCGAGAACCCCTCAAGAGACGCGTGAACTTGAGGGGAGAAGGCTCGCGATTGGAAACGCCGTAAGCTTCTCTTACTGGATGATCACTAACGCGATGAAGCAGAGTAGCCAGGCAATAGTCTTCACGGACTGGAACCTAGACTCGGATAGGGGCTACGGATACAAGTGCTGGTACTGGGAAGAGCGAGAAAAAACGGATACATACATATCACTCCAATTTGCGAGCAAAGAAAAGGGTTAAAGCGTTAGTTCTTAAGCTGTGCGGGGGGTGGGATTCGAACCCACGAACCCCTACGGGAGCGGCTTTCTCTTCCGGTTTGGTGGGATCTTGAGGCCGCCGCCTTTGACCTGGCTCGGCCACCCCCGCTCTGGCCCCCCGTATATTGTTTTGAGGGTCGGGTGGATTTATTTTTGTGGGCTGGGTCATTCTGTGAAGATGCCGCCGAAGCCTGATAGTGCGCGCTCGTCCTCCTCCCTCATCTTTGCGAGGACTTGGCTGAGCTCCTCACCCTCTACGAGCCTCGCCTTCTCCTTGAGCAGCTCGTCCACCCTCTCTAGCTGCTCCTCAGTCCCAATTATCCTGATGTA
>JAVYLC010000047.1:0-13514 GCA_038741355.1 Nitrososphaerota archaeon
GATACCTTTGATGAAGCTTATTGCTACTACGGGGCCGAGAAACGGCATGCCGCTGTTCATAGCCACGCAAAGGCTTTCCGAGCATGACTATGGACTCACTCATGCTCTTGGCATCTCATGGTTCGGATGGAGATAGGCCGAAATCACCCATGGCTGTGTTCAGGGCCGGCAAAATGCCCAAGATCCCTATGGTGACGTTTAGGGACCTTGTTGGGAAGTGGGGAGTCCTTACCAAAGGTGGGGCGATGGATTTGGCGACTGAAGAGGCGGGAGTGTCTTCTTCTTCACTGCTGTTTGCTGGGTATCTATGGCACGCCGCCAACGGCGCCTCATATGGCATTGCCTACACTCTGCTCTTTGGAAGTGGTACATGGTTACTGGCCTTTGCTTCGTGCACATTCGTATGGCTGGTGATGATGATTAGTAAGCCGAAGATGATGCCCATGATACACCTACCCTACCCAAGGTTCATGATCGTTCCCTTACTGGCACATTGGGCTATGGCCATTCCTATAGGGTACTTTGCCCTAACCTTTGTCAGTCCGTTGGCATCGAGCAGCAGTCTGTTGGGGTGGTTGTTTGGAGGCTGAACAGAAAGGGGGAGGATCTTGGACGACGCTCTTCAGGAAGTGAGGAAACTGACGGTGAGGGACGTAATGGTGAAAGATCGGTCACTATAGACTCAGGGAACCGTCAAGGAAGCGGCTATTTTGATGGACCGGGCGGGTTGCGGTTGTCTCCTCGTGACAAATAGGGGGAGGATCGTAGGAATAGTTACAGAAAGTGATCTAGTGACGAGGGTCCTCACAAAAGTGGAAGAATCTCGAGGACCAAGGTCAAGTCCATAATGTCCTCTCCCATACTAGTAGTTCAGCCTGAAGCAATGGTTGAAATAGCTGCGAAGATGATGGCCGAGAATAGGGTGAGAAGACTCGCAGTTGTAGATAGGAAGAGGGTGGTCGGTTTGATAACCGTGGGGATGTTGCAAAGGCCTTAACCCAGCAGATAGAGTATCGCGATGCAATCTTCAACGCCTGGGCTAAGACACCTGGTACCCCAGAAAACTTGTACCGATAAGACCTAGCTCTTGGCTCCATATACTGTAGTGAGTACCGTTAGCAGAGCGGACAGCGCGATCAGGGACTCGGTCATATGTGCTTCAAATATGCCCCGGCCTAGGAATTATCTGGTCCCCCATCATTCTTCGCTTTTTCTTCTTCAACCTCTGTTCTGGTGTGTTTTCTACAGGTATGCAGCAGTTACACAAGACCACTCTACCTCATAATATGTCGCGTCATTATCTCTAAAATCCTTTCCCCTTAATAGTTTAACTGATGTCAAACATGAAATTCTGCTGAAGACGGTATGAAAAGGCGGGTCACCATGGCTATCGCTAACAAATTTAAGTAGCAACCGCTGTTCTCTTCATTTTTTACAATCACATACTCAGGTGCGAGTTATTTTTTAAGGCATAAGCAAATAAGCTTCTTCATCGCGTGACATCTGACGAACATGACCCAGTATGATCTAGCTATTGTCGGCGGCGGTGCCGCGGGGTTTGCTGCAGCTATCAAGGCGAGCGAGCTCTCAGAGGGTGAGATGACTATTGTGATTGTCTCGGAGGGAAGGCTGGGCGGCACATGTGTCAATGTTGGATGCATCCCCTCCAAATATCTGATAGAGGCCGCAAAACACTACCATTACAGCCGCACCGTTTTGTTCGATGGCGTTAGGCCAAGGGGTGTAGACCTTGACCTGGAGAGTTTGATGGACTCTCTCCGTAAGTTTGTGGATCTGATGCGTAGGGAAAAGTATGACAATGTGATAAAGCAGTATGGGAATGTGGACCTGGTGGAAGGCCGGGCCTCATTCACCTCAACCCGTACAATAGCAGTGGATACAGGGGGAGGCAGCCGAGAAATAGAGTTCCGGAAGGCCCTGATAGCGACAGGTTCCCATCCAACCATACCCGACATACCGGGCCTAGAGAAGGTGGGATACCACACCACCGACACGATATGGGGTCTTAAGAGGCTGCCGGAGAGCATTCTTCTGGTGGGTGGTGGCGCGGTTGGTCTTGAGATAGGTCAGGCCTTGCAGAGGCTCGGCTGTGAAGTTACATTGGTTGAGGTGCTTGATAGGGTGCTTCCGATGATGGAGCCTGAGATATCTAAGATGTTGGCTGAGATACTGACCGCCGAAGGGATGAGGATAATCACTAAGGCGCGGGTTACAGAGCTTTCGAAAAATGAGGGATATGTTCGCGCGACATTAGTCACCAACGAGGGCAGACGAGCCATGGAGTTTGAAACAATTCTTCTGGCTGCCGGTAGAAAGCCCAATACAGGTGGTCTGGGTCTTGAGAGGGCTAGAGTCGCTGTTGACGGACGCGGCTTCATAAAGGTGGACAAGATGATGCGGACAAGCACGCCCAATATCTATGCCGCAGGCGACTGTGTGGCCAAGCCGTTTATGTTAGAGACGCTATCAGCTCGTGAGGGTGTGGTGGCTGCATCCAACATAGTTAAGGAGGGGTCAGCAAATATGGATTATACGGCCGTCCCCGTCGTTGTTTTTACCGAACCCCAAGTGGGTTCCGTGGGTTTGACTGAGAGGGAGGTGGTGGAGAGGTTTGGAGCATGCTCATGCAGGGTTGTGGAATTGGATAATGTGGCCAAGGCTAGAATGGGCGGTGGAAAAGGTCTAGCCAAGCTTGTGATAAGCCCTGACAGCGGAAGAGTGCTGGGCATACACATACTCTCACCTAACGCAGCCGAATACATAACAGAGGCAGCACTCTACATCAAATATGGCAAGACAGTGATGGACATAGTGGACACAATACATGTCTTCCCGACATACGCCGAAACCATAAAACTTACAGCACAAGCATTCCTAAGACCTCTCACACTCATGAGCTGCTGTGTGGAATAAAGGTCACTCATCCACGAATGACCCAGGTTTAGGTTTGAAGTCCTCATGCATCTACCCACATAACCCTCTACCCTATAGCGATGTAGGCTGAAGGCTAGTTCTATGTCATTCAACCACTTCATCAATCTCTCATGCATGCGGTATTCCATCTCAAAACTAAATTCTCACGAAGGATATACCATCAACCTTATTGTGAGAGGCAAAATGGAGAAACTGCAAAGGGTCTTATAAAGGTTAGGGACCGTGCAAGAGACCTAACATCCGTGCTAAGAGCTATTTTGAACTCTAGGTCCTGCTTACCTGTTCCATAAACTGATACACATATATGCGTTTTTCGCATTTCACTACTATTGCTTCTTTCACCGCCATTCCGAAGTGACGGCCTTTAGCACGGGAGATATTGCAGAGGATTTTATTGCCTTTCAGCCCAGTAGTGGTTGAAAGCCTTCCATCTGCTGAGACGAGCCCTATCGTATCGGCCCTTTGGACAGTAATAACTCCTAATAACTCATCAACAGAGTCTTGAACAAGCTTCAGCAGCCTACGTTCTGTCTTGACTCTTCCAACTGATGTTATTCTTTTTCCGCCGTCTTTTGCGACGTTACTATCAACTTAGGTCTTTCTCTGATAAGCCTATGTCCTGCTATCGAAATATAAAGAGACCCGAAATGCGATCCAAAATATGTTCAAAGATATGCATGGGCAGCCTAGAAATAAGGACTGTCTCAGAGCCGAGCTCAGAGCCGAGGGGGGAACTGGCCCGTCACTCCTCAAGATAATCCGACCATCGCTGTCTATTACGAATAGGGAGTCCACGTATCTGAGCTCGTATAGTCCCGTGAGCCACCAGTTATCCATAACCAAGACCCATCCTTCATCACCGTAGTCTCTTATGAATTTGCGTAGGTCCTCATCCTTCTCGGGCTGAGTTCTCCCCATCAACCGTTTCTACAACGAAATCTGGTGCTGTCATCCCCTCGTATGGTCCTATATTCGAGCCTTTGATGCTTGTCTGTGAGATCTCCGGAAGTTTTGTCGACGCTTTCACAACTGTAGTTTTTGTCACCGTTGTTACGACTGTGGCTGCTCCAGCCCGCCCAGTAAGGTAGACGTAGGATAGACCGATAGCTAATCCTAAGACTAGCAACAGACCGATGAGTAGGCGGCCCTTCCACAATCTATCCTTGCCCCTTCTCTTTCTGGACAGAAACCATCACCCGGCTGGCTCTCCGGTATATGAGTGCGAGGTTGGATATGAGAAGCAGGGCGGACGCGGCTGAGAGTATTCTTCCATAAGGCAGTAAGATACCTGACCAGACACCGCCTATGCCCAAGGCAAATAGGATTGTGGTTACCACTCCTCCCCCACAGCAGGAGAAGATGGAGAAGAAAGCTGGTAAGGCGGAGATGGCGGAGATGGCCGAATTCAAATTAAACCTACATGGTGAATATTTGTAGGCCCATAAAAGGAACCCCATGTTTAGACCAAATAGCGCGCTAAGCAGGATCGCTGATAGCCCAGCCTCCAAGCTGACCGAAATAACCCAAAACCTATCAAGATATACTATCAGCCAAGGAACCTGCCCTATTGGGCCGTCCACTATGACGTCGAACATAGGGGTGTTGATAGTGGGCGGCAATGGGGCGGGTAGTCTGAAGACCATACCTATTGAAAAAGAATAGAGTACAAAGAATGTTACGCCACCTATTATTATTGTCTTACGGACACCCCTTGTGGTGAGAATCGATGCCAAGTCGACCCGATGAGCCATGGTATAACAGCACCATAGAGGTAAAAATTTTTTCCACCTTAACATGAGAACCATTGGTTTTAAGGAGTATTCAATTTCGTTTACATATTTCTTTTGAACAATTATTTATTATGGAATAGCTTTCATAGTAACTGTAAGGATGTAAGAATATCACTGTGAGCAAAAGTGTGCTTTAAAACTGGGGCCGTCTGCTTTTTATACTCCCATGCCTTACAATGCGTTGAACCGTTATGCTAATCAACCCATCCTACTGTTCAACAGACAGTAGTAGGGGCTTATGCTGGTGCTGAAATTGGAGCATGTAGGGGGAGCTGTCCACAGTATACACACGGATTGCCATACCGAAGTTATACTAGTCAGATCTACGGCCCAGTCTCTCTTTAAACGCTTCAGCACATTCCTTGCTTGAGAAGTAGTAGCGGCCTCCACCTATGTGTTCTATTACAGGCGTCTCCACTATGAGCGCCTTACAAAAGTCGCAACGTATTCTCAACGAATCGTCGGGGTTTATGACGCTGCCGTACGCCTCCTTGTCAGATGACGTGATGATTAAATATTCATACGTTTCCACCTTGGATAGGCTGCTTTCTGTAAACCGCCGCATCGCCTCCATGTCTCTCAGCTCCACCTTAGCCACCAGATTGTATCTTCCAGCCACGTGATGTAGCTCCCTCACCTCAGCATGCGCAGCCAGTTTCCCAGCAAGCTCACCCAACCTTTCAGGAGGTGCACTTAGGAGGAGATAAGCACGTATTCTTTCCAAAATTCTCGCAGCGTCCACCACAGCAGTATATCCCTTGATCACACCCAGCTCCTCAAGCCTCTTCACTCTAGACCTGACGGCCGGGATGCTGAGGTGGACCCGCTCAGCTATATTCTTCCAGCTAGCCCTGCCGTCCAACTGAAGTATCTTGACGATCTCCGCATCTTTGACATCGAGCCTAAGTCTCTCCACAAGACTATGGAGAGTGAGACCACATATATAGTCTTCGCCATATAAATAAAGAAAAGGAGAACATTATAGGATAAAGATGGTGGTGCCAAGCCTAATACCAACTGCTGAGGATACCGATAGACATGAAGAAGACCAGAAGATCTGTACAACATGTAACCTATGTAATATGGATTATATGTTACTGCTGACTCTGGGCAGATGTTCTACAGACTGATAGGATTCACAATCGAGAGAAAGAGGCAGAGACTGGAGAACTACCTCGCAAGGACTGGACGGCTAAGACCTCCAGCCAACCCACCCTCCATTTTTCCGACCATGTCACGATTATGATATGTAGCCCGGGTGTCTTGACTCTTCGTCATACTCCCTCTCTAAACTTTCGACTATCCGTCTAAGATCGCTGTCGTTCTCGACTAGGCTCGCTACTTTGCCCTCAAACACTGAGGCCTCAACATAAAGCCTGTCGAGGTTGAACTGCATGTCTAGGATGGTACCCACCTTCTCGAGCACGCTCGCGACTACGCGTGGATTACCTATGTTGAGGTAGTGTGGGACATGGCCCCATATGGATACCGCCTTCAAGCCTAGTTTCCCACACTCGTACATGAGGTAGCTGTGGATGCTTGCTGGGCCCTGATAGTTTGACGGCCTTAACCCGAGGGAGAGGGCCTTGTAGTAGATCTCCCTGTCCGTTGTTAAGAATGATATTCTGACGGGCCTAGTGTGTGGCACCCTGTCAAGTAGGCCTCCGATAGAGACTAGCCTATCTACCCCAAATCTATCTACGAGTGAGAATATGGCTTTGACCAACCTGTCCCAGCCGCTCATAGGCTCAAACCCGCGTATCATTATTACATCTCTTTCGGCGCCAATTCCCCAATAAACCTCGAAGCTTGGCATCCCAATAGACTTTAGAATTCCGTCCTCAATAACCACCATCGGCCTGTGCTGTGTGTGGTCGATGAATTGGGACATGTCGATATGTCCGATCTGGCTGGCATTCAGCAGCTCCCTGAGATAAGAGATCGAGAGGGAAGACACCCCACCCGCATCAGGCCATCCAGCAAATCCTATGACTATGGCTGGGCTTCTCATTTCAGGGGAAAATCTTAGATGGAGTAGCGACTCGCTCATCTAATCCGCCACAACATATTGACCCAGGAGATGGTTAAAAAGATGCGCATCCAAGAGAATAAGAATAAAATACCAGCCACCGCAACATTATCTCGAGAATAGCCCGGTCGTCTAGCGGCCAAACCCCAGAATGGTCAGACGTGAGGGGCTAAGGATCCCGGGCTCTGGATCCCTCAGGTGGAGGAGATCCCCGGGGACGCCGGTTCGAATCCGGCCCGGGCTATGATTTATTACTTGGACAGGTTTAGAGCGGGCATAGATATGCTCCCCTTTGAGGAGTATCTGTATCCTGCTCTCGTTTTTTCAATAGTCTTAGCCGCTGGCTTCGCTGTTAGGAAAATTTTGACGAGGATTATTCGACATTGGGCCGAAACGACTGAGACTAAGCTCGACGACATCATCCTCGGCGCTATTCGATCACCGATAATTCTCTGGTTTCTCGTTGGGGGTATATACGTTGCTGTCGGTCTAGTCCGTCTGCCCTCCACTATAGCCGCAGTGGTTGATAGGGGTCTTTTAGCCATACTCATACTCTCCATCTCTTGGACCCTAGCTAACATAGCTTCGGGAGTGATAAGATACTATGGCTCCAAGATCGGGGCCGCCATTCAAGTAACTAGTCTTGGACAGGTCATCACAAAGTTCGCCATCTTCTCGCTGGGGATCGTGATTGTTTTGTCTGAGATGGGAATAGAGATTACACCTCTTGTAGCCTCGCTGGGTATTGGGGCGCTTGCGATAGCCCTCGCGCTCCAAGACACGCTGGCAAACTTCTTCTCAGGCTTCTATATCTTGGCAGAGAAGTCGATAAGGGTTGGCGACTTCATAAGCATCGAGGGTGTGGGGGAGGGGACGGTGGTCGACATCAGCTGGAGAACTACTAAGATTCAGACACTTCCAAACAACTTGATAATAATTCCGAACAAGAAGCTTGCCGAGTCGATAGTGACCAACTATGATTTGCCCGAGCAGGAGCTCTCGCTCTCCACACTGATAGGCGTTAGCTATGATGAGGATCCAGACAGGGTTGAGCAGATACTACTCGACGAGGCGAGCAAAGCCATAAAGGAGATGGGAGGGACAAACCCTGATTTCACACCATTAATAAGGTTCGCACCGTCAGAATATTCTCTTAATTTCACTGTGATTTGGAGGGCAACTAGTGTGAGAGAGCGCGGCAGGCAGATCCACGAGATGAATAAGAGGCTTGTAAAAAGGCTGAAAGTCGAGGGAATCGAGATCCCCTTCCCCGTCAGAACAGTATATATCAGGCACGAAAGGAGTCAGGGGCTGAAGCCCTCCTCGAGTAGGCAGGCGGCTCGAAGGGGTGTCGGCGGCTCAAAAATTGCTTGATTAGGTTCTATGGTTGGGTTGAAGAGTTTATATAGGGGTGTCCAAGGATTTATGCGAAGTGTTGAAAAAAGTTGATGAAGTGGACCTCAAACTCATAAACATACTTAGTCAAAACGGGCGTGCATCGTATAGGGAGCTGGCAAAAACATTAGGCGTCTCTGTGGCTACAGTTGCGTATAGGGTTGCGAGGCTGCAGAGAAACGGCCTGATTAAGGGATTCGCCGCCCTAGTTGACTACGAGAAATTCGGTTACGACATCACGGCTGTAATAGAGCTTGTGATAAGGGAGGGGAGACTGCTCGAGGTACAGAGGGAGCTGGCTAAGGAGCCTAATGTTGTCGCGGTCTATGATGTTACAGGCGAGGTGGACTCGATAATTATCGCTAGGTTTAGAGACCGGCAGGAACTTAGCCAGTTTGTGAAGAAGGTCTTAAGAATGCCCTATGTTGAGAGGACTTCAACTCATATTGTCTTGGAGGTTGTGAAGGAGGACTTCTTCTCTCCACAGCTAGTAGAAAGCATTTAGCCCTCTTCAGGCTCTTCTACTCTTGTGTGGGTCTCCGGCTTCGGGTGAACTACCGTAAAATACTCTCCCTCAACCACTCTATCAACCTCTTCTCTAAGGTTGAAGATTTTGCCGAACTCTTCGAAATGGGGTTTGAGAATGGCTAGGTCATCGCTGTTTAGTCTTCGATACTCGACAACAAGTTCTTTCCAGTATTTGTTCACGTATAGTTTGGAGACGTACCTAACAACCTCCGTGGACAATATGTCTCTGAGCGTGATGAGTGAGAAGTCTTTCAGCGACTCTATTGCCTCATATTCCTCTAAGGATAGCCGCCCTTCTAATAATAACCCGCGTAAATACTGCATCACATCGGCTCTAGGAGGGTTAAGCCCTATCTTGCATGGACTGACCTTACCCCTAATATATATTGTTCCACCAACCATACCGCTCGCCACGCAGTCTCCAACTATCTCCACATCGGTACCAAGATAGTTTAGACCCAAAACAACAATCACTCCACCGGCCATATACTCTCCGAGATAGTCGTCGACCCTGCCACCAATCATCAACACAGGGCGCCTATCTCTGTACTCTCTCATCTGTATACCACACCTGTTGCCTGCGTTTCCCTTGACATAGATCACGCCTCCCTGCAGGGCTTGTGCAAGAACGTCCCTAGCATCGCCGTGTACTATTACGCGTCCGCCCGTCATGACATCGCCGACGTCGTCTTGGACGTTTCCGAAAACCTCGATCTCGAGGCTCTTGTTCAGATTCGCGAGGCAGTTACCGGGCGTGCCGAATATTCTGAGTTTTACGGGGAAGTCTAGCCCAACACCAATATACCTCTGCCCCCTCACGTTAGTGATGTCTACTTGCCTCGCCCCCGCTTTTATCCTCTCCAATATCGCTTGGTTGAGCATTCTATAGTTCATGTGTGAAGCGTCTATGCAGTCCCAAGTGGTGGTTGGACGCTTGAGCTGGTTGGACAGGGCGTAGAATCTTTCATGAAGAGTTCTCCCCGGATAAATTACACCTCTCTTCAGAGAGGCGAGGAAGTAGTCTCCAGGCTCTATGGTCCAGACGCTGGCTTCTGGGCTGATTGTCCTTATCTGGGCTTCCTCGCTCGCGGCGTAGATGTAGTCCTCGTCTTCGCCTACGATTATTGGCCTGAATTTGAAGCGGTCCGCGAAAGCCACCATGTAGACATCATCCCCATCGCTGAAGCCTGCTATGACGCTGAAGGGCCCATCGAGTCTGGCTCCACGCCACCTATAAAACAGCATTACAGTCTCTGGGTCTTGCAAACCTCTGTTAAACTTGTTACACAGCACCTTTACTACCTCTTGGACATTGAGGCGCTGGAAGCTGGTCAGATAGTCGAGAAGGTAGGCGATAACCTCACTATCTGTGCCAACAAAGCTCTTGTATCCCAACGACCAGAGAAGCTCCATATTAGACCCGAAAGAACTTATGTCGCCATTATGGACAATAGCCCATTCACCGCTAGAGAACGGATGTGACCAGACCGGCAGCCTTCCTGGCGAGTTTGTGGGCTGCCTCGTGTGAGCAATCCATAGGTCGCCTTTTAAACCAGTATCCTCCATCTGGTAGAGCTCGTAGACATCCTGTGGGTATCCGACACCCTTATACACGTCGACAAACCTACCCCAGGAATAGATTCTCCCATTAAACCCGTCTCTCCAGAGTACCCCATTAACCTCTTGGACAGCGCGCCATAGGGTCTCGTAGTCGGCCTCTACAAAGGCTGTATAGGAGGTTAGGCCCCCATTCGGGGGGGTGTACTCACGTCTAGGCTGGGATAAGAACTTTATGTGCCCCCATTCTTCGAGCATTCTGAATGTATGTAAGGCCACCTCATCCGATATTGCAAAGGCTTTCACCCTCCAACCTGTCGAGAGGTCTAGCCTAACCCTTGCGAACCCCGCCCCCATCCTGCTCCCCCTATATCTTACACACTCGATGGCGTTGAGGGGCGCGGTTGACGGTATAGGTTTTGAGTGAGCTTTCCTTAATATTCCGAAGATTCCGCACCCGGACTTAACCTGTTTGATGTGGTGGCTACTCTCCAGCCGGCTTCACCCCCAACTTCTCGCATATGTGATAGGGTAGGTCAATTGCGCGAAACAATTCCCTGTTCCCAACTATCGAGCTCTGAAACGCGCTGACCCCCGCAGCACCCATTAGAAGCTTTATCTCCTTCTGAATGCCGATGAGAAGGTTTTCAAGCCTCTCGGACAATATGTGCGCCGGCAGCCCGGGCTTGTAATCAACACCTACTCGCCAAGCCTCTCTAATTATGCAGGCGTCAGCCCCCAATCCGCCTAGCTTGAATACGTCAGAGCTCGAACGAACCCTATTGGAGGCCGCTATGAGGGTTATAGAGTAGCGGGCGGGGAGGCCGTCGATGGTTAACTTTTTTAACACGTGGTCTGCCTCCGAGATGGCGATTTCTAGCGGCTCATCACCACCAAGGTCTTCATCGACGATGAATGCGTGAAATCCAGACTTAACGACCTCCCGGTAGAATTGGTGGTTAGATAGGCAGGGGACCCTTGCGACCAGTTGTGTGCCGTTCCCTAGGCTTTTCAACATCCCCCCCATCCTATCCAGCTCCTCTACACTCTCTAGACGGAGGACAACGGGGCCGTTCAGCAGGCGGCGAAGACCATTCCATGATGTCTCGAGAAATACACGCTTTCTGACATCCATGTGGGGCAGTCTATGGAGTGGCTGCTCTAAATGGACTCCTACACCCATCCTAAAGCCAGCCAGGACTATCGCGTCCACCTGCTCGGAATCTATGCCGATTAGACCCCCGATTATTATGGGCATCGAAAAACTGAGCTCTCCGTCGAACAGGTATATCTCGGTCTCTATTGGCTCGCGATATGGGTCAATGCTAGGTCTCGTAACTTGCGCGCCGTCTGAGACGATGTGGTCGAGAATAAACATTGGCTTCTCTATGAGGGGGGGATTTGTGGATCCCATGCTCGCTATTGGAGGCTCGCCGGGCGTTCTGCCCTCTACCCCTGAGAGAATTCGCAGGTTCGAGACAATGTCGCGCCTCCAAATACTCAATCTTTCTCGCTCACACCCCTGACGCCTAAAACCCTGAGGGCGGAGTCGCTCAGACCGGCTCCCACAAGCAGATCCCTACGCCCTCTCAGCTCCTCGACGCTCTTCAGCCCCAGCCTCTCTAGAATCAGCTTGAACTCCATGGACCAACCCTCTATCAGGTTAACAACCCATCTCGTTGCGGTACCGAGTGAGAGGACCTTTTTGGGATTATCGGATATCTTGTTGGTTATTACGGCGGGGCAGAAGCCTAGGTGGCATTTATGAATCATTATGCAGCCCATGGCAATTAGAGCTGCAGTCCCTATCGAGGCCACATCTGCGCCAAGAGCCGTTAGCTTTGCAGCATCCTCAGCACTACTCACCCTTCCCGCCGCTATTATCGTGAACCCATCCCGCAGCCCCTCACGCCTCAGCATCTCGTCTGCAGCAGCCACTGCAAGCTCGATAGGAATCCCAACATTATCCCTAACCACCCACGGTGCGGCGCCGGTCCCAGCACCCTGGCCGTCGATAATAATTCCATCTGCCCCCATCCTAGCCACACCTGAAGCAATGTATGGAATGTAGTTGGTGGCGGCGACTTTGACCAGCACAGGCCTGCCGGTTGCCTCCTTGAGGGCGAGAATTCTCTGCTCCAAATCCTCGATCGAGTATATGTCGTGGTGAGGGGCTGGGGAGATCGCGTCCACACCTACAGGAATCCTTCTAGTCTGCGAGATTATTTCCACGACCTTAACACCTGGTAGATGACCACCTATCCCAGGCTTAGCGCCCTGGCCAATCTTGATGACAATAGCCATCCCCTTCCTCAATACATCGAGGTCCAACCCAAACCTGGCTGACGCCCACTGGACTGCTATCCTCCTACACTTCCCAACTTCCGGGTGGAGCCCACCTTCACCAATACCCGCAAGAGTCCCTGTTATGTCGGCGGCGCGGGCGATGGCGATGTTGGGGGTTCCACTCAGGGCGCCGAATGACATATCGCCGAGGTACAGCGGGTGGGCGAGCACTATGTCTCCATAACAGATACTGGTCGACACGGATATCTCGTCAGGCACTTCACATACCCCATCCCCGACCCCGGATTCTTCTAATTCTTTCCAAAAGAAGAGCCGGTCAAGAATCCGTGAGGTCTCCGATTTGCACTTGTCCCAGACCATCTTGGGCCTCCCGGTAGATGCGAGATGTCTTATGTGCTGGATTCTACTCTCCGTCCAGAACTCCCTTGAATCCCGTTTGGGTAGTGGGAGATACCTCTCGACGAGTAACGGTGTTGACTTTTTGTTTATCACTGAATTCGTCAAACTAGCGTCCAACCTTTGTGCACCCTGTCTTGTTGACGTTTAGGTATGGTGCTGAAATTTAAATCTTTTTACTAAAGACGCTTATAAGTATTTATACCAACCTGTAGACCCGCAGACGAGGAGACATCAAGCTTGACCGGTGCCGGCTTTCTGTCTCACCCTTTTTTGGCTCCGACGGCCCTCAGTCTGTTCAGGCTCTGTCCAGAGCGGCATATGTGCAAGCTTCACAATCCTCGCGTAGAAGTATCTCATCTCGCTGATTGAATCCACGAACGCAGTCACCTCACGTCCATTCTCGGTAACGTAGCGTAGGAACCCGGCCTTTGGGTCCTCCTCCGTCTCTACGTAAAGGAAGACGGGGAGTGCATTGGCGTCATAGTAGTCAAAGACAGGAGCTATGACCCCGAATATTGAGTGTCCATCATGTCTGAAACTCCAGATTGGTGGAG
>JAVYLC010000048.1:0-13431 GCA_038741355.1 Nitrososphaerota archaeon
GCCGTTTGGGGGCTGCGCCGCACGTGTGAGCCCGGGTGGGCCATTTGAGGCTTGAAGCCCCGCTACAGCCGCCGGCGCTACGTTCCGAGCCCCCATTCAGGCGCTGCCGTCTGGAGGGTTAGGGCGCTGCGTGGTGGCGGCCGGGGGCGGGGAGGCTGCTAATCGAAGACCGTCTCGGCAGACAACACCCTAGCCTCGAGAATACTTCTAGATGGTGAAGACGGTGGGCCTGTGTTTCGAATACTGAGGGGATGTTAGAGTTCTGATGACTTGAGCTCCACTCCCACAGGATTTTAAGCCGCCATGGTCCCGCGCCCTCTATCCATGGGGGGTGTGGGGCCGTGGTGGTCCTGTGCCCCTTTGGATGGGGGGTCTCCTGCGGGCTCCGGGCGTCCAACGCCTCTATGAGGCTCCGAGGGGTATGAGCCTGTAGGGGCTGAGTGGTGAGGGCCTGGCCGGGGGGTTGACCCGTGGTGGAGGCCGGGGTGGAGGGCCGTGCCCGCCCGCCCTCAGCCCGCCGTACTGCGGGTGTGGTGGGGCGTGTCCTGAAGACCGCGCATCCAAGACCCGCACAAACCCCCTTGCAGTCGTGTGGTGAGGTGCGCGGCTAGTAGGGCTCGGTCTGCCGCATCGTCGGCGTACTGTGGGCGGAAGTAGGCGGGCAGGGAGGTGATGTAGAGATGATTGAGGAGGTTATTAGGAGTATCGGAGACTCTCTAAGGGATGACGGCTACTTCGCCGCTTTGATAGCGACTCTTACCCTACTGTGGATAGAGCAGAGGAGAGCGGTGGGGCTTCTGGAGAAGAACATATGTCTTGAAGACTTCTTCATACTGCCTGGCATAGTAGCGCTGATAGTCATTAAGTATCTGCTGCCTTGGCTTGTGAATCTAATCTGAGGTGAAGTAGATGTCTGAGTTTTGGATAGATGTTGATGTATATAAGTGGTGGATTGGCTCCCACCACTACCGCCAGCTCAGAGGGTTCGACGGCTACACCTTGCCACAGCCTAAACCAGCTACTCTACCTTTCCTGCCCAAGATATACCATGAATTCCCGGCGAAGATGAATCCGTGGCTTGCCACGTGGATTTACAGACGGTACCTTGCCGACAAAAAGGTTGTTGTGGAGCCTATGTGCGGGGTGGGGGGAACGGCTGTGCAGGGCTCCCATGCTCATCCCGCCCATAGCATGCGGGCTCCACAGCAGCCAGATATTCATCATAAACGACATAGACAGCCTTCGAGTAGATATAGCCTACAGCGTTCTGGGAGAGCTTCTCAGACTGACGAACCACAGCAGCGAGAAACACCGTTTCAACGTCCCTGCCGAGGCTTTGCACTACGAGCTGCCGAAGACCGGGCTGCCGACTAGGGGTGGGGTTGCGGGTGCGGTGGTCTTCAGCCCTCCATACTCTCCCGTAGTCGGAGTCCCAGAGGCGCGGGAGAAGGGGTTAAGAGGCTTCAGAGGCGATATGGTTAAGGCCTTCACCAAGTCCAACTACAGGGCCTTCCTAGCGGGAGTCTTATCCTCAGCGTACATAATGCTGAGGAGGTCTGGGAAGTGCTAGTCGTCGTAAAGAACTCCTATAGCAATGGTGGAGGACTGGAGAAGAAGATACCCGAGATAATGAGGTTCGCCGGCTTTAACAATATCGAGGTCCACAGGTTTCTAATAAGCAAGCTCTCCGCATTCGCAGAATACCATAGAAGACGAGGACACAGGTTCGAACACCTTCTATATGAGTATGTGATTGTGGGAGAGAAGACCGGGAGAAGGACAGAGCAGACAGAACAACCAACCACAGAACAGCAACACCCCACTAATTTTTCAGGTCCCGATAGGAGCCCCGGCCGGAGGGTATTGTGTGCTCTCCGGCAGGGCTTTCCTCCTGTCGGGGAGCACGGCGGCCTAGGGGCCTCCCGGGAACGCCATGGAGGAAACCATGGTTTCCCCTAGCGCCCGAGGGGCTTTGTTTGGGGAGGGCGCCCGTGGTGGGGAGGGGCGATGCCTCACCACGGACTCGCCGCCAAGCGTGGTCGACGGCCCAGTCGGCCGCGCAGAGGGGGGAGGTGGGGGAAAGACAAAATTTTACGTTGACGTTCACCGGCTAGCGAATAAGGACCGGAAGAAAAAGACTGATGAAAACTACCACATCTATACTGACGGTATTAATTTCGGAAAAACAACAAGGGTCGCCGACATTCCAGCGAAAGCTGGAGACGAGCTCTACGTGGATATAATTCCCGTAGAGCTCACCGATGAGTTCGTAGAGGTTCTTCGACGCGGGGTCAAAGTTCTCTACCTTCGGCGAATGACGGTACTGGCCAAGAAGCGTGAGGAGCTTGGGCTTTCAAAGACTTCTAGGAATGACATCAAAGCAATGATGGCTTTAGACCCAAAGTGGTTCCGCGAAGTTGGCGAAGACTTTCTAGTTATGCGGAGATTGATATGTGTGCATAGAAGCCTTCTGAAAACCTATGTTTCTTTGACTAACAGGATGAGGGCGTTACAGGAGACTGAGAGGAGGATTCTGATGAGGCTTGTCAAAGCCACCCAAGAGGCAATGAATGAGATGGCTGCAAAGATAGTAGATGAGGCTGGGAGGAGAATCCCAGCCTACGATGCGGTCGTCAGGGCCCTCGGGATTGAAGGAGAAAATCATCTCTACTCCCGGGAGGCCCTGGCCGAGATAATGGTTTATGTTGAAAGAACTACGTCTTTTAAACATCTCAAGAAATTCTTCGGGATTTATAAGGGTAGCAAATACCATCACAGAGCGGCGAGGGCCGCTCTTTCGAGACTCACGGCAGCAATTATTAAAAACACACACCACAGGGCAAGAGACGAAGAACAAATATTAAAGAGAATCTGGAAGACTGTTAAGGAGACCCGGGAAAGGCTGGAGGCGCCGGCCTGAACAGCAGGGAAAAAACCCTCTGGAAAGGCCGGCGCCCCTCATAATTACCGTATCCTATCCTATAGGATAGGATACGGCCATGAGCGATTACGCCGGCCTTTCTTTAGGGTTTCCTTGGTGTTGTTCTGGTTGGTTGGCCCCCAGCCAAACTCTCCCCTATTTTTTTCCTTCTTCAAAGAAGGTGGTTTATCTTTAATAAATTTACGCTTAGCAGCCTAACGAATCGCTCTATGGAAGAATGATATCCTAGTTATATTTTTACATCCCTATTTGGTGCCGTAGGAGTCGATCTCTATTCTACACCGCTCCACACCACCCTTCTCAATCTTCTGCATCATCCCACATTCCAGTCTCGAGCCCGACATTTATACCGTGAAGGGGCAAGAAGCCCCTGCCTGATCCTTAAAACGTCGTGGTGGGTTTCTCCGGAATGGAAAAGTATATAATCATGTCCAATTATAAAGATTTGTGTCGGTAAAAACTAGGCCTACAGGCGTAACGGTGCTAGCGATTCTGGAGATAATAGGTGCGATACTGTCTCTGCTGGGTGCTATGGCTCTCTTCGCCCTTGGCGCATTAGTAGGAGCGGGCTCAGAGTTGGGGCTTATGGGTGGCTTCTTCGCCGCAGTTGGGGTTGCTTTTGGAGGGCTGCTTCTGATCTTAGCGCTGGTAGGGTTTGTACTTGCGTATGGTTTCTGGACAGGAAAAGGCTGGGCATGGATTCTTGGAATAATATTCTCGATAATCGGGATAATAATTGGTCTGGTCTCCATAATCGGTAGCCCTTCAAGCATCATAGGCATAATAATAAACGTCCTGATACTATACTATTTGACTAGGCCACATGTAAAGGCGTGGTTTGGAAAAGCCTAGCAGGCGAGTTCATCCACACACCTTTTTTAGCTTGGTTTCTCAAAGTATAATATGTCGAGCGGATGGAATACTTTCATCCGCGTACCCTCCGCTAGATGGATTGCGCAGACGCTGCTCTCAGTAACGACGGCGTCAACTCCGCTTGAGGTGAAGAGTTCGAATAGCCTCGCCCCCATGGCCTTGGAGAGCCCCCTTCCGATGGGCCCGTGCTTCATTCCAAACGTCCCAGCCATCCCGCAACACATGCCGTCCTCTATGACGACAGCCTCAAGCCCCGCCGCCCGCATGAAGGCCAGTACATTCTCAACACCGGAGAGTGGCCTCTGGTGGCATGGCACATGGATACCGTAGCGCTTCTCAGAGCTGGCTTTCACCGCCAACAGCCCCTCGCTAACCAGCCCCCTCAGGACTTGGAGGGCCTCAACCGTGTTTTTGGCGAGCGCCTCTGCTCTTTCATCACCCTTCAGTAGGTATGGGTATATGTTTTTCAGGGTGTAGGTCGCTGTGGGTTCGATTGATACGATACTATATCCCTGCTCGACGTAGCTTGAGAGCAGCTCCACGTTCTTGGCTGCATACTTCTTGGCGCCATCCCAGTCCCCGTACGCTATCAGCGGATACCCGGATGTGAGCTGGGGCGGCAGCGCAACACTCACTCCGGCTAGCTGGAGGGCCTTGACGAGCCTCTCGGCAATCTCAGGTCTACAATAGTTAGGGAAGAAGTCTAGGAAGAGTGCAACCCTAGCCCGCGGTGTAGGCACCTCCATCTTAATCCGGTCAAATCTCTTGACAAACGTCTCTCTCCTAAACTCTGGGAGCGGTACTGTACGGTCGAGGCCGACCAGCTTCTCGAGCAGGTACCGCGGGACGCGGGCTTTTAGGACCCAGTTGCTGAGGGGCGCTAGCGGGGATGCAAGTTTGCCAAGAGCCTCATACCTCATCATTGACCTGTCAGCCTTCGGGTGGCCGTACTTGGATGCTAGGAGGTCCTTGACCCTCGAGATCATGAGTGGTATGTTGATGGAGATGGGGCAGACATCTTTGCAGAGTCCGCATGATATGCAGAGATGGGCGAAGGATGCCTTGTCAATCCCGTGGATGTTGGCGGTCCAAGGTATGCCGATAGGCCCTGGATATATGTGGCCGAAGATGTGGCCGCCTGTGACACTGTAGGGTGCGCAGACATTCATGCAGGCGCCGCATCTTATGCAGTGTAGAGCCTCTCTGAAGATTTCGTCGCCCAGCATCCTGCTTCTTCCATTGTCTAGTAGGACTATGTGCATCTCGCGGGAACTATCCCCAGCCATAGGCGACCTCCCCGCCATGATGGAGACATATGTTGTGAGCCTCTGCCCCGTCGCAGCGACAGCATGAGCCCTGGCAAGTATCAGGGCCTCCTCGACAGTCTCAACTATCTTCTCTATGCCGACCAAGACTATCTGGACACGGGGGAGGCTGGAGGTTAGCCTTCCGTTCCCCTCATTCGTCTCTAGGACCACCGCACCCGTCTCCGCCACAGCAACGTTGGCCCCATTCAGGCCTATATCAGCCGTGAGGAAGACTTCGCGGAGTCTCTGGCGAATATAGCCCATAATCTCTTGAATGTCGCTGCCCACCTCTCTGTGAGCCTCTTCTGAGAAGAGCTGGCTCACATCCTCGATGGTCTTATGTATCGCCGGGAAGACTAGGTGGCTTGGCTTCTCGCGGGCCAGCTGTATTATCCTCTCGCCCAAGTCTGTCTCGACAACGTTGAGCCCCTCAGCCTGAAGCCCCTCATTAAGCAGGATCTCCTCGCTGGTCAAGGATTTTGACTTGGCTACTAGGCTCGCCTGGGCACTTCTCGCTATTCCCGCTATTATCTTGACTGCCTCCTCTCCATCGCGGGCGAAATAGACCCTCGCCCCCCTCTTCTCAGCATTTCTGGTAAAGACATCTACCAGCTCGGAGAGCCTCTCGATACTCCTCCCCTTTATCCTCCTCGCCTCGCTCCTGAAGGCCTCATAGTCCTCCATCTCGGCAATGGCCTTCGCCCTTCCCCCGAGGCCTCTGAGCATCGCGGCGTACAGGCCTCTTACCGGCCCCTGCCTGAGCCTCCTCCTAACCCTCTCCTCCAAGGCACTGTATAACGTCAACTAGGCCTACACCTCTAGTAGTACCTTGACGACTCGCGGTCCATGGACGCCTATAACTTGTCTTAACTCGATGTCGGCGGTCCTGCTCGGCCCAGATATTAGGGTGGCTGAGAAGTTGTTTTGCTTTGATGCCTGCCTTATGAGTGATGCGATCTCCAGCAGCCCTTCTAGGACCTTGGAAGACTCTAGGTATGCGATGTGGGTTGGAGGAAGGGTTGAGACCAGCCTATCAGAGTCGTCGTAGCAGATCTCTAGGATTGAGCCTGTCTCAGCTATTCCAGCCTCAGGGAAGGATATGCCTAGGCTGCAGCCGGCAATTTCGGTGGGTGACGCATGGGGGCCAACAAGCCTAGATATGCCGTCCAAACTTTTCCTGATGCTGTCTAGACGTTTTTCATCGCATGTGGCTATTGCTGCTGGGCTGGAAACGGCCCTCGCCTCCCTCACGATGAAGTCTAGGACCTCATCCCAGCTCTGCACAAGCTCTACAACGCCTCCCTGCTCCCTAAACCTCTCGATGAAGAGGTCCACTCTCTCGCTTATGCGCATATAACCATCAAGGCTAAAATGCCTCTATATATGAGCGTTACCATTGCGTAGACCTTCAGCAAACCCTATAGCTAAATGGTGTGAGAGAACCTTTAAAACACCTCAAAGCGCAGATATTTGGTGTGCGCCTGCTCATCAAGGTTTTGGAGGACTATCCCGAACTCTTCGGTGTAAAGGAGGTTAATGGGCGGAGAATCTCTGTGGAGGAGTTGATCGAGAAGATCGCACTCGTGCTTGGGCCCGAGATTGACAAGGTTCTTGAGGAGAGGAGGAAGTGGCTTGAGGATGATCGCCCTCTCTCGGCGAAAGGAGCATTCCCCGACTGGGACGCGGTGTTCACGGATGCGGATGGAAAAAGGAGAACCTTCCGAGAGATAGTCCAGGGATTGATTGACAACTTTCTCGGACGAGACACGCCGCTTAGGTGGAGGCTCAACGAGAACGTCCCGATACCCGATGACGCGCATCCGCTCAAGAATCCTGGCCTCGAGATCACGGGACCTTGGCATCCCCTTAGCAGGGCGATAAACCAGATCAATTCTGACGTCGCAGTGGCTTTCGAGGATGAGGAGGACGCTTCTCCCGCCATGTATATTCCCTATGGCTCCAAGGATAAGTGTGCGGCTGTCTGGGAGGCTAGGAGGAATGTTAAGAGAGTCCTAGCTGGTGAACTGCCAAGCGAGTATGTTGAGCGCGGGAAGGTATACAGGGTGGAGAAGCCGCGGCACAGGTGGCCGACAGTCTTCCACAGGCTGCCGGGAATACACCTTCTGGACTTTGACGTCCTTCTAGACGGGAAGCCTATACCATCCATCATCCCTTCAGCGGTCATCTATACTCTGAACAACTACGACTCTCTGAGGAGGGCGGGCTCCGGTGTCTACTTCTATATCCCCAAGATTCAGACGCCAAGTGAGGCACTAGTTGTAGAGAAACTCCTGAGGATGATAGAGGACGCAATAGGTGTCCGGTATGGCACCATCAAGATAGCCATGCTCTATGAGGAGGGGCAGGCAGGCCGGTATCTTCCAGCAATCCTCTGGGTCTGGAGGGAGAGGCTCATCAAGTCGAGTAATGGTAGGTGGGACTACCTCGGCAGCCTAATAGAGATGTGGAGAGAGGAGAGGGTTTTCCCTGACCCGCAGAACATTACGATGAGCTCGCCGAACATGATAGTATACCAGAAGTATAATGCCCTCATGATGCTGATGGCTGGTCTGAGGAACGGTGAAGCCGACTCGGCCCCCGTGGGCGGGATGGCGGCCGTAATGCTTTACCCAGCCACAGACCCATACCGCCGCAATAAATACAACCTCAAAGCCCTAAGAGACATAAAGCTGGACAAACTCCGTGAGCGCCTACTCGGCCTGATATTTGTGCCTGATGAGCCGTTTTTAGAAGGCCGCAAAGTCACACTCGATGACATTCTCTCAGGCAGGGTCAGGGGGAAGCTCTACGACGTGTTCAGGCAGAGCTGGGTTGCGACGAAGGAGGAGTCCTACGTCGCCGCGGGAAACGAGCCACTGCGGGTAGACGTGTCTATGCTCCAGCGGATAATAGACGCCGAGGTCAGGCTTGAGAATGTTGGGGGGATGGTGCTGCCCACAGTGGACAGCGGGCTGACTGAGAGCGAGAGGAGGAGGTTCCAGATGCTTGGACTTCTAGACTCTGATGGCAAGATTACGCCGTGGATCGTCCCCAAGGAGGAGATTGAAACACCTGAGAAGCTCTTCTCAAGCCGTATCTGGGGAGACAAGGACCTGTGGCACGGCCTATACGACCCCCCAAGCGGGGACATAACAGTCGAACATATCCAGCACGCATTCTACATGGCCGCCAACTACGGCTTCCAAGTCCTAAACGGAAACCTCGCAGCAGCCATCGACGACTACGAGCTCAGGCAGAGATTCATGAACGACCTCGCAACCTACAGAATCTTCGTCTCATGGCTCTGGACCCTGGTACGCCACCGCGCAAAGATCACCAAGCCAGGTCATCTTAAGGCTCCTAGCCTCACCGAGATAGGAGTCATCCCAGCGATTGACAGGGTTAGGGTAGAGGCGGAGACGGTCTTCTCTGAGGAACTTTTTGACAGTCTCTGGGAGCTTCACAACGAGTGGGTTGAAGCCTTTTACGAGGAGCAAGACAGACTGGCCGCCACTAGGATAGTGTCGGGGGTGCTTGGTGCTGGAGCGGTATGTAGAGAGCTCTTGGAGAGGTTGTTGCCGGTTATTAGGCGGGCCTATGAGGCGGGCCCCTTCAGAAACCTGCCAGTGGAAGAGGCTGCGAAGGAGGCTGCCGAGATACTCAACACCGACCCCGGCACAGCTCAGAGAGAAATCGAGAGCAACGCACCACGCTTCGACAGGTCCAAGGCGCCCATTATAATGGAGGTTCTCAGGAGACAGCTCACATCGCTCCGCTACATACAGCACAGCGCCAGACTCCTATTCGTCATGGCCAGCATGAGCGCTGATGAAGGTAAGAGCCTACTTGAGGCCGTCTTCGCCCCGTCTAGAAGCGGGGTAGTCGAGAAGGTGAAGCGGGGCCTCCTCGATAAGAGACACCTTGAGCTGCACGACTACATCTACGACTACCGGCCTATTGGGGTCTGACTATCCTTTAGGTCTCTTAGGCGTTGCCCGTTTCTTCCAGTAGTCTGTGAGGGGCAGCCAGACGGTCATAACCGAGTCACCCCTATTCGCCCACGCATAGTAGGGGATAGCTTTCACCCTAGTCTTTCTTCTCCCCAGCATAGGTGCTTCGACGCTCCTGTAGAGCCTCCCAGACCATCCTGCAGAGTCTACCACCCGCGCATCAAAGGAGAGCGTGGTTACTCCACCAAGTAACTCTCTCTGAAAACTCTCCAGGAAGGATGTTCCCCTCTCTAACACCACCAGCCTCGGGTCCACCCTATTGTCAACGCTCTCAAGACAGTAGATGATGGGGCCGCGCGCCAGTGCTACTTGCCCCACATTATTCCTCACATAGGGGTTTGAGGCAACCTTTCTAACCTTCATAGGGAAGCTCGCCTTGACCGGGGTTTTACCCCTCCACTTCCTCCTGAGCTCAAGGTATGTCGAGGGCCTCGGCCTATAGACCTGGCCATCCACCCTTACACGCGGCTCATCACACCAGCCCGGTATTCTTAGGAAGATTGAGAAGGTTGCAGGTTCTTCACTCTCGACCGTCAGCTTAACCTCACCCCGCCAAGGATAGTCGGTCTCCTGCCTAAAAACCACCTCTACGCCGTCAAGCTTCACCACGGCTTTGCTCGAACCGTAAAGATGAGACCAGAGACCATTCTCGGAGGTTGAGTAGAAGTAGCCTGGAAGGGAGGCCAGCAGCCTCGCAAGGTTGGGAGGGCAGCAAGCACATGGGAACCAAGGAGACCTAGAGTATCCACCGCTTGAGGCCAAGGGGTTCATGTAGAAGTACCTAGTGCCGTCTAGGGAGATGCCGGAGAGAATAGAGTTGTAGAGGGCGAGCTCCATTATGTCTGCGAATCTGGCCTCACCTGTCGCGAGAAGCAACCGCCAGTTCCACATGAAGCTCGCTATGGAGGCGCATGTCTCCCCGTAGGCCCTCTCGTTGGGGAGCTCGTAGTCCTCGCCGAACGCCTCTGAAACATATCTGGACCCGGCCGCTCCAGTGATGTACATTTTTCTTTCGACGAAGCTGTGCCAGAGCCGCTCCATCGCATCTAAGAGAGCCCTCTCACCCGTCTCCATGTAGAGGTCTGTGACGCCACAGTTTAGATATAGCGCCCTCACGGCGTGGCCGACAATCTCGCTAAGCTGGCGGATAGGAGCGTGGTCCACAAAGTATGATGCGCCCCCAAGTATTCTATAGAGGGCGCTGCTTAACCGGTCCTCGGACGGAGGCCTCAGACTGTCTCTTCCCCTCTCGTTTATGAAGAACTCTGCTGTCGCGAGGTACCTCTTCTCGCCCGTCTCTCTGTAAAGCTCTATTAGCGCCATCTCTATCTCTGGGTGGCCGCACACTCCTCTTATCCCCTCTGGGTTGAATGTTTCGGATATCAGATTGGCAAGCTTGACAGCGGCCCGGAAGAGCTTCTCCTCACCGACAGATCTGTGGAGGGCTATTGCCCCCTGGATCAGGTGGCCTGCACAGTAAAGCTCGTGGTCAAATGTTAGATTTTTCCAGCGACGTTCTGGAGCGCCATGGTGCTCGGTGAATAGGTAGCCGTCCTCCTCCTGAGCTGCGACAATGTCGTCTACAACATTGTCGACTATCCCTCTCAGCTCATCCTCCCCACTCTTAGTGAGGTAGAAGCCGCATGCCTCCAACCACTTATAGACGTCCGAGTCATCAAAGGGGAAGAGTGAGCGGAGAGGCCTCTCAGAGACCCTCCCAGCCGCCCACCTAAATCTATTAATCCTGTCACTCTCCTCTAGCATTTCATACTGGTGCCAGATCGCCTCCCTAGCTATCTCGCCAACCCACCGCCTCCAGAACCCACCAACTATGTCGACACAGTCTAAGGGCACAGGTCTTAAACAAGCATAGGGGCTCCTTGATACCTGAACAACATTGACCGGCATTCGAAAACTACTCTGATACCGCCCCAAGATATACTTTAGAAGAGCGGCCTCAGCTATCTCGCCACACATCCCCTATCCATGACTCAATACATGATATGACTGCTTGAGACCATCTATAAGAGGTGATGGCCATACATCTTCACTTTCTGCCCACTGTGTAAGAATAGAAAACATTATCCTTCTATTTGGGCTGTCTATAATATGTCGGACATGCCCCCTCCAGAACCCCTCCGGCGGTCCTACATTGATGACCCCTCCATCCCCTAACCATCACACATCCTCTCCGATACCAGGTCACCCCCATCCATTGTGGTGACGTGGCCGCCGAGGATTCAGACAATCTCCCCTCCTGAAAAAGCTTAGCATTAAATATGCACACCGCATCACCAGTATCGTTGAGGGTCATAATAATAGGCGGTGGCGCCGCTGGGGCGTCTGCAGCAGCACGTGCCAGACGTCTCGACCCTAATGCTGAGATAACACTAGTAGAGGCATCCGCGATGATAACGCATGCTCCCTGCGGCATACCCTACGCGATAAGCTCCCTCGTCCCATCACACAAGATGCTAAGAACCTATTCACCTGAGAGATTCGCCTCCGAGAGGAGGGTCCAAGTCCTAACTAACACGGTGGCCGAGGACGTCGACGTCGATAATAGGACCGTAGATGTGAGGAGGGATGGGGGACAAGAGAGGCTGAGGTGGGACGCGCTAGTGCTAGCCACCGGTGCCAAACCTATCGTCCCGAGACTGGAGGGCTTGGGGGAGCTGAGACCCATAACGCTTAGGCATCCAGAGGATGTGACAGAGGCTAGGGCTAGGTTGGAGCGGGCGAAGAGGGTGGCCGTCATAGGAGGGGGGTACATTGGTGTCGAGATGGCCGAGGCACTATTGGAGATGGGAAAATCTACAATTCTCTTTGAGATGATGGACAGGCTAATGCCAGGTGCTTTAGACTCAGAGATCTCAAAGGTCCTCGAGGATGCTATGAGGAGTGCTGGCGTTGAAGTCCACCTGTTAGAGGCCGTTAGAGCCCTCTCGAGGAGGGGTGAGATGATAGTCTTGCAGACGGACTTAGGCAGCTACAATGTGGACGAGATAGTTATGGGAGTCGGCGTACGCCCCAACGTGGACCTAGCCCTCAGGGCTGGTGCGAGGCTCGGAGTCACAGGCGCAGTCGAGACCGACGAGTCCATGTCAACCAACGTCGAGGGGGTCTTCGCAGCCGGCGACCTCGTCGAGAAGCACCATCTGGTCCTCGGGAGGAAGGTCTGGATACCACTCGCACCCGCAGCGAACAAGGAGGGCCAGGTAGCCGGGGCCAACGCCGTCAGGAGAGGATCTCTTAGGATGAGGGGGGTCGTGGGCACGGCGGTTACGAGGTTTAGGGATGTGTACGTGGCTAGGACCGGACTCGGCGAGGCCGAGGCTAACAGGCACGGGTTCAAGGTCGAGTCAACCCTAATTAGGGCGCGCACGAAGGCTGGTTACTTTCCAGGCGGAGTCGAAGTCACTGTGAAGATGATTGTCGAACGCGGGTCAGGCAGGATTCTGGGTGTACAAGTGATAGGCGCTGACCCGATCATAGCCTCCTATGTGGACGTGGCGGCGCTCGCGATAGAGAGGGGGATGACGGTAGAAGACCTCTTCTTCTCCGACATAGGGTACATGCCCGCCACTGCACCGGTCTGGCACCCGCTGATAGTCGCGGCGAGGACCCTGTCAGGTGGAAGGTTCTAGGGAGTGGGAAGGCGACTAGGAGCATCCAACAAGTGTAGCTCGGACGGTGCCGTTGTAACGCCCGGAATCATCCGCGAGTCGAAGTGTCCTACTCCACTAATCGTCTGAAGGATAAGGGGGAAGAGGCGCTGATGAAAGCCAAAGAATCAAGGAATATGTCTTTACGCAAGGATCTGATGAACTGAGATCCATGCACTATCCAGCATGCATAGGTTTATGATGTGGGGGAGGATTTTTCACGCGTGCAGCCTCTAAAGTCTAGGCCTGTCATTGTCCTGAACTTCAAGACGTATAGGGAGGCTACGGGTGAAGGGGCGCTGAGCCTTGCGAGGATTGCTGAGCGGGTTAGACGGGAGCAGGGGGTCAACATTATGGTCTCTGTACAGCATACCGATATCTACAGGGTGGCTGGCAGCATCAACATACCAGTCCTTGCACAGCACATAGATGCGCGCGAGCCTGGAAGCTGGACTGGGCACGTGACGGCAGAGGCGGTAAAGGCTAGCGGAGCTGTTGGAAGCTTGGTGAACCACTCTGAGAGACGGCTTACACTCGCGGATATAGGAGCATGTATAGCTGCCCTAAAGAGACTAGACCTGCTCTCTGTACTGTGCACTGACACCCCTGAGACATCTGCGGCAGGTGCAGCCCTA
>JAVYLC010000049.1:0-10823 GCA_038741355.1 Nitrososphaerota archaeon
GGGTATGTGGTTGAGGATGTAGATGCTGTGGTTTGCGGGTATGCGGAGGAGCCGGGCCAAGCTTTAAGAAACATCGCTTTAAACGTCAGAGAGGTAAGCTTGAGGAGAAGGCATACAGGTTCTTCACGAACACCGCCCCAAAAACCCATCCACGTATAGTTGATGAGCTTGAACCACGGAGAATTCTTCATCCCAGATAAGCCACAACACCAAACATTTGACAAGCCTATCCCCCGAGAAATACATGCCTCTATTGCTCTAAACCATCTTGACAGGCTGAGGAGTGGGTGAGGACACGATAACAATCTACACGTCCAGGGTGGACAGTAAAATGGTTTCTGAAAGCCTTACCTACTTAGGTATTCCACACATAGCCACTAGAGACGGTTTCATAGCTCCCAGACAGCTTATCTTGAGAATGGGGCTTCCGATTGTGGAGGAGCCTACCAGCCCTTCTAAAATACCCAGCTTCTTCTATTTCTGTGTCTGACACCCGCCGCACTTTCAAATCATAATGCGAAATTTCCTTTTTCAAGACGTGGAGAGGCGTAATTCCTTATTTTCACCATACCCTCTTCAAGCTTATATCTAGCTGTTACGCTGGGGGGAATGTGGGGGTGGTGGTCTGGTTCAGCAACTTATCTTAAATGTTTTCCTTCCTAAAACCGAGTATCACGTGGCTAGGATAGTATGTGAGGAAGGGGGCTCGATGAGGCTTAAACTACCCAGAACAGCTTGGCAGTCTTTAAACATACCAGATAAGGGAGACTATAATAGGTATTGTTAGGGGGGAGAGGTTCAGGGGGAGATATGACATTACAGCAGGATGGAGGTTGAGAATACCAAGTATGTATAAATCGCTGTTCTATTTAGAGGCTAATGAGGGGAGTGAGGTTAGAATAGCCCTGTGGGTTGAGGATGGAGTACCGTGTTTCAGCTATGAGGGGGATGGGGGTCTCTGTTTATTCTTTCGGGCCGTTTGCCACAGTATGGTAGGGGGGAGTGGTATTGTAGTAGATGCTGTGAGACCTTCTCCAACAGGGATAAATGCCCAAACTGCAACAGAATATTAAGGAAAAAACCAAGGAGAAAGAGAAATAGGAGCGTCCCAGAGTTTTTAACAATAGATGGTTGATTATGAGGCGCTTTTGAGGCGTGTTCTGAGACTCGTCGGAGAGGAGAGGCGGGAGGAGATCGAGGTGGAGGTTGAGAGGAGGGTCGCTGAGGACCCGAGGCTGACACGCCTCGGCGCCCTCTATATCGTGGCTGGAGAGCTTGGACTTTTTGAGGGGCTTAAGCAGGGGTCATCTACTGTTGCCTTGTCCAAGCTGGTGGGTGGTCTTGGGTCAGTGAACATTGAGGCCAGAGTGATAGGGCTGTCTAGGCCTAAGCGCGAGCCCCCGGTCGTTTATCTTAGGCTCGGAGACGACTCGGGAGTCGTCGACGCTGTTGCTTGGGGGGATGCGATAGGCAGGCTTGAGGCGGTTAACGTGGCTGTTGGCAAGAGTATCTTGGTGAAAGGGGCGTATACTAGGGAGCGGCCCGACGGCTCAGTCGAAGTGCACCTCGGCGAGCATGCTGAGGTATCCGAGGGGAGGCCGGGTCTTCCTCCCTTGGAACAGTTTTTCGCCGAGTTGTCCGAGGTTTTTGAGGCCCGCGGAGCAGTGGACTTCAAGGCAGTTATTCTCGGGTTCTCCGAGGTGAGGAATGTATCTGTGAAGGGTGAGGCTGTGGGTGTTAGGGACTCGCTTATAGGCTGGCGGGGTGTCAAGGCTGAGCTAAGCCTGTGGAGGGAGCATGTAGGACTCCTAGACGAGTCTAGTATCGGCAAGATAGCCTATGTAGCCGGGGCCAAATGGTCTCCCGGAGGCACCTTATCAACAACCTCGCGCTCCAGCATACTCATCCCCCCACTACCTGCGCAGGAGCCAATACTCATCAAGATAGACCGTGATCTCCCACAACAGGGGATGCTGTTAGGCATAACGCAAGACGGTGTGGAGAGGGTGTATTCGGAGAACATCAAGCCCGGCCAACTGATATCTGTTAAGAAGATGCGTTATAGACGTGTTGGGAAGGGCTGGGCGATAATTCCCATAGAGTATGAGCTAGCCGAGGCCGAGGCCGAGCCGCGGCCAAGGATACAGAGCATAAGCGACCTGCGTGTGGGGATGTTAGACGCCTCTGTGGGAGGCGAGGTGGTTTCCAAATCGCCCGCCACTCGTCTGAAGACCAAGAAGGGTGAGGCTGATTTCTCTAGCTTCTGGCTCAGGGATGCATCTGGCTCGATATTCTGCAAGGCGTGGGGTGAGGCTGTAAAGATGTTGGAGGAGATCAGAGAGGGTGAACAGGTGGTCCTATACTTTATCAGAGTGGCTAGGAATCCGTGGGGCGAGCGTGAACTCTATATTGGGGAGGAATCCCTCGTAGCTCCCTCGGGCGAGCCTTCCTGAGCTCTAGAGGTCGGCGGGCTGGAGGCTGCAGAGCCTACCTTTTTCTGCTGGAGAGCCCTTAGAGTAGGCCCAATTATTATTCCCCTACCCCTAACTATCTCGAAGGTGTAGATTGAGGGATCTGCGGGAGACCAGCGCATCTTCCTCACCAGTAGTGTCCGCACTAGGCGGCCATCCAAGTTGACTAGGCCGAGGACGATTACGCCCGAGGAAAGGTACTCCTCGTACCCGAACCTGCTGAGCTGTGTGGAGCCGGAGGGGATGTCGCAGGTCAGTATGGTGGTCGCGCCTATCTTCTCCTCCAAGTAGACTATGATTTCGCGGATGTATTCGCGGACTGCGTACTCGTCGGCCGCGCCGAAGGCCATGGCGGAGATGGGGTCGAGGACTATCCGCGAGACCTCCCCTCCCCGCGTCATCTTGATTATCGTATCGATATACGCCCTGCTGTCCTTCCTATAGCGGCCCAGGTCCTCCGAGTAGATGCGTATCTCGAATGGGAAGAATCTGCCCTCCCTGTATGGGGTCCAGAAGTCCCAGCCGAGCGTCATAGCGCCGTCAAGCACGCCGTTAATCCTCTCATCAAGCGAGACATAGGATACCTTCTCCCCCCGCCTAAGCCCCTCCATCAAGAAGTGGAGGGAGAGGATGGTCTTCCCCACACCTGTCTCGCCTGAAACCAGGTATGTCTTGCCTGGTATCAGCCCTCCTCCAGTTATCCTGTCGAGGGTTGGGATGCCCGTCGATACGCGGGTTGAGGACATTCACCCTTGAATGTCTCCCGACCATATAAATATGGGTTAGGGGTGTCCCCGCTCTCGGGCCCTAATTTTTATTCTGCCGCTTAGGACTAGTCGGGTGAACATGCTGTTCCCCATCAGGTGTTTTAGCTGTGGAGCGCCTATAGGGCATCTCTGGGAAAGGTACAACAAGCTTGTCAAGTCGGGCATGAAGCCCGCAGAGGCTCTCGACTCGCTGGGAGTTAAGAGGTACTGCTGCAGGAGGATGTTCATCTCACACGTAGAAGTCATAGACAGCTTTTTAGAGTTCTCAGTCGCATCGGGTGGAGGAGGGAGTATCTGACTCACGTGATTAACCTACTGGTACAAGCCTTGCAAAACTTAACAAACGCTACGGTTGAGACAAATTAATGTACGGCTGGCCCCTCATGAAGGAGCTCTAACAAATCTACATCACTTAAAAGCCTCTTCCTAACTCTTTCGATCTCAGGCATTAGATAAGGGACTATCCTCAACGTGAAATAGTTTCCCAGCAGGGGGATTCCTAAGAACTCTCCCATTATCAGAGTGAAGAAGATATCGTCATATTTCTTCTTAAATCTTACAACGTTTTGATAAAGCCCAAGCAAGAGCGCGCCGAAAAAGAAGTCTCTCAAAGCCTGTCTAATTCCGCCGCCCATAGATCCTAAACGGTGCTTTTCTGCATAGTCCAAGCCTCCTCCACCACCTTTTTCAGTTTTTCCCACTCTATAAACCCATCCGACACCTTTTTACCATTAACCAATATCGCGGGCCTTCTCCAAATGCCGTGACGGAGGCTCTTCATAAAACCGATAGGTGAGAGGAGGTTAACCATCTCGACCTCAATATTTATCTGAACTCCTTTAAAAGACTCTCTCAAAAATCTTACAACCTCAACAACTTTGAAATTATTCTCAATTACATCATCTGGATACTCTGAAACTTGAGATGAAAGTTCACAGAACTCTGCTCCAGCAGCATACATCTCGGAAGAAAGAAGGTTATAATGTGGACAGTGACCTAGAGTTATAGGATATATGTCATATACTTCGATTCTGATAGGTTTCCGCAATCCAGTTCATAACTGGTACACATTAAATGCTTAAATATCTTTCTCCGCTACTTAACAGCAGAAAATTGAGAGAGAAAATCTCCATAGTGGGTGTTTTTCCCACCTTCTTCACCACTGCATGTAAGGCTGTTTGTAACCCTGCTGGATTAGCGGGAGTTTCACGTATATTCGAGCAGCTTGAGAAATACTCGGAAGAGTATGTGGAGAATTGGAGAGAGGTTGAGGAGCTTGTTAAAAAAATTGTTTCGAAAGGTTTCGAGGTTAATTTAGTCCATGCCCTCACTCCCGCAGGACTGTGGCTCTCCCTAAGGTATAGGCTTAAACAAGGGTTTTATGTTATCATAAACAACCATCCCATAAAAATAGACCATGACTTGGACAAGATTGTGTCCGAAATTCAAGCTACATCTACAAACCATGAAAAGAAAAAGTTTTGGCTTAGGCTGGTGTAGTCATCACAGGGTGGCTGCAGATGTCTGGAAGAGAGTTCGAACTAGCTACAGGTAACCTGATTATGGGTCGTTTTACGTGGCTCTATATATGCGTGCCAGAAGGATGGACTGTTAAACTCGGCGACTACCCCTCAGACATCAATTACACAACAGTCGTAAACGATTCAGGATGGGTTACCGACGGGGCTTCAAGCTATTATGTTGTGAACCTAGTTAACGGTGATGTGTTGGAGCTTGAGATTAGGTGTAGAAAAGGGGTGAAGGAAAGAGCCTCTTCACTACATGGCTACGAGCTAGTAAGGGTCAACGGTCATGAAGCCTGTCTGTCTCTGAAAACAATCAAGAGAGGATTGCGGAGAAACCTATTACACCAAGCAGTAATCCACATTCCATGCGTAAATACATCAAGGACAATAGAGTTGACCCTGACAGCCAAATCTATGTCTGAAATCGATGAAATGAAAAAGTATTTGCCAAACTATCGTTGCCATTGAGATGGTGTTGTTAGAGAAACACCTTGACAGTAATGTGGCGACGAGAGCCCAATGGATTATAGGCATGGCCGTTAATACACATGCGACCAACTATCTATAATTTTTATATACTTAAAAGCAGGGATACTTCTTTTACCTAGGCATGAATGCATTGCAAAACCATACTACTCTCATATTTTTAATAACCATGTTTTTCCTTAGTTTTTACGTGGCGGGGACCATTGCAGGAAGAAGAAGGGTGATAAAGCTCTATAGAGGTGTCTGTGAAGCTGTCCAAGAGGCGGGTGGTAAGGTAGTTGAAGGAAGATACGGAACCACCACAGCTATCATATCTTGTAGAGATATGGGTGTTTTAGCAGAGTTCTCCATTGTCATTGGTATTCAGACATGGTCGAATCCGTTAGCATACATTATCTCTAAATCTATGGGGCGTTCCGACTTGGTCGTATTGAGAGGAAGGTTGAGCAAAACGCCAAAATCGTCTTTCACCTTAATAAAAAAAGACGCACCTGCCAAGCGTTATGCGTCGCGATGGGGATCAATAGTAAATGAGATAGATGGATATTTGGTAGTGTCGCTGGAAACCGGCTTTGATGAGAAAATTGTCCAAGACATTTTCCAGAAACTAATGGTCTTTGAAAACATCATGTTATGTTCGGTGAGCAAAGAGCTACCCAATCTGCAGATTTATTTTAAGCCGGTGAATATAGCTAAAATAAAAGATTTATTAATTACTCTAGAAAAGTTTATATAGGGCTTTTAAACTTGTCACTGACGTGGTTCTGGATACCCCTCTAGGTTTTACAGTAATTGGTTTAGTCGCATTTCTCGTAGCATACATGGTATACAGCAAAGTAATTGACCGCAAGGTGTGGAGCCCAGATCCTAAACGGCCTACTCCAGCCCACGTCTATACCGATGGTGTGGAGTTCTTTCCGGTTGGCCGATTCGTGTTGTATGGTTTTCAATGGAACAGTATAGCGGCTTTAGGGCCTATAATTGGTCCAGGTGTTGCCGCTCTAGCATTTGGCTGGCTTCCAGCTTTTCTGTGGATCTTGTTCGCTGCGCTCTTCATAGGTTGGGTACAGGACTATAGTGCGATTTTCTTGTCCGTGAGAAAAGAAGGCAGGTCTTTTGGTCCTATGGCATATGAGCTCCTTGGTCCAACTCCTCGGAAACTGCTCCTCGGCTTCCTCTTGTTCTACTTGCTTCTGATAAATGCAGCCTTCTTATTCGTGGTTGCTACTGTGATGAATGCGTTTCCTGGATCGTTCTGGTCACTGTTAGTCTTAGTAATCGCAGCTGTGATAACAGGTCATCTCCTGTTTAAAGTTAAGATGAGTGTGGCTCCAGTAACAGTGCTTGCAGTAATACTTCAGGCAATAGGCATAGCCTTAGGAGCAACTGTTCTCTCCGCAGTGCCTCCTCCCGGAACCTTCGTTTTCACACCTCCTCCACCTGGTGTTGCACCAGCCGCCAACCCATACACCTACTGGCTAATACCGCTAGTGGTCATATTGATCCTTGGGTCACTTTTGCCAATGCCTCGTTTAATAACTCCGATGAACTACATAGCGTACTATTCTTTAATACCAGCCGTCATCTTATTAGTGATCGGAGCCCTAATTTCGCCAGCAACAGGCGTTATGATACAGGTTCCAGCATTCAGAGGTTGGTCTGAGCTGGTTACTGTTGGACCATTGTGGCCTGCTCTCTTCGTAACTATAGCATGTGGAGCCATTTCAGGCTGGCATAGCCTAGTCAGCACAGGGCTTACCTCAAAACAGATAGATGTCGAGACAGACATAAGGCCTGTGGGCGCAGGTGCCATGATTACAGAGAACTTGGTTGGACTAACAGCGCTCGCGGCATGGGTTTCAATACCTTTACTGACAGTTGCGGGAGGAGCTGCACCTGGTAACTTTGTTGTGGGAGCAACAAAGTTAACGTCGCCGTTGCTGGGTGGAGAGGCCGCCATACCGTTCCTAAGGATCTTCTTTGCAAACTATATGGTGGGCATGGCTGTTACGATACTGACAATACTCGGAAGGTTCTGGAGGGTGACGATGGCTGAGGTATTCGGAGGAACCCCGCTATCAATTTTAGGGAATAAAATTGTTGCATCAGTACTTGGTTTCGTCTTCCCAATCGCCTTTGTATTAACTGGTAGCTGGAATAACATTTGGCTCTACTTCGGAGGGACCAACCAGCTTCTCGCCGGTTTTGCTCTACTGATAGTGGGCCTCTTCCTCTATGCGCAGAAACGATTCCACTGGTACTCAACGATACCGGGCATATTCATGATGTTGACCACGCTTGGGGCCATTCTATACCAGACAATAGTATTTGCAAGGGCTATGGCTGGTGAAGACCTTGCAGGACTAGGACCCGGCTTACTCCACGTAACTCAAAGAATCCTCCAGAACACTGCTGGCTACGGAGCAGTCGTAGGTATCAACGCATTCTCGACTATTGTGGGCGCGATAATGTTTGTAATCGGATTGGCTATGGCTATATACTTCATCAGAGGTTTCAGCAGGGCAATGAGAGGGGAAGTCAGGGCATAGAAACCATTGACTATATTTTTAACTGGTTAGGCAAAATTTTTAAATAAGATACTCGCCTACTTTGTATAGACATGAAAGATGAAAAGACGGGAGGGATAATAGGAACTTTCAAAAGAGCCATAAGCGACATTTTCTACGGTGTCGCGTTACACCAGCAAGTGACATCCATACTTAAAACCCGGATGTATATGGAACATTTGTTCATCTTGATGATTATGGGAGACATGCTCGGGTTCCCAATACTTCCACCCTACTATTCACTCCGTCTCCTCCCCTACGCGATACCAAACGTAAAGGCTTGGAAGCACAGGTTTTACAGGGAAAGAGACTTTACGGACGTGATTTATGGATGAAGGGGTTTGCCGGTTTTCTAAGCTCAAAGCCAGAGCTTAAAATGGTGATTTTCGCGGGTAAAGGAGGTCTTGGCAAAACAACCTGTAGCGCGGCCTTATCCTACGCTGTTTGCAACTCAAAGAAGGTTTTATGCTTTAGTACAGATCCTCAAGCGTCTCTAAGCGATATCTTTGAACGAAATATCTTTGGAAAAGGTGAGGTGGAAATAATTCCCAACCTTACGGTCGTGGAGATCGATGCTGACGCAAAGATATCTGCTTATATTAATGAAATCAAACAAAAGATAAGGGATATGTATAAAACTGACATTCCTCCGGAAATAGAATCATATATTGACAGCTCTGTAGCCGAGCCTGCTATGTATGAGTCTGCCACTTATGACGCTATGTCAAGTTATCTTGCTGAAGGAAAGTATGACTTATACGTCTTTGATATGCCTCCGTTTGGGCATGGAATTAGAATGATTACTATGGCCGATATTCTCAGCGCATGGGTTGAAAAGCTTACAGAAGCACGTGAAAAAGCAAGGGAGTATGATGAGATTGCCAGCAAGCTAAGAGGTGAGAAGCTAATAAAAGAAGACGAGGTATTAAACGAGCTATACGATATTAGAAACAAATTAACACAATTCACCAACGTTATGAAAGACAGGAACAAGGCAGCCTTCTTCATGGTTATTACACCCGAGCGTATGTCGATAATAGACACGGAGAAAGCATTAGAGATGTTTAAATCCGTCGGATTGGAGCTGGCAGGCATAGTCATCAACAAGGTCTTACCCCCAGATATGGAGTCAAACCCATCTCCATTCATAATCAATAGGTTAAAACAGCAGAGGGAATGTATGGACGAGATAATGGATAAGTTTGGAAAACTGGTGATCTCTATAATTCCGATGTTCCCGAAGGAGCCTAGAGGGCTTGAAGGTATCTCTGCCGTCGCTGAACACCTTATGAATGGAGGAATAGAGTGGAAATGAAGCCTGCTCTAGATGAAGCTAAGTATATATTCGTTGGTGGGAAGGGTGGGGTTGGTAAAACTGTACTTGCTGGTGCAATGGCTTTAGAAACCGCCCGTCGGGGCCGGAAGGTTCTTCTGGCAAGCCTAAACCCAGTTCACTCGTTAAGCACCCTTTTTATGCAAGATTTATCCGGCGGGGTTTTTAAGAATGTACATGGCGTTGATGGACTAACTGCGATAGAGGTTGAGATAACAGACCTGCTTACCAAGTATCGTTTAAACATGGAAGCGAGGCTGAAGGAATTCTTTAAGTGGGCCGAGATACCATTAAATCCGGAACCGTTCATACAAATAGCTACAACCAACCCGGCCTTCCAAGAGTCGGCTATGTTCGATAAAGTCATGGACATCATCGTCAGTGAGGGCGAGAAATATGATGTGGTCGTATTTGACACAGCGGCTGTCGCAAATGCTGTGAGACTGATCGGTCTCAGCAAACTTTATGGATTATGGCTTGCTCGGATGATGCAATCTCGTAAAGAAGCACAAGAATATAGGCTAAGACTGTCAGTTAGAAAGGAAAAAGTCATGGAGGAAATCAAGAAAGACCCAGTTATAGCTGATCTATTATCACTTTACGAGAAATTCACGAAAACTCGTAACGTCTTAACAGATCCTGCGAAAACACTTTTTTACTTCGTAACCACGCCAGAGTCCCTGCCCATCTCTGTGGTCAAAAGGTTCATAAACATGGTGCAGTCCTTCAACATACCTGTCGGTGGAATCTTTGTCAACATGGTTTTAGATACCTATGATGTGGCCTCAGATCCCACCGGATACCTGAAATCGAAGTGGGAGGAGCAGCAGCACTATCTTAACATAATAAGAAAAGATTTGGAAGAATATGTTAAAGGTTTCATTAGGATGTATCCTACCGAGATCAGAGGTATTTCGGCGTTAGATAACGTTATAAATGATATCTTAGAGTTTAGGCCGATCTAAGCTACAATCCTCTTAAGGCTTCGGGTCTGGTGCTTGGCAAATCAGACAAAACTTCCAGAAAAGGATGAGGAGTCTGGATCGTGGCATCTAAGGTAAGCAGGCACGGTTTGTAAACATCTTTTCTCCATCAAGCTCGGGGGTGCAGACGTCCCTCAAGACAGCTTTAAATGGTCAAGGCAAATCTAATTGATGAGATACTATGTCAACTATGGAGGACACTCGGTTTTCAGTGAATAGGGATTTACTAATGGATGCTATGACAAGAGGTGGTCTGTTAAATTGGGGCGGATAACGGGCCTGTATGGTAGGGTGGTCTTTGACTCTCGTGGTGATAAGACGATAGAGGTTGAGGCGGTTATAGATGGCATCAGGGGGCGTGCGGCGGCGCCCGCCGGTAAGAGTAGGGGTAAGAGGGAGGTGGAGCCTTATCCAGCCGGAGGGCCGGAAGCAGCTGCCAGGGTCTTAAGAGAGAAGGTGGCGCCGAAGCTAGTTGGACACGAATATGCCGGCCTCATAGAGTTTGACAAGCTTCTACAGGAGATTGACGGAACCCCCAACTTCTCAAACATCGGAGGAAACACGGCGCTCGCAACATCAATAGCGGCGTTAACAGCCCACGCGGCCCTCCGAGGCGAGCCCCTCTACAAACTCATCGCCAAAGAGACAGGACAGGAACCTGCACTCCCACTCCCACTAGGCAACGTCTTG
>JAVYLC010000049.1:10921-13345 GCA_038741355.1 Nitrososphaerota archaeon
ACGGCGCTCGCAACATCAATAGCGGCGTTAACAGCCCACGCGGCCCTCCGAGGCGAGCCCCTCTACAAACTCATCGCCAAAGAGACAGGACAGGAACCTGCACTCCCACTCCCACTAGGCAACGTCTTGGGCGGTGGGAAACACGCTGGCCAGGGCGCGCCGGAGATTCAGGAATATCTCGTCATACCGCTGAACCCGAGGACAATCCTGGAGGCGGTGGAGGCTAACATTAGAGTGCATAGGGCGCTCGGGGGGATACTCTCTAAGCGAGTGGGTGGATTCCCGCTTGGGAAAAGTGACGAGGGCGGCTATGCTCCGCCTATCTCTGTGGAGGCAGCTCTCGATGCGGTTAAAGAGGCTGCCCAGAGGGTTGGTGATGAGATGGGGGTTAGGATGGGTGTGGGCTTGGATGTTGCGGCGGGCAGCATCTATGATGAGTCCTCGCGGAGATATGTCTTGAAGAGCCAGGGCCTTTACCTAGACCGTGAAGGATTCATAAACTACATCGCAGAGCTGGTGGAAAAGGCAAACCTGGTATACATAGAGGACCCCTTCTTAGAGGACGACCCCGACGCATTCGCCGAACTGAAGAAACAGCTCCCCAACACTCTAATCTGCGGCGACGACCTAGTGGTTACGCGGCGAGAGCTGATCGAGGACTGCCTGAAGAAGGGAGCAATTAACGCAGCTATCATTAAGCCCAACCAGGTTGGGAGCCTATACCTAACCTGGAGCGCTGTGGAGGTCTGCCTAAAGAGGGGTGCCGTGCCGGTCGCTTCCCACAGGTCCGGCGAGACAACCGACGCCTATCTCTCGCACCTCGCGGTTGGAATGGGCTGTAAGGTGATTAAAGCAGGTGTTCTGGGAGGTGAAAGGATTGCTAAGGCCAACGAGCTGGTCAGGATCAGCGAAGAGGTTGGGGCCTCTAGGGTCAGGAGGATTGCATAAACCCTTCTCGATACGTGTGGTGAGGGTAACAGCCGGTATTTAGTCTTTTAGACATCGTGGCGAAAGTATGGAGTGGTATCGAATTGTTAAATCTCCGGCTATGAGGGTAAGGAGGGTATCGACATTGTGGATAGTAATGGCGATGCATGTATTATCTCTCAGATATGGCACAGTATATCGAGGGAGAGGTAATCTACTATTCTAGGGCTGGGACTCGGACTATGACGTGGTGAGGGTTTAGGGATTATCGGAGGACGGCGGTATGGAAGAAGGTGCTGGTAAGGTGGATAACAGCTATTTAATTCGAAATGCATGACGTGAAGATTGGCATAGCGTCGAGGTTCCTATCCGCCAAGTCCCACTACGATGGTTAGGAAATATCCGAGGTACTCATACACGCTACCACAAACTCCAAGGGCCTTGAATAGGAATACTTCATCAACGGCTTACTCGTCTATAAACTTATAAAGCACCTGCCGTACACGAATACGCTAAATTCTCAGAGAGTGAGAAACAGGTCTCATCGTAGCCCCAAAATCTATGACCAGGAGCGATAGCTATAAGAATACAGAATTGTCCATATCTTGTGCGAGGTAGGTTTGAGGGTGGCTATCCCGGTGATGATGCTTGGAGGCTAGGGACTATCTCTCACCCGACGTGGAGCTTCAGGAGCTCCTCGTTAAGAGTGGAGTGCATCTTGGAGCCAAGGTCAAGGTCGCCCACATGGAGCGCTTCATATATCGGATGAGGCCAGACGGGGTATACCTCTTCGAGGCTAAGAAGCTTCTAGAGCGGCTGAACATAGCGGCCCGGTTCATGGCTCTATTCGAGCCCTCCAAAATCCTAGTCGTCTCAACACACGTCTATGGGATAAGAGCTGTACAGAGATTCTGCGAGGTCACAGGATGCATAGCCGCCGCCGGAAAGATACCGGCCGGAATCCTGACAAACAGGACACTAAAATACTATGTAGAGCCGGAGGTCGTATTGGTCTCTGACCCCCGCTATGACTTACAAGCCGTGGTGGAGGCCTCGATAGCTAGGAAGCCGGTAATAGCGATGTGCAGCACCGATAACGTCTGTAACGATATAGACCTCATAATTCCAATGAACAATAGGGGCAGGACCTCCCTTCCATTCGCCTTCTGGTATCTCGCGCGCAGATACCTGATTGAGCGGGGCGAGGCTACACCTGAACTCCTATCGTCCCTGACGATCGAGCAATTCACCGCCCAGCCCGTTCCGGGCGAGGAATATCAGCAGATAGTATAGGCGGGGCTATTGCTCCGCTGTTATTATGCATCCGGCTATCGAGCCGAGAATTATTCTCCTCTCCCCAATCACGGTCCAGCCTGAATCCTCTAGGGCGCGGGTAACCACGACCGGCTTACTCGCGATGAGTGTTAGGCTTGAACCCGGTGAGGCCTTCCTCATTGATGAGAATGCCTTGGTGTAGAAGCTGTAGGGGTCGCGGAG
>JAVYLC010000050.1:0-7880 GCA_038741355.1 Nitrososphaerota archaeon
ATTGAGACATCCGTGGATGGTTATGGTATTACCTATGTATGCGCTGGAGATACCAGGCGTATCTCCCCGGGATGCCAGATTGTTGCAGAAAATGAGCATTTTCAAGCCATTTACAGCTGGTCCGGAGGAGCTTTGATACTTGCAACTCTACTCGGTGAAGCTGGGTGGTGAAGGATGAATGACCACATTCCACAGGCTCCACTGGAAGGGGAGGGGTTCAACAGGTGCCAACCCCATTCACAGTGAAAAGCCGCGAAAAACAGCCTATTAAACAGGAGAAGCAGAAATCAGTCTTAAGGCCAAAGGCATACGACGTGCCGCTTTGAAGATTTGGTTAGGTAAACCCGCTTTAACACGCCCACCCCAACCATTCGAGTGGAAATTAACTAAAATCAACACAAACGGAGGGGAAAATAATAAAATTAGATAAATAATACATCTTGACTAGAGATTTTTGTCATGACTATCATTAACACTGTAGATCAACCTTTCAATTGTTGTGGACGATTTTCAGTTGAAGGAGAGGGGTGACCCTCTGGGCGACCTGCTGGCGAGGGTCACAGCAACGTCGCGGATATTTAAGGACAGGGAGGTTCTGAGAGCCGACTACATCCCTGGAAACCTGCCGCATAGGTGGGAGCATATCAAGAGGCTAGGCGAGATCGTTTCAACCGGGCTTAAGATGCATAGGCCGAGCAACGTCTTCATTTACGGCAAGACTGGCACGGGAAAGACCGCTGTCGTCAAACATGTCTTCAAGAGGTTCTCTGCAGAAGCTGAGAGGCTTGGAATACCGCTCCGCTTCGTCTACATTAACTGTAGGATTTCTGGGACGGAGTATAGGGTGTTGTCCGAGCTATGTGAAGCCCTCGGGGTCCAGGTCCCATTCACAGGCCTCTCGAAGAGTGAGGTCTTCAACAGGTTCCGAAGGGCCCATATCTCCTCCCAGAACCTCCTAATAATCTGTTTAGACGAGATTGATGTCTTAGTCAAAGGGTTTGGGGATGCCCTGCTATACGAGCTGACTAGGATAAATGAGGGAGCTGAGGGCAGCAAACTCTCTCTCATCGGGGTCTCGAACGACCTCATGTTTAAGGAGATGCTTGACCCGAGGGTCTTGAGCAGTCTGAGCGAGGAGGAGATCGTCTTCCACCCCTACACGGCCGTCGAGCTTGTCGACATTCTGAGCGAGAGGGCTAGGCTCGCATTCCAAGAGGGCGCTGTCCCTCAATCGACCATAAGCCTCTGTGCAGCGCTCGCCGCTGCCGAGCATGGTGATGCTCGTAGGGCGCTCGACCTCTTGAGGGTGGCAGGTGAGATTGCTGAGAGGAATATGGCTGAAAGGGTTGAGGAGCAGCATGTCCGTATGGCGCTTGGCGTGATTGAGCAGGGTCGCGTATTCGAGGCCCTAACAACCCTCCCACTTCATGGCAGGGTCGTCCTACTCGCAGTATACCACGCTACACTCCGCTCACCTAGCAAAATAACCTCCGGCCTAGTCTATCAGCACTACCGCTCACTCTGCAGCCAGCTCGGCCTTGAGCCTCTCACGGACAGGAGAGTCAGCACCCTAATCTCGGAGCTCGACATGCTCGGAGTCCTCTCGAGCAGCGTCATAAGCTACGGAAGATATGGGCGGACTAGGAAGATATCCTTGAAGATCCCGGTGGACGAGGTTAGGCAGGCCTTGGAGCGCGACGAATTCCTATCCCACCTCTTGGACCAAGAAGTGGCTCAGGCGGGTAGCGTGGAGAGTGAGCGAGGTAGCTAGGAGGCTTGCAGTCAAGGCGATCGAGCGGGGCTACCAGCTCTCAGCTGAGGCCCTAGACAGGCTCCTCAGGGATGAGAACCCCCTAGGCCTTCTTGACGAGCTTCTCGCCTGGCTTGAGGATAGGCGCACCAGCCAAGTAATAATAGACAAGCCAACTCTCGAGTTATTTCTCGCGAGCAGGGTGGCTCGGGCCGGGGCCCCGGAGGAGGAGCAGCCCCTAGAGATTGTCCTCGAGTCGCCTACCTACGAGGACTTGGCGATAGAGGGTGTTGCGGAGGAGCAGCGAATCTACCTGCTCTCTAGGTTCCAGTCCATTCGGCGGGTCTTCGAGGAGCGGGGTCTTAGCATCAGGCCTGCCAAGGAGCTGATGAGAGAGGGGGGAGAGGGCTATGTCGTGGGGATGGTCTTAAGCATCGTCCGCCGGGACACACACTTTCTAGTCGAGATGGAGGACCCCGTCGATACTTGGAGCCTAATAGCACCCACACGAGACAGGGCCTTGGCAGCGAAGATGGAGTACATTCTGCAGGACATGGTTGTCGTCTTCCGTGCAAGGTCGAGGAGAGGACTACTAGTTGCGAGTGACGTCTATCTGCCAGACACAGCGGGGAAGAAGCAGACTTGGAGAGGCTCCGACAAGAACATCTGCATAATCTCAGACCTCCACATAGGCAGTGAAAAACACGCTGCAGAGAGGTTCAGAAGCTTCCTCGACTGGATCAGCGGCCCTGATAACGAGGCCGAGAAGACAATACTCCTCATAGTCAATGGAGACCTAGTCGACGGAGTGTATGTGTATCCTGGGCAGGAATCCGAGCTCAGCCTGAAGTCATATGCCGAGCAGTTCGCCGCCGCGGCCAAAACCCTCTCAAGAATCCCGGAGCGCGTCAAGATCGTCTACGTGCCGGGAAACCACGAGCCCTGTAGGAAGGCGCTCCCCCAGCCGCCAGTCCAGGCCAGGTATCGGCAGCTGCTCGGAGGCGGTGGCAGGATAGTCTATGCAGGCAACCCCGCGTGGATTAGGGTCGGCGCCCTAAAGATACTCGCATTCCATGGCCAGACCCTCGACGACGTGATACAGGCCGGAACACTCTTCAGTTACTCGACACTCCATGAGAGGTCTAGTGAGATGATGGAGCTGCTCCTCAAGGCTAGACACCTAGCACCCGCACTGGGTCTCTCCACACCCATACTACCCACACGGACCGACTATCTCGCAATACCAGAGCAACCAGACATCCTCTGCCTAGGACACACCCACGTAGCGGCCTACACAACCTACAAGGGGACACAGCTGGTAAACAGCGGCTCATGGCAGGAGCAGACAAAGCTCCAAGAGAGCATAGGCCTTGAGCCAACCGTCGGAGCAGCGGTCCTACTAAACCTCAAGTCCCTGTCGATACGCTTCCTATCCTTCTAGATAGGCCAGACGGTCGGGGGGTTGACGGATTTTCGCAGGCGCCAAAGCTGCATAGGATTATTTATAGAGGTCTGGCTGTCCTGAAGGCGGTTTGGAGGCCTCTGGGGAAGGGAGGTTTAAACGGGAGATAGGCTGGTTTAGCGCCTTCTCCATAGGCTTCGGCGACGTAGGGGCCGACGTATTCATAGCCCTAGGAGTTGTGATGCTCTACGCAGGCGGGGCAGCTTTCATAGCCTTCGCGGTCACGGCCATAGCCTATGTAGCCATCAGCCTGTCATACGCTGAGCTGGCGCCGGCCTACCCCTACGCGGGAGGTGTACACGTATACTCCCTCAGGGCCTGGGATACTTTTGGAAGCTTCATCGCTGGCTGGGCAATACTACTTGACTACGTGCTATGCCTCTCGCTTTTCGCCACGGCCGCAGCCGGATACTTCAAGTTCCTAATCCCTGAAGTTAAGGATTTAGCCTTACAGCTGGGGCCCATAACCGTCGGAAGCCTCGGCACTATAGCCGCTGCGATAGTCCTCCTCCTAATCGCGCTAAACTATTTTGGCATCAAGTATTCGGCCGGGGTGGTTGCAGGGATAGTTGCGTTCGGACTTATTGTCCAATCAGTCGTGATAATTCTGGGGTTCTTGACGGTCTTCGACCCGGCTAGATTCTCCTCCCAGCTCCTCATGCTCGGAAACCCCGAGCCCCAAGAGGAGGTATTCTACCCTCTAGGCCTCGGCTTCTCTGAGAGCAACTTCCTATACGGTCTGACGATAGCCATGGCATCATACATTGGCGTCGAGTCAATAGCCCAGGCGGCTGAGGAGACGCGGAGGCCGCACCGCTGGATACCTAGGGCTACGATGCTCTGCGCAGTCATGGTTCCGCTTTTTGTCTTATTATTCAGCTCAATCGCGTTGGGTGCTACAGATTGGCGGAATATCGCCGCTGCGATCGAGAACCCCATAGCAACCCTAGTGAGCATGTACCAGATATTCGGCGCCGAGCTAGCCATGCTGGTCTCGTTCACGGCGATAATTCTCACCACCGCCTCCTCGAATACCGGGCTTATAGGGGTCACGAGGCTGGCCGCGAGTATGGGGAGGCTCGGGCTCCTACCCCAATGGCTCTACGCAATCCACAGGCGATATGGGACGCCGACGAGGGCTATAATCCTCTTCGGCGTCATAGGGCTCTTACTAACCCTCCCTGGCGATATACCCTTCCTAGCTAGCCTCTACAACTTCGGCGCCTCCCTAAGCTACATCATGCTGCTCCTCTCAATAATCATCCTCAGAAACAAAGAGCCGCTCGTCTATAGGCCGTGGAAAATGAAACCATCCCTTCGACTAAAGCGCGGAGATAGGGTTTACGAGATACCGCTCCTCAGTCTCATAGGCCTCATAATAGTCTCAGCAATATTCGCCCTATTCCTCCTTCTACACAGTATGGGGCGCATCCTAGGCGTCGTATGGATGGTCGTCGGTGTAGCGGGCTTCTACATCTATAGAAAGCATTTTTTGAAGCGGCCTGTGAGGAGTGTTGAAGAGCAGGCCCTCGCAGTCCCCGCCGGCTACCTAATGCGCCTAACAGTCCTAGTGAGGCCGAGGGAAGACCCGAAAACGGTGAAAGAGACGCTACGCCGCTCGCTCGACAAGCGATTCTCGCTAAAACTACTCTCGGTAGTAGATCCAGAAGTAGAGGATGATGTGGAAGAGGCGAGGCTTGAGGCTGAGAGGAACTTGGAGGAGGCCCGGAGGATGCTTGCATCGAGCGGCTTTGAGGTCGAGCACGAGGTGAGGGTGGGTAGCTACGACGAGGTAGTGGATTGGGAGGTTGAGAAGGGTGGCTCCGACTTCATAGTCCTGCTGGTCAGGAGGTTTGAGAAGGCCGTGCTGGAGAAAGAGTCCATGCTAGACTTGAAGGTACACACGGTCCTGGTGAAGCATCCTGCTAGAGTAATGTTGCTGAGAAAGCCAACCTAGCACACACTTACTCCCAGGTCTCCACGCCGTTCTTCTTATGCGTGTGCAGTATGACTGATGTCACAGAGCTCTTAACACCCTCCACACCGGATAGGACCTTGGATATGAACTCTCTCAACTCCTCAACACTCGACACGGCAACCACTGCTATAGCGTCATACTCACCCGTCACCTCATAGACGTCCAGAGTCTGAGGAAGCTTGGCAAGCCTCTCACACACGCTCTCGAGCTTCCCCGACTCTACGAAGAGGTGGAGTACCGCCTTAACGCTGGCAGACAACTCCATATACTCAGACCCACCTGAAACTCCCTAATTAATCTGAGCCTTGATCTGGGGCCGGTGGGACTTGAACCCACGGCTTCCGGGTTTCTTCTGTGCCAGCTGCGCTTGTTGGTGGGATCTGGAGCCCGGCGCCCTACCTTGCTAGGCCACGGCCCCCTTCGCCTCCTTGAGAGGTAAAACACCACAATTAATCTTTTTCCCGTTTGATCGCTTGGCGGGAAACGTTAAAGCATGGTCTTGAAGGTATTTTGTCCGTCCGGTGTGGTGTTCCGTGAGGCTGGCTAGGTTTAGGATCGGTGAGCTCACGACCTATGGGTTTGTTGAGGGGGACTACGTGGTTTCTAGAGAGGAGTTGGAGGAGGCTGCAGGTCTCGCACTCCCACCCTACTTCTCAGACTTTATTGAGAGGCTTGTCGTCGAGCAGGATTTTCGAAAACTATTGCTGGAGGCCTCGAGAAAGGTTCCACGCGTCTTAAAGCTCAGCCAAGTCAAGCTCCTCGCACCTACCGACAATAAGCCAAAGGTAATCTGCATCGGGCTCAACTACAGGGACCACGCAGAGGAGTCAAAGGCCGAGGTGCCTGAAGAGCCGATAATCTTCATGAAACCCCACACGGCCCTGACTGGGCCATACGACCCTGTCGAGTACCCCTCAATCGTCACGCAGCTCGACTATGAGGCCGAGCTCGCTGTGGTTATTGGGAGGAGGTGCCGCGGCGTGGAGCCTGGAGAGGCTCCCGACTGTATCTGCGGCTACGCAGCCTTCGACGACATATCGGCCAGGAACCTCCAGTTCAAAGACAAGCAGTGGACCCGTGGAAAATCATTCGACACATTCGCACCCATGGGCCCGTGGATAGTCACGCGCGACGAGATACCAGACCCTCAGAACCTTAGGATAATGTCCCGCGTTAACGGGGAGACGAGGCAGGACTCGAACACAAGGAACATGATCTTCGGGGTCTACTATCTGGTCTCTTTCATCAGCATGGTTATGACGCTTGAGCCGGGCGATGTCATAGCGACAGGGACTCCTGCAGGTGTCGGGATATTTGCCAAGCCGGAGCCTAGGCTCCTAAAGATTAATGACGTGGTAGAGGTAGAGGTCGAGGGCATAGGCGTGTTAAGAAATACTGTTGTTAAAGGACGTGTATGAGCCGGGTGCGGCGACAATTTTCGCTTTATGCATCAATATTTATGCGATTGAGGAATAAAATATCGATTTTGATGCAACAAAGCAAGAGTAGGTGGAAAACAAATATGAGAAACTCTTATTATCTCTCTCACACCATTTAGGGTGTGGTGGGTTATTGGATCAGGTAAAGCTTGGGGAGCTGGCTGTAAAGTACTCGAAGCTTTATGGGGGGAAGATTGAGGTTCATCCAAAAGTCCCGGTCAGAGGGCTTCAGGACTTCTCGATCTGGTATACGCCCGGTGTTGCTGAGGTTTGCAGGGCTATTGTGAAGGACAGGGATGAGGCCTTCAGCTTAACGAATAAGTGGAACACGATAGCAGTGCTGACCAACGGAACGCGCGTGCTGGGGCTTGGGAACATCGGCCCGGAGGCGGGCCTACCGGTGATGGAGGGGAAGGCGCTGATCTTCAAATATCTCGGCGGAGTCGATGCGATCCCCATAGCTGTGAGGGTCGATTCTCCGGAGCAGTTCATCCAAGTGGCAAAGGCCTTGGAGCCCTCCTTCGGAGGCCTAAACCTCGAGGACATCCAATCACCCGACTGCTTCTACATACTTGAGAGACTTATGTCGGACCTCGAGATTCCGGTCTGGCACGACGATCAGCTGGGAACGGCAGCCGCGACGCTTGCGGCGCTCATCAACGCTCTCAAACTCACGGGCCGCTCACCTAGAGAGTGCAGGGTGGTCCTGCTAGGTGCTGGTGCTGCGAACATAGCTACGGCCGTCCTCCTCGAGAAGTATTGCTTCGACCCCGGAAAGATGATCCTAATCGATAGGAATGGGATACTCCACTCTGAGAGGGAGGACATGGACTCGCTGATGCTGAAGAATCGCTGGAAGTATGAGATAGCCCTCAAGACAAATAGGGATAAGGTGAAGGGTGGGCTGAGGGAGGCTCTGGTGGGAGCTGACGTGCTTATTGCGGCTTCGACTCCTGGGCCAGGAGTTGTTAAGCCGGAGGATGTGGAGCTGATGGAGAAGGATGCGATAGTCTTCGCCCTCGCAAACCCGGTTCCCGAAATATGGCCTTGGGAGGCTAAGAGGGCCGGCGCCGCCATAGTCGCTACCGGGAGAAGCGACCTCCCAAACCAGGTGAACAACAGCCTGATATTCCCCTCAGTCTTCCGGGGAGCCCTCGACTGCAGCGCCCGCCGAGTCTCATACGAGGCCATGATCAGGGGGGCGGAGGAGCTTGCGCGTTGCGCAGAAGAGAAAGGTCTCTCACCTGACTA
>JAVYLC010000050.1:7980-13325 GCA_038741355.1 Nitrososphaerota archaeon
TGATATTCCCCTCAGTCTTCCGGGGAGCCCTCGACTGCAGCGCCCGCCGAGTCTCATACGAGGCCATGATCAGGGGGGCGGAGGAGCTTGCGCGTTGCGCAGAAGAGAAAGGTCTCTCACCTGACTACATAATCCCAACCATGGAGGAGTGGACGGCCTATCCGAGGGTGGCAGCCGCGGTCGCACACACTCTGTCGAGACAGGGACTTGCCCGCCGGAGGATTAGCTACGAGGAGGAACTTGAACGGGCGAGTGAGATAATCTCGAGGTCTAGGAGGATACTCAGCGCGCTCATCGATTCGAGGATTATAGAGGTTCCCGCCTCCGAGGTCTAGCGGAGAGTCTGGCTAAGGAGATATATTATGGCCCTGTATTGAATGGCTGTGGTTAGAGCCAATCTTAGCAGGCTTGAGGCAGTCTACCTCGCCACGCTACATAAAATGGCTGATGATATGCGGACTGGGACTAGCGCGCTTGCTGTTAGGTTTGGTGTGAGGGAGTCGAGCGTGGTGGATGTGGTTAAGAGGCTTGAGGAGAAGGGACTGGTTATGAGGAAGCCGTGGAGGTCTATAGCCTTGACCAAGCGTGGGGAGGCGCTTGCTGAGCAGCTCATACACAACCATCGGGTCATAGAGACCTATTTTCACAGGGTTCTCAGCCTCCCAGTTCAGCTTGCATGTAGTGAGGCCCAGAAGCTTGACAGCCTCCTAAGCTGGAGGACCATAGCCTCGATGTGCCGCGCCCTGAACCATCCTAAAACATGTATACACGGCGAAGAGATAAAACACTATAAGAGATGTAGGTAAGTTCGGCTACTGCACCACCTTTCTGAGACGCCTGGGCCTGTCAGGGTCAAGCCCCCTCTCCACCGCTGTATAGTAGGCGAGGAGCTGGAACGGTACAACCTCAACCGCCGTCGCCAACACGTGGGCTATCCGCGGAAGAGACAGGTCAGCAGCCAGCCCCCCACCCTCATGGGAGAGCATCACAGTCTGCGAGCCCGATGACGAAGCCTCTGCCGCCACCTTCTCGAAGACCTCCAAATAGTCGCCGGGCTCCGGCGGCGTTATGAATATGCAGGCCGCATCGCTATCCAACAGGGAGATGGGGCCATGTCTGAACTCGCCTATCGAGTAGGCCTCTGCATGTATCCCGCAGGTCTCCTTCAGCTTGAGTGATGCCTCGAGGGCAGCTATGTAGGATGGGCCGTAGCCGAGGATAAACGCGTGCCTGACGCCTGCCAGCCTCTTAGCCTGCCTCCGCATAAGCTCCTCGAAGCGGTCTATTGTCTGTTCCAGGAGTCTGGGGAGTCTGGCCAAGTCCTCTTTAATCGAACCAACTTCACTTACTCCAAGCCTGGTAGAGGCTAGGCCGAGGGTGAGAGAATAGACGGCCGCCAGCTGGGCCATGAAGCTCTTGGTTGCTGGAACAGCCCTCTCCACACCACACCTAACCTCGATCACGTAGCGGGCCAGAGACCCAAGCGTGCTATCGGGGACGCTTGTTAAAGCCAGGACGTCAACACTCTTTGACGAGGCGAGCCTAGCGGCTCTAACCGTGTCCACAGACTCGCCAGACTGCGAGATCGCCACTAGGAGGTGGTCCCTTTGGAGAAAGTTGTGGACGTGTTCGGAGTACTCTGAGGCCTGGGCGGAGTAGGCCTCAATGCCTGCGAGCCTCGAGGCAGCGTAGCTGAGGCAGAGGCCTGTGTGGTGTGAAGAACCGCTACTGCATGTTACGAGACACCTGTATCTAGAACTTATCTCGCCCGAAAGGACACCTACCACGCTAAGAGCCTCTAGTGTCTCACGGAAGGCTGCAGGCCCCTCGTGGATCTCTTGTATCATATGGTGGCTGGCCGTCACTTCCTCCACACTACCGGAGCCTAGGCCTGCGCTTAAAGGGTTGTTGGTCAGCGCCTCGTCTTCCGGAACTTTTCAAGGTCTTCTTCTCTTATAGTTATGCCTAGCCCCGGCTTTGTGGGCGGCTCGAACTCCCCGTTTGAGTGTTTGATTGCGTCTCCCGCTAATGCCTCCCTGAGCGGATTAGGCCTGAGGTGGTACTCGATGATTGGCGAGTCGATTGTGAGGGCCGTGTGCAGGCTTGCGACGAATCCTATCCCACCCGCCGAGTAGTGGGGTATCAGTGGGAGGCCGTAGCTCCTCGCGAGAACACCTATCCTCAGCATCTCAGTTATCCCGCCATTCCAGGCTGCGTCTGCCTGAACAATGTCGACAGCGTATCTCGAGATGAGTTCCCTGAACTCGTGTATCGTGAAGGCGGTCTCGTAGCCTGCTATCGGAACATCCAGCTGCGCAGCCAGCCTCGCACTTAGCTCGGGATAATCCGTGGATATCGGCTCCTCGAAGAAAATTATGTCCAGCTTCTCCAACCCTCTCCCCATCCTCAGGGCCTGATTGAAGTCGTAGACATTGTTGGCGTCCACCGCGATTCCCAGCCCCTCTCCGAACCTCTCCCTGAGGGCTGAGAGGCGTCTAAGGTCCTCCTCGATGCTGAGGCCGCCGACCTTAATCTTAACGGTCTTAAAGCCGCTCCTAACGTATCCCTCAACCTCCTCAATCAGCCTCGGAATATCCTTGTCAGGCCTGTAGTAGCCCCCCGTGATGTACCCTTTCATCCTCCTAGAGCTGCCGCCGAGAAGCCTGTGAATCGATGCCCCAAACTCCTTCCCCGTCAAGTCCCAGAGGGCTATATCAACCCCGCTCATCGCCGAGATAACTATCCCCCTCCTCCCGAGCCTGAAGGTGGCCTTGTACATCTTGTCCCAGAGATGCCATATGTTCGTTGACTCCTCGCCCCTAACTATCCGGCTCAAAACACTGTTGACAGTAACAGCCACGCTCTCGGGAGAACCATAGCCTATCGCCTCGCCAAACCCGATACCACCGTCAGAAGTTTCGACACGAACTAGGCAAACCTCCATCGGATGCTCAGCCCCACCGACCACCGCCAGCGCGTCCCTCTCATAAAACTCCGTAAACTCCAAGACCTCACAACTCACATCAGCAATCCTCAAGGCAAGGGAAGAGGTAGCACGGAGAAATTAAACATTTTGCGACTCAACACAACAGGCTGGTGCGTGCTTAAATCCACGCCCTCACCAAGTATACTCGTGGAGCTTAAGATCATCGGATATGTCAGGGTGGATGTCGACGACGAGTATGTCAGGGCTCACTCAGGTGCGGTGGCAGGGCGCATAGAGGTCCTGCCCGAATACGAGGAGGCTCTAAACGGGCTGGAGGAGTATTCACACATATTCATAGTATCGATTTTCCACAAGATACCGCCTGAGGGCAGAACAGTGCTGAAGGTGAGGCCGAAGAGGCTGTTGAGGATGGGGTTTAGGGAAGAGGAAGTGCCGCTCGTCGGCGTGTTCGCGTCAGACTCGCCTGCAAGGCCGAACCCGATAGGCCTAACACTCGTGAGACTCATTAAACGCGAGGGGAGAACCCTCAGCGTCGAAGGCCTAGACCTCTTCGACGGCACACCAGTCATCGACATAAAACCCTACAAGCCCAACTACAGGGCCGAGGAATACAACTGCCCAAGCTGGACAAGACTAGACTCCAACCCCCCACCCTAATAAGAAAGACGGGGATACCCCCGTCAGCCAGCAGGCCCGAGTTATCCAAAAATACCCCCAACCCCATCCACTCTACGCGGAGAACAAGACGCTCCGGTAGTATAGCCCGGTCAAGTATGCGGGCCTCTCGAGCCCGAGACCCGGGTTCAAATCCCGGCCGGAGCACCCGGACGGCCCCAGCACTCCTTAATTCCTATAAGCGGGGACTACGCAAGAATCCCAGAAGAACCTGCCCCGGACCGTTTAGTTGACGATTTTTGCGTTGATTTTGGTCTATTGGACAATACTTAACTAGGAGGCTGTAGCTTGGTTGGGATATGTGTAGGATGGTTGCGCTGAGTTTTCGCGGCGAGGCTTCCGAGATTGCACTGGATGTTCTCAGTCATTTCGTGGAGGCTTCGCGGAGCGACCCTTACCTACGGGAGATTGCCGGTGATGGCAGGCACTGTCATGGCTATGGGTACGTGGCTGCCCTTAGAAGAAAGGGCCTCTGGAGGGTTGTGTATGAGAGGTTTGACGCTGAGCCCACCCTGAGCGGCGAGGAGGCATGTGAGGCTAACCTCGAGGCGCTTGGCAACTGTGTTAAGCGGCTCTCACACATGATTGGCAACGTGGAGGAGGCGATGGTGATGGTTCACTCTAGAAGGACGCGCGGCGAGCCCCGCGGAGGCGTCGCAGCCCACCCCTTCAGAGAGGAGCTAATAATCACGGCTGAGGGCGGCCCCGAACTAGCCGAGCTCTACCTCTCACACAACGGAGGGGTCAAGAAGGAGACTCTGGCAGCACACCTAGGCATCGAAAACTACAGGCTCTACACAGACTCACACCTCTATCTAAAATACCTCGCAAAACACCTCGAGGGTGCCAGATACGAGGAGACACCTCAACTGCTCGCTCAGATAATCTCAGAGTCCAAACCCCTCACAAAATCCGCACTAGACCTCTGCATACTACTATACTCGCCGACCAAAGGCCCCATGTCTGCCGCAGCATCATATGTCGCAGAGAAGAATGACAGGGCGCGCTGGAAATACTATGAACCCGTACTCATAGAGTCTAAGGGCATTACAGGATATGTCTCAAGCACCATAAGAGACCTGATGAGAGACAGAGAGCCCGAGACGAGGTTCATGGATGGCAGAGACGGATTCGTCGCCGTCCTGAACCCCAACATGTTGCAGATAATTGAGATACCCTAGCCCCTCAGTTAGAAACTTAAGACCTTTACAAGATTAATCAGGGACTGTCAACTTAAGGTCTATGGCCGAGAGCCTTACCCTCAAATCCCTGGGTGATGCAGAGTTGGGGTAGGCCTCGGCCGTCTTATAGGTTTCTTTGGTGATAGAAATGTCTTTCCCCGTATGCGTTATCCTTCATGGGTTAGGGGGCTTGCTGTCAGGATGTATGTGGAGGGGCTCAGTCTTAGAAGGGTTGCAGAGGTCTTAGGAGAGCTAGGATTCAGGGTGAGCCATGAGTCTGTTAGGAGGTGGTTCCTTAGGGCTGGTGAGGCCTTCTCACTTGTAGATAGGCGTAGGCGTGGGCCGATAGCTGTAGATGAGACAGTAATCCGTAATCTCGTTAGGAGGGCCTATCTGTGGGCTGCTAGGGAGGTTGGGAGAGGTATTCGCCATACAGGTATCGAGGGGTCGTGGAATAGGGGAATGCACAAGGTTCATGGAGAATGTAAAGAAGGCATGCACTAACAACCCTACAGTCTACACGGATAGGGCTCCATGGTACG
>JAVYLC010000051.1:0-13115 GCA_038741355.1 Nitrososphaerota archaeon
TTTGCGGGTATGCGGAGGAGCCGGGCCAAGCTTTAAGAAACATCGCTTTAAACGTCAGAGAGGTAAGCTTGAGGAGAAGGCATACAGGTTCTTCACAAACACCGCCCCAAAAACACATCCACGTATAAGTGATGAGCTTGAACCATGGAGAATTCTTCATCCCAGCTAAGCCACAACACCAAACATTTGACAAGCCTATCCCCCGAGAAATACATGCCTCTATTGCTCTAAACCATCCTGACAGGCTGAGGAGTGGGTGAGGACGCCGTAACAATCTACACGTCCAGAGTGGACAGGAAAATGGTTTCTGAAAGCCTTACCTACTTAGGTATTCCACACATAGCCACTAGAGACGGTTTCACAGTCCCCAGACAGCTTATCTTGAGAATGGGGCTTCCCAAGATGTAGGAAAAAAATGCGGAGGCGTTTATTTACCCGAACACCCCTTCAAACAATCCGGAAAAGAATCCTCCAAAGAAGTGGCTACTACTAAAACTTACGCCCGGACGCTCCGGCCAGGCTGAGCTACGGGCCCCCTACGATACTCCACGTAATATGGGCGCTATTTAGTATTTAATTCCTTTGCCATTGAAGAAGATGCACTCCAACCTTCCATCCTTCTCCGATCAGCCTCAAAGCGGACTGTATGCGAAGACCTGTGAAGAGATTATTAGATCCCCATGCGAAATAGTTGAACAGGCTGGGAAGGGAGATGGAGGCCTGTAGGCCAATGGTTTCTATTGGGGTGCTGAGGGGGCTTTTTCAGACTAGACTTGAGTTACATGATTGAGGTGTATTCATGGGCATTTTCTAAGAACAGCCGCTAACTCGTCGGCAAAGTTAATACATATAGGATGATGTTGACATGTTTTTACGGGAAATGTTTGATGCTGACAGTCTTGTCGACGATGTTTTAGCCGGAGATACTAGGTCTCTTGCAAAAGTTATTAGTATTGTAGAGGCGGGCGGCGGCGAGGCGGGGCATATACTATCAAGGCTTGCGAAAAATGTTAGGGGCAGGCCCGTCATAGGCTTCTCAGGCCCCCCAGGGTCAGGTAAAAGCACCCTCATAGGCAGAATTGGAGAGTATCTTAAGGGTATTGGTTTGAGGGTTGCTGTTCTTGCGATAGACCCTTCAAGCCCGTTCACGGGTGGAGCGGTATTGGGAGACAGGGTTAGGATGGTGTCGATCGCGTCAGCGCCCGGTGTTTTTATCAGGAGCATGGCTACTCGCGGGGCAAGAGGTGGGGTCGTCGCATACATAAGGGGTGTTCTCCGCGTTCTTGACGCCGCCGGTTTTGACGTCATATTGGTGGAGACCGCAGGGGCCGGGCAGACTGATGTGTCTATCAATGATGTCGCAGACGTGGTGGCTATAGTTGTTACACCCGACATGGGTGACAGTATCCAAGCCATAAAAGCAGGCCTCCTCGAAATAGGTGATGTCTACGTCGTCAACAAGGCGGATGATTCTAGAAGCTCATACATAGCTTCGATGCTCGAGGCCATGCTCAGCAGGGGCGGAGACAGGCCAGTTGTCTTGAGGACGATTGCAACGCGTGGGGAGGGTGTAGATGTGCTGGCTGAAACGCTTTTGAGGAAATGGGAGCAGCTCAAAGCTGATGGTGGGCTTCAGGCTAGGAGAAGGAGGCAGACCATCGCGGAGGTGGCGGGCTTGATTATGGAGGACTTTAGAGTCGCGGTTGAGATGTTATCTTCGGACAAGGAGTTCATAGCTGAGGTTGAGAGATTGACGGCTGAAGGCCTCGACCCTAAGGCTATAGCCCGAAAAATGATGGAAAGAGTCTTAGAGTGGATGAAGAAGATATAGTGTTTATAAGCATCTGAGACATTAGATGATTCCGTGGAAGGAATATCTGAGCGTCTTAGCCAGTTTAGTGTGAAGCGCCTCCCCTACTGGCGAGACAGGCAGGAGGCCCTCAACAAGAGACGTCAGGCCTCTCCGATGTATAGGACGGACTTTTTGGAAAGGCTTGAACAGAGTATTAGGGATTGGAGTAAGCGGTATATTGAGGCAGCGGCAACAGGTGAGCGGAAAAACATCTTCAAGACCACCTCAGGCTTTGAGGTCAAGCCCCTATACACGCCGCTTGATGTTAAATGGCTTGATTACGAGGGTGATTTAGGGTTCTCGGGCCAGTATCCATTTACACGCGGCGTCTACACCACGATGTATAGGGGTAGGTTGTGGACTATGAGGCAGTTCGCAGGTTTTGGAGCGCCTGAAGACACTAACAAGCGTTTCCGCTTCCTCTTAGAGCATGGTGAGACAGGGTTAAGCATCGCCTTCGACACACCCACCCTCTATGGCTACGATCCCGATAATCCGAGATGCGAGGGAGAGGTTGGGAAATGCGGTGTCTCCGTCGCTTCGGTCAGAGACATGGAGATAATTTTTGATGGAATTCCGCTGGACAAGGTGAGTGTTTCGATGACGATAAACGCGCCCGCCGCGGTGCTTCTAGCCATGCTAATAGCTGTCGCAGAGAAGCAGGGGGTTCCCATGAGGCTGCTTAGAGGAACAACCCAGACAGACATCTTAAAAGAGTTCATAGCCCAGAAGGAGTGGGCCTTTACGCCCGAGGCGCACCTCCGCATAATAAGGGACATGATGGAGTTTTGCACGAAAAACATGCCCTACTGGCACTACATCAGCATCAGCGGCTATCACATACGTGAGGCAGGTGCTACTGCGTTGCAGGAGCTCGCATTCACCCTGATGGATGGATTCACCTACGTCGATTTGGGGATCAGCTCGGGTATGAGCGTCGACCAGTTCGCCCCGCGGTTCTCCTTCTTCTTCAACTCGACTATCTATTTCTTCGAGGAGATAGCTAAGTTCAGGGCGGCGAGAAAGATATGGGCGACGGTTTTGAAAGAGTTTTACGGCGCGAAAGACCCTAGGTCGATGACGCTTAGGTTCCACACGCAGACATCAGGCGCGTCACTCACGTGGCAGCAGCCGCTTAACAACATAGTCAGGACAACTATAGAGGCGCTTGCGGCAGTGCTTGGGGGGACACAGTCGCTACACACAAACTCCTATGACGAGGCTTGGGCTCTCCCGACCGAGGAGGCGGTCCTCGTAGCTCTCAGAACCCAGCAGATAATCGCCGAAGAGACAGGTGTGGCCGACACGATAGACCCTCTCGCTGGATCCTATTATGTTGAGTGGCTGACCGAGCAGATGGTGGAGGGCGCGCTTAAGTATTTCGAGAGAATTGACGAGCTTGGGGGGATGCTTGAGGCAATAAAGGCCGGTTATCCTCAGAGGGAGATACATGAGTCCGCCTACAGGACCCAGCTCGCCCTCGAGAGAGGTGATGAAGTACTTGTGGGGGTTAACAAGTACACTATCCCCGATGAGCGGCCAATAAGGTATCTTGTAGTAGATGAAAGAGTTGTTAGAAAGCAGGTTGAGAGGCTTCAGCAGGTGAAGAGGGAAAGAGATGCTGAGAAAGTTAGGAGGGCTCTTGAAAATCTTCGGAAAGCATTTGAGGACGAAAACGTCAACGTCATGCCCTATATTATAGAGGCGGTCAAGAGCTACGCGACTTTGGAGGAGATAATGAATGTTGGGCGAGAAGTATTTGGGACTTGGAGCGAGCCGGTGATAATCTAGCCGCTCCTCACACGCCCTCCCTCCACCTCTCCCTCCTAACCCTCTCGACGATGTGGTCTATGATTGTTTGGAGAGGTGTGCCGGGTCCGAAGTTTCCCGTAATGCCCTCCTTCTCTAGGATTGGTTTATGCTCTGGCGGAATAATGCCGCCCCCCACGACCAGTATGTCACCGGCATTCCTCTCCCTTAATAGCCTAGCAACCTTGATGAAGTTAGGGATGTGGTCTGCGTTGTGAAGGCTAAGAGCCACCACGTCAACGTCCTCCTGAATTGCTGTCTCAACCACCTCTTCAGGACTCCTAAGAATCCCGCCATAAACAACCTCAAAGCCAGCATCTCTGAAGGCTCTCGCAAGGATCAGGAGCCCCCGGTCATGCCCATCCAGCCCAGGTTTAGCAAGCAAAATCCTTATCCTTCTAGGACGTGTGGTCTGAGCCGCCACATGTTATAAAATGCCTGCAGATGTAATTAAATTTTGGCCCGCAGGTGTTGTCGACTACTGTTTAAGCACTGAAGCCAACCTTAGCCAACCATCTAAACCACTAGCTCTTCTAGAGTCATAGATGGAATCACCCCCGATTATTACTACACGCTTGGGCGTCTCGAGAATTTCAACCGGAACACGTGGGATTAAAAGCCGGCTTACGCGTACTTCACATGTCTCAACAAAATCAACGATAGTGTCCAAACAAAAGGCATAATCTAAGAGCTGGAGATCTTAGCTATCCGCCCGGATGAGCGGATGAGATCTTTTAAAGCCTATGTTAAAATTCCGCCGCTTACTCCTCATCTCCTCTCTTGACCTCGCCTCTCATTATCGAGAGAACAACTGCGGCGGATAGGATTGAGAATATTATTGATATTGACAACCATATTGGTATTTCGACGAATTGGCCTATGAGTACTTTTATTCCTAGGAAGAATAATATGCCTGCTAGCGAGTGTTCAACATACTTGAATCTAAACATTGTGATAGCTATTAGAGAATATAGTGCTCTCAACCCTAGGATTGCGGCGACATTCGAAGTGTATGCCAGGAAAAAGTTCGATGTGATAGCTATAACAGCCGGAATAGAATCGAACGCGAATATTATGTCAAATGTCTCAATTGCAAGTAGAGCCAGAAGGAGTGGAGTAAACATTAACCTTCCATCTCTTTTTGAACGGACAATGAACCTGGCACCCTCGTAATAGTCAGCTATTGGGAGGACCCTCTGGGCAAATTTTACAACCGGATTTCTTGAGGGATTTACTTCCACCTCTCCCCTCCTCAGTAGCTTGTATCCTGCATACATCAAGACTGCGCCGAAAATGTATACAGTCCAGTGGAATTGCTCTATTAGCCATAGTCCCCCAGCTATGAATCCGGCTCTTAAAACGATTGCCGTAATTATTCCAACGTATAGTACGATCGGCTGTACTCGGGGCAGGACTGCGAAATAGCTGAAGATAACTGCGAAGACGAATAAGTTGTCCATGCTTAAACTCTTCTCCACTATGAATGCCGCATAGTATAGCCCAAGAGCGTGCAGTTTATCTTCCGGGGATGCAAACCAGTATACAAACGCACCCCACGCCAGGCCTACCGCTATCCATAGAGCTGACCACGCACCCGCCTCCCTATACGTCAACGCGTGCCTTCTTCTAACGCCCGCAAGCAGATCTATCACTATGAAGACTAGGATGACCGTGTGGTATAATTCCCAGAACCACGTCGGCACTTCTATCTTTATATGAGTCAAAAGCTCGGCCGGGTCTATACCCATATATTTTCAGCGAAAAAAGTTGGTCTTCAACGAATTTAAAAACATTCCCATTGAAAAATTAAAAGTGTGGGATAGGGCGAGTCTCGAAGAATCTCAGCCTAATCCCAGAGCATCTAAGCGGGTCGAGGGTCCACAGCCTGTCTTGCAGGCCCTACTCAACGGCCCGTGTCGCAACTTCGCTAGCTGCTAGAACGTGTGTAACCACTAGTGTGGCAGGCTATGCCTTGGACCATAACTCGTAGGAGCTGCCGGAGCTCTATCGTAAGCTGAGCGCAAGGGACTATGCGCAGAGAGTGAAGATCTGAATCCTCTCCTACACCTCTCCAGCCATATTATCAAACCATGCGGTGGAGGGCGGATAAGGCGCTTGACGGACATCATCTCTTTTAAAACCCACTCTTATCATAGGATTTGGGCTTGAAATACTTGATTGAGGGTGACTACGTCTATGTCGGTGAGCTTGGGTTTATGGCTGTCAAAGGTGTTTCGCATCCTCCCGGAAAGGTTGTTGCTTTTCCGCGTCTAGGACGGGCAGCCACTCTAGAGGAGGTGTATGCCTTCATAGAGGATAGGGTTCGGGGCTGGCTTGTCTTCGACGACCACTCAGGGCAGGTTCTGCCCCAGATTCCTGTTGAAAGTGTTGAGAGGCATCTCTCCGCGCTGGAGGGGTTCCGAAGCCTACAGCCAATTGACCGGCTGACTATGACGGCCTTGGAGCTTGGGCGAGCCCTCTCAGAGGAGGGCGGCATCCCCCGCGGGTCGATAGGAATCTCCGGGTCCATCCTCTTGAAGGCGCATAAGAGGTGGTCCGATATCGACATAGTCTTGGTGGAGCCCCGCGGGTTTAGGGTCTTAGAGGCCTTGAAAGAGCTCAGGGTCCGCGGAGTAACTGGAGCTGTGACGCGCGAACACGCGCAAGACCTGGCCTCTAAGCGTAGAGACTCTAAGCTTAGCCTTGAGGCATGGCTCATGCACGAGGGGAGGAAGTCCACGTACGGCCTGTTCAGGGGGGTGGTCTACTCTGCCAGGATTGTGCAGCGGCCCGAGGATTTCTGGGAGCCCTGGGGGTCGGCCAGGTGGAGGGAGCTGAGCTATGTCAAGGTGAGGGGTGTGGTGGAGGACGACTCACTCGGCTGCTATACGCCTATGAAGCTGAGGGTCACGGTCGATGAGGTGCTTGAGGGTGGTGAAGAGGCCTACAAGTGTGGAGAGGTGGTGTCCTACCGGTCGAGGTTTGCGGAGCAGGTCTTTGCTGGAGAACGCTTCACCGCGAGGGGAAGGCTTGAGACCGACCTCGTAACAGGGAGGATTAGAATATTCGTCGGAAACATGCCTGACGATTATGTCATCTCCGAAAACGTTATGCGTAAAATATAGTTATAACTCTGCGAGGAGCGGTTACTTTAAGGGGCATGCGGGAAGTTGAAGGCCACGACACGTCCATCAGGGACCACGACTACTTCGAGACGACTGATGGCTGGATTTTCCTAGTTTTAGGCGATATTCATCCAGCAGGACGGGTATGGAGCCTTCTCAAATATGTACCAGGTAATGGCATGTGGGGAGAGGGTGATAAAAAATTCGTCCGCGTAATCCGGCAATACACGGTCTCAGAGTTACTAAAAATAATTAATTTCCTAGAGGAGAGCCAGCCCAGCTACGTGTATCAAGACCCTACGGTTAGCGCTAAGGTCATAGCACCACCGACCAGTAGGATCACCAAAGTATACAGCTCTAAAAAGAGGCTCATGGAGCTAATGAGCAGACCTACCAATAACCGGCTTGAGAGTCTTCTAGTATCGCTCGTTGAGCGGATTTCAGGGGTTTCAGGCGTTCCTACAGATTGCTTCGGCGTCACTGGGTCGATTCTTCCCGGAATACATCATCAAGACTCAGACATAGACTTGGTGGTCTATGGGGCGGAGAATGTATGGAGGGTTCTTGAAGCGTTTAAGGAGCTGCAACGCGAGGGTGAAGTCGCCCTACTGGGGGATAGCGATCCTGAGAAGTGGGTTATCCGAGCAGCATCAAGATACCCGATCCCAGCGCATGATCTGCGCAAACTAGCAACCAATGTCATAAACAAGGGGATATACAGCGGGGTTCACTTCTCAATACACGGGGTACGTGAGGAGCCAGCACACAGGTATGGCGAGGTTGTCTACTCCCCGCTAGGAATGGCTAAGGTTAGGGCCAGGGTGGTTGATGCGCGGGAGTCGCTCTTTACACCGGCAGTGTATTTTGTTGAGGATGGGGATGGAAGTATTGACAGGATTGTATGTTATGATATGATGTTGGCGGGTGTTTTGAGGGAGAGTGACTCAGTCGAGGCTTACGGGAAGCTTGAGGTGGCGCGGCGGAATGGCGAGGAGGTTTGGAGGCAGATACTTATAGGCTCGTATGAGGGTGCTGGCAGGGAATATATCAGAATACTTTAGCACCCCTCCTACCTTCTCAACTCTCTCTCCACCGATCTAAACATCCAGACCTGTGTCCAGATAGGCGTCCAAGGAAGCATAGTGAGCTGAAACTTGCTATCTAGGGCTCCCTCCACAACCTCAGGCCTACCCTTCGACAGATAGCCTCTAGCTACTAGTGATGCGTATATCTCTGCATCCTCGAGATCGAGATGGTGCCCCATGTAGAGTATCAGCTCGGAGAGGTCCCAAGACTTATTGCCTTTTAAGGAGGCCTGTTCTAAATCCACCAGCCATGTCTCGGACGAAGGCTGTGCGATCATGAAATTATCAGGCTTACAGTCTCCCACCACAACATCACGGTCATGCACTTCAGCCAGCATTCTACCAACCCCTATCGTTATATCTTCTAACATACTATCACTAATCCTTCCACGCTCTCTGGTCCATGCCTCCGTAAGATTATACCCTTTAATCGCATTCTCAACAAGCACCTTATCTCCCCAAGAAAGGTAGACAACGCGTGGAACACGGATTCCTCTCTCAGCCAAATAGCTCAGGAAGAAGACCTCGTTACTCATCCTCGTCCCCGGCGAAAAATAGAAGTTTCTCAGAGGCATAGCCCAGAGCTTGGCGGCAACCCATTTAATATCGGTCCAAGAAAAGTATCTCTTCACGAACAGGGTCTCCTTTGGGTTACCGCCCGCATACATTTGGAGGAGATAGGTTGAGTTTAGTATGGAGCCTTTTCTATCGAGCTTGACCTCAACTCCTTCCAGCGAGAGGTGCTTTTTTATCGCCTCGATAAGCGGCTCATCGCTTGCGATCGGTTGGAGCCCGTGGAAAGTCTGGACGAAGGCCCACTCCTCCGGCTCTATTTCAGCCAAGCTTACAGGTGCCTTTGGATAGGCCTCAGCGAGCAGTAGCCTCAGCGCCCCAATCGCCACCGCCGGCTCCCTTACAACTCTGGTAACCTGAGGATTGAATGGAAGCTTGAGCCTAGGCCTACCCCTACTTAAGTGTTTCTGCATGACCTTTGAGGGATTTAGAGCGTATAGTTCGCCATCTTTCTGTAAGATTCCTTCTTCCTCCCGAGATGACTCATCTAAGGCTGCCCTCAGTCGAGACATGACCGTGGATAGGTGTTTTTCACGAAGACCATCTTTGGGGCTGAGCCACCAGAAGAGCCTGGTCAGACTCGGCATAAGCGCTAGTTTGGGTTTGATCCACCTCAACAGGAAGTAAAGGGGGTGTAGCCTCACATGGATGGCCACGAGCTCGTAGCTCTCGATGACAGTCTCTGTTACACGCTTGATTACCCGCTTCAAGTAGTGGGACTGCAGCTGCCCAATAATGTCTCCTCCCTGGATGACCTCGAAGGGTGTTAGAAGCCTTATCGCTAGGCTGTCGCCTAGGATCGAGGAGGAGACGTCTCGTTTCACGAAGCCGAGAGGAGCCACTATCTCTCTACGACCATCACCTACTGAGACTTCAAGTCCACGGTGCTCATCGCAACTCAGCGCCAACCGCTCAGCAATCATCGAGCCATCACTCTTCACAGGATATTCAAGCACCGCGACTACATCCTCTCCAGCAGAGCCCCCCTCTCTCCGCCGCACTTCATCACCCCGCTCCAACATCTTGGTATACCCATCAATAGGACGGCCGTATTACTAAATAAAGAGTCGCCAGCTCATCAACCTCTCTGAGAGCGATTCTTTTTAATCTGGACTGCAGAGATCTAGTGCATATGGTAGGGGCGAGGCGAGTGGCTTTAGAGGCTCTGAGAACAGCGAAGAGGCTGGGGGCGACCGATGCGGCGGTTGACTTGGCGGACGTAACCATCTACATGATACGCTTCTCAAATAATGAGATAACAGTCTCGAAGGTGTTCGACGAATACGAGGCCTCTATTTATCTGGCCATAGGCGAGAGGCGGGGGGTGGCGTCAACCTCTGTCCGCAGCCTCTCTGAGATAAAGAAGCTCATAGCAGGCCTAGCAGAGACCACCCGACTAGCTGGGCCAAGTGACGTTTACGCACCGCTCCCGAAAGGGCCATTCAAGTATGACAAGGAGCTTCTCTCTCGGGGGAGAAGGGCTCCACCACCCGAAGACATGGTTGGGTGGGTTGAAGAGGCCGTATCAGGAGCCAAGAACAGTGGCGCCACCCGGGTTGCAGGGTCCCTCATAGTAAGCGAGGTTCGTAGAACTCTCTACACCTCAGGTGGGGTTAAGGCGGAGTCCAGCAGCGAGAGGATTGAGTTATCAGTTAGGGCCTTTCTAGATGGTGCGTCGAGCGGGCAGTTCTCCACGGCCACAGCGAGTAGGGAGGAGTTTAACCCCTACAAGACTGGGGAGATGGCGGGCGAGGTTGCGCGGCTGGCAAAGAACCCTGTGAGCGGGGAACCTGGCGTGTATGACACAATACTCGGCCCCATGACTTTCGCCAACATATTAGAGGAGGTGGGGAGGGCTGCATCGGCCTACAGTGTCCTCACAGGGCTCTCATTCTTGGAGGGTAAGATTGGAGAGACGGTTGCGTCTAAATCCCTCACACTCATAGACGACCCTACACTATCCACCGCATATGGTTCAGAGGCCTTCGATGACGAGGGCCTCCCAACCAAGCGTAAAGCAATAATAGAGTCTGGAGAGCTGAAGACCTATCTACACAACAGTGCCACAGCAAAGAAGTTCGAGACAGAAAGCACAGCCAATGCAGGGTGGATATCCCCAGAGCCGTTCAACTTAGTCGTAGAAGGAGGAACCGCCACGCTAAACCAGCTACTATCAAGGGTTGATAGGGGGGTCTTCGTCACCAACGACTGGTACCTCAGATACAGAAACTTCAGGACAGGAGACTTCTCGACAATCCCGCGCGACGGCCTATTCCTCATAAAGAACGGAAGCATCGAGGCTGCGCTAAAAGATCTGAGGCTGAGCGACAATATATTGAGGCTTATGAGTAACTTAGAGGACATGACGGCGGACAAGTACTGGATAAAGTGGTGGGAGGTCGAAGTCCCAGTAAGGGCGCCCTACGCCCTCGTAAGAAATGTGAACTTCACGAAATACACAACCTAGCACAGACTCTATCTTTTCTCGATCGTATCCGACTCCTCTGCCCTGCTACTGCACACAACTACGTGGCCGTATCAGCGGGTTTAGCAACTCGCTCCCGACACAGCTTTTTCAGAACTACCTCACAAGGACTGGACGGCTAAAGCCCCCAGCCAACCATCCCCCATCTCCCCCCAATCATATCATGCATATCATGCTTACCCAGACCACCACACCATAATAATATAGAGGAATTCGGGCCCGGCGGGACTTGAACCCGCGACTTCTGGCTTCGAAGGCCAGCGTTCCAAGAGCTATTTTCTGAGTGTCTCTCTGTCTAGGCTGAGCTACGGGCCCATTCTCACTTCTAATTAAAGTTTATTAAATATTTCGCGGGACTGTCAACTTGAGGCCACCTACAACTTGTAGCCTATTTTTCGGAGAAACTCCCTCCTCTCCCGTATGTTCTGCTCGTTCTCGATTCCCTTGGGCTTGTAGCCGTCGACGACGCCTACTATTCCGCGGCCCTGATCTGTCTCCGCGACTATTACTTGGAGTGGGTTTGCGGTTGCGCATAGTATGGTGCATAGCTCAGGGACATCTTTGAGCCTTCCAAGTATGTTGATCGGGTAGAGGTTGCGCGTGAATATTAGAAAGGTGTGGCCGCACCCTATTCGGAGGAGGGTCTCGGCTGCAAGCCTCCTCAGCTCCTCGTCGGTTCCCTCGTGCCTGATCAGGCATGGGCCGCTCGCCTCGCTGAAGGCTAGGCCAAACCTTGCGCCCGGGACAGTGTTGACTATTGCCTCGTAGATGTCTTCTACACTCTTTATGAAGTGGGTTATCCCGAGGATAGCGTTGCATCCCTCCGGGATCTCAACTCTTACAACATCAAGCCTGACACTGCTCACAGAGCTAGTAGCGTCAGGCGATTCTAAATAATCATTTGCGCCGGGGGGTGTGCGGGATGGGAGGGTGAGGCTTCAGGTTATTTAGAGAGATTGGATGGGCTTGCGGGCCCGAGCAATATAGGGGCTATGAGTATTCTATTTTTAGTGGTGTCAGGTCTCCGCTCCATTTTAAAACCCAGATATTCTTCTCTTTAGCATATTCTAGTGCGTCTGGCGTTGCATAGTCCGTGTATATTGCCTTGATTATCCTAGGCTTTATGAGGTCTGGCCTCCTAGACTCTAAGAAGTCTATCTTCTCCAATAGTTCGTCGATAAGTCCTGTCCCAAGCCTCACTGTAGCCTCACCGACTATACAGATGTCACCCGATGACCCATAGATATCGATCTCCCTAGAGTCTATGAAGATTCTCTCCAGCCTGACGTCTATGCCGACGTCGCTTTTTATCCTATGTCTTATGAAGCTCAGCGCCTCCTCCTCGACACTAATAGTCAATCTATCCAGTGTAACAGCAACCCTATTCAAAGTAACCCTCATATCCCTAACCTCCTCCCACAGCTTGTTCTGGCTCTCCCATAGCTTATTCTGGTTCTCCCAAAGCCTTTTCTGGTCCTCCCTTAGATTTCTAATCTCCTCCCACAGCTTATTCTGGTTCTCCCAAAGCTTGTTTTGCCCCTCCCTCAAACTCTTGACCTCCTCCCAAAGCCTGTTCTGACCCTCCCAAAGCTTCTCCTGTCCCTCCCTCAGACTTTTAACCTCCTCCCACAGCCTGTTCTGTCCCTCCCAGAGCCTGTTCTGACCCTCTCTAAGGCTTTTAACCTCCTCCCAAAGCTTCTCCTGACCCTCTCTAAGGCTTTTAACCTCCTCCCACAGCCTGTTCTGCCCCTCTCTTAAACCCCTAACCTCCTCCCAGAGCCTGTTCTGGCTCTCCCATAGTCTGTTGTTGCTTTCCCACAGCTTATTGTTTGACTCCAATAGTTTGTTCATTTCTTCTTCCAGCCTGTCGAGACGCCTCAGTATCTCAAGTATCCCTATCCTACCCGCAACAGCATACCTGAACTCCTCATCCTCCTCCAAAAGCCTCAGCAGCTCACGCTTAAGGTCGGCAGCCAAACCCCTCCCAAAACACCACCCTACAACCAAAGTTAAAAACATTACATAACATATGTTGGGACTGTCAACTTAAGGTCTATGGCTGGGCCTTCCCATTAGTTGGGGGTGGATAGAGTTGGGGTCGGCCTAGGCCGTCTTATGGGTTTCTTCGGTGATAGAAGTGTCTTTCCCCGTCTCAGGACGCCTCCGTGGGTCAGGGCTCTCGGCGT
>JAVYLC010000052.1:0-11676 GCA_038741355.1 Nitrososphaerota archaeon
TATTGATGAAACGGGCCTCTGAGCTGATGCTTCTCCGCCGCCCAGTACCAACCGGCTTAGAGCGGCTTGACGCGCTGATAGGTGGGCTTAGGCCCGGAGCCCTGCACATCTTCTACGGGGACCGGGCTGTCACCGACCTCGTGCTCTACAGGCTGATGGTTGAGGCCTCGAAGCATGGATTGGTAGCGTATCTGAACAACACCGACTACTATGGAGAGAAGACCTTCATCGACGCCACATCCCTCTCGACAGTCTCTAAGATGGCGGGCGTAGAGCCTCTCAAGGTCCTATCAGCAATACACTGCGCCGCGGCCTTTAATGCTAGGCGGCAGATCTGCGCGGCTGAGGAGCTCTCAGAGGACATCGGAAAGAGGGAGAGGGTGGCGCTCATAGCTGTGCACAACGCCTCAGCCTTCCTGGATAGGGAGGGTGGCGAGGCCTCATCCGCCCTCGTCAAGTCGGTCTCAATCCTCATGGAGGCCGCCTCCAGGGCCTCTGCACCGCTGGTTGTCACAGCCCCCTCCATAGAAGACTCCCCAGACCCGGCCCGCGACATGCCCAGGCTCCCAGCCCAGATAATACATAGGGCTGCAGTGATAGTGTTTTTTCGCCCTGAGGAGCTCGGGTCTCGTCGCCAGGCTCGTCAAGCACACTTCACTTCCTGCTCCGCGGCTGGTCTCCCTCGGCTCCTCCCCTTGGCTGGTGGGCTTGGGTAGGATAACCCCTCCCTTCAGACAGCTCTACAGGCAGGTTGTGGAGCGGCTAAAGAGGACCTATAGGCCGCTTCTAAGGGAGGAGAGGCATAGGAGGGCCCTAGACACGCTGATCAGGGAGGTCTGGGGTCAGGAGCACGCTGCGATGGGCGGCTTGGGTGAGATAACTATCCTAGACTCGATGAACCTGGCGGCCAACATACATAACAAGGCCGAGATAGAGGAGCTGAAAAAGAGGATTGCGGAGATAGAGGCCAGGCTCAGGGAGATGGGGAGGGGGTCTGGCGGCTGAGGAGGATAGAGGGCTGGATCCTCGACGTATACGTTCTGGACGACGAGGCTGTTGTATGGGTCAAGACGCCTAGCGGAGAGGCTGTGAGACTGGTCGACGATTATCGCCCACACATCTTCGCTGAGCCGCGGAGTGTCGAGGCTATGAGGGAGCTGGTCCAGCTCTTCTCCCAGTCACCCTTCGTCAGGGATGTCGAGATTGTTGAGGGGCTTGTAGGCCTGAGGAATACTGCGCGTAGGCGTCTGGTGAGGATAGAGTCCTTCGGGGCGAGGAGCATCAGCCGCGTCTCAAGACTCGTCAGGAGGAGCGGCCTAGCCGTGGAGACGTACGGAGACGACCTCCCCCACGTCCAGAGATACCTCTTCAACCGCCTACAGATCGAGCCATCCAGCAGGGCAGCCTTCACTGTCTCGGGAGACAGGATAGTATCCGCCGAGCGGCTAGAGGACTTGGACGAGATCAGGCCTCCCCCATTCTCGCTCCTAAAGATATTGCCGGTATACTCGGGTGCGAGGCTGGCTGGCCTGCGTATACAGGCTGCCAGGCGCTCCCAGCGGGTTGAGGGCCGCGAGGACAGGGTCTTAGAGGAGCTGGTGGAGCTGGTCTCTAGCATCAACCCAGACCTGATCTACGCTCCCGTCCTTCATCGTGGTTCTGGAGGGCCGTTTATGGAGTGGCTGGCGAGGTCCGAGGTCCGTAGGGCGGTTGGGCGGTGTCTTGACGCTTGGAGGCTCTCCCAAGGCTCGGCTGCGGGCAGGGTCTTCTTGGGGGGCGTCTTCTACGGCTTCGAGCCTGACGAGTATGGCCTCGCGGGGCTTGTTGAGAGGGCTCGCTTCTCCTTCACGACACTAGGCCTAGCAACTAGGTGGACCAGTAACAGGTGTATTGACTCGCGGAACCTCTACGAGCTCGCTAGGATGGGCATCCACGCGCCGAGGCTCGAGTATATGGAGGAGGTGAGGTGTCTGGTTGAGCTCTTGGGGCGCGACAGGGGTGGTGTGACACTCACGCCTAAGCCAGGCCTCCACGAGAACGTGGCAGCCCTAGACTTCGACTCCCAATACCCCAGCATCATACTGAAGCATAGAATAAGCTATGAAAGCCCCTCAGGCGGTGGGAGGCTCATTCCCTTAATCCTGCAGCCGTGGCTCGAGAGGAGGCTCAGGCTCAAGAGGCTCAGGAAAACCCTACCACCACTAAGCGACGAGGAGCTCTACTGCACAGAGAGGATAGAGGCCCTCAAGCTGATACTCTGCACCCAGTACGGGATAAGCGGCTGCTGCTGGAACAGGTTCGGAAACACCCTCGCATTCGAGGAGATAAACAGGGTCTCGAGGGAGGCGATGCTCATAAGCAAGCGGGTTGCCGAGGAGGACGGATTCGAGATAGTCTATGGGGACGTGGACTCCCTCTTCGTCCATAGGGATGGGGCGTCGAGGAGGGACTACGAGAGGCTTGCAGAAATGATATCGGCGGCAACGGGGCTCCCCATGTCCCTCGACCGGCACTTCAAGTTCATAGCCTTCCCACGCCTAAGGACAGACCCTGACACACCGGCCCTAAAGAGGTATTTCGGCCTAACATACGAGGGACTAGTTGAGGCACGGGGCATAGAGCTTAGAAGGAGCGACACGCCGGCCATAGTGAGGGGGTTTCAGGAGCGGCTCATCAGAACCGTCATGTCCTTCGACAGTGTCGGAGAAGTCCTTACTCGCGGTGTTGAGGAGGGCGTCAAGCTGCTGGAAGAGTATGAAGGGCTCATTGACGGCGGATTAGGTATCGAGGAGCTTGAGATAAGGAAGACGCTGGGAAAAGACCCCGGAGAGTATAGCCGCGGTCTCGCCCAGTCGTCCGCGGCCACCCAGCTCCAAGCCCTCGGGATAAGGCTTGAGAAGGGGATGGAGGTAGGATTCATAATCACCTCGCAAGGCCATCCAAACCCTCTCCTCAGGGTTAGGGCCACGCAGCTCTTCAGGGGGAGATACGACAAGGAGTACTACAGGGCCTATCTCAGGAGGGCGGCGGAGACGGTCTTCGAGGCCATCGGAGCCTCGATAGACCAGGCCGCGAAAGACGCTAGGCTTGAGAGGTGGCTATAGACCTCCGACCAATCTCCACAACAGCAGAACTACAAGCACCAGCCCGGCCAAGCCCGCTAAGACCGCCACAAGATAGGCGCTCCTCATAGAAAGTACCACCCCTCTCAGAAACTATCTAAACACAATCCCGATTATTGAGTATACGCTGAGGAAGAGGAAGGCCACCACGCTTCCTAATCCCAGTAGGGCGAGAGCTGAGAGGCTTCTCGGCTCATATGCTAGGTGCTGGAAGAAGAGGGCGATGAGGAGGGCCTTTCCACCGGCTAGACCCACTATACTCATGTCTATGATGAGCCTTGGGAGCGGCAGCCTAAAGAGCGTCAGCTCCAGAAACGTCATCAAAACGAGGGCGGCGAAGACCGACAAGTATATCCACACGCGCAAACCCATCCCACCTCACACCAGATAGAAGAGCGGGAAGATAAAGACCCAGACAATATCGACGAAGTGCCAGTAGTACCCGAAGTACTCTAGGGTCTCGTGCCCCCTGCCAATGTAGGCCCCCTTCAACGCCCGAGCCAAGAGATAGCCGAGCGCGAGGAGACCCGCTAAGACGTGTGCTCCATGTATTCCGGTTGTTAGGAAAAAGGTTGAGGCAGGTAGGCTGCTTGAGAACGTTATCCCGTGGCTGAAGAGTTCAGACCACTCGTTATACTTGTTGAAGAGGAAGAGGGCGCCGAGGGCTAGCGTGGCTGCTAGGAATCCCGAGGTCCCCGCCCTATTCCCCACCCTCGAGGAGGCCAGCGCTAAGACCACCGTGAGGCTGCTGGTAAGAAGGATGAAGGTGTTGACTGCTCCGTGGCTTATGTCAAGCAGCGTCCCAGGGGCAGGCCATGTAGCCGACGCTGTTCTCACATAGACATAGGCGCTTAAAACAACTCCGAAGAGCACGACCTCAGAAGAGAGAAATGTCCACCAAGCCAGCTTCATTCTGTCTACATGCTCGAATGGCCACCTCTCGCCGAGGCTCTCTTCACGGCTTATAAACCGCTCACCCGCGAAGCCCAGAACTGAGAAAGCAAGCAAGCCCACACCCAGAACGGATACGAGGATGTGTGTTGTCAGACCTAACAGAGCTATAAAGGAGGCTAGGCTTAGCATGAAGGGCCAGGGGCTGAGGTGGGTCTCGGGCTCGCCGTGAGCCGCGCCGTTTGCCGCTATGAAGGATAGTTTCCCATCAGCGAAGGTTGGGGTGCCGTCGAAGTTGTGGGGAGGCGGTGGGGACTTAGTCATCCACTCTAGCGTATGTGCGCCCCATGGGTTGTCGCCAGCTGGTTCTCCGAATCTAAGGCTGTATAAAAGGTTCCAAAACATGACTAGGAATGATACGCCGAATATGAATCCCCCAATCGTCGCGACCTGTTGTAGCGGCATGAGACTCTCTACGTATATGGGAACCCGCCTCGGCATCTCCCATGAGAGGAAGAGGGGGAAGTAAAGCATGTTGAAGCCAATAATAGTCAATACGAACTGGAGCTTACCCAGCGTCTCGCTGAACATTCTGCCAGTCATCTTTGGATACCAGTAATAGACACCAGCTATAAGTCCCACAAGCCCACCACCCGCCATAGTGTAGTGGAAGTGGGCTACGACGAAGTATGTACCCCTCAAGACATAGTCCAGCGCTATAGAGCCCAGGAAAACCCCTGTGATCCCACCTATGACGAATATTGCTATTGAGCCGAGCACGAAAAGCATAGGAGTCTTAAGCTCAATCCTAGCCTTCGCCAATGTGTAGATGAAGGAGAGGATTATCGCGTCAAAGGGCAGGGATATTGCGATCGTCGTCACCGTAAACGCCCTCCTCACATCGGGATGTATGCCTGTGAGGAACATGTGGTGCCCCCAGACGAGGAAGCTTAGGGCAGCGACTACAACCATTGCTGCTATAATGATCCTCCTAGCGAAGAGTGGTCTCCTTGAAAAAGTGACCAGAACATCTCCAAATATGCCTAGGGCTGGGAACAAGACTATGTAGACTTCTGGATGTCCGAAGAACCAGAATATGTGGTCCCAGAGGATCGCTCCGCCCTCTGGGGAGGTGAAGTATACTGTCCCCAGGATCCTATCGGAGGCTAGGAGAATTATTCCAGCTAGTAGAGCGGGGAATGCGTAGAGCATCATTAACACAGTAAGTAGGATGCCAATGGTGAACATGGGGAGCGCGGTCAGTCTCAATCCCTTAGCGCGTGACCTGAAGATAGTTGTAACAAAATTCACAGTAGAAACGGTTACCGATGCCGTTAGCAACGCCAGCCCTAGACCCCCAGTATTTACGCCAACATATGGTGAGAAGGCTGTTGATAAGGGCTGATAGAGGGTCCACCCTACATCAAGCGTCCTCCCCTGGAAGAATGAAATCAACATCAGTACGCCTCCGAAGAGGTAGAGCCAGTAGCTCAGGGCGTTGAGCCTCGGAAACGCTAAATCCCTCGCGCCTATCTGAAGTGGCACAATATAGTTAGCCAATGCAAAGGCTAGTGGAGAAATCACGAAGAGAACCATGACTAATCCATGGATCGTTACAGCTTGGTTGAATGATGGAGGAGACAGTATGTTTAGCCCTGGGTCAGCAAGCTGTAGCCTGAACACTAAGGCTAGGACACCACCTACAATCAGGAAGTATAGAGAGGTCACAAGGTATAGTATTCCTATGTCCTTATGGTTTGTGGTCAGTAGCCACCTCTTGATCGAGTAGGCTGGTGGGAGCTGGTGGGGATCCAACCTAACTCACCTGTAGCGAGGAATACCAAGAGTTGAACTCTCCAGGATCCATGACGACGAGTTTACCTATCATCACACCATGCCCATCGCCGCAAAGTTCAAAACATCTAATATCATAGACACCGGTCTCATAGACCCTAGTCCACCCTATATTGGTCTTGCCCGGAATCGCGTCCACTTTAAGCCTCAAGTCTATGATGCCCATGTTGTGAAACACGTCTTGGCTTGTCACGTAGAGTTTGACAGCGGTTCCGCGCGGTATTCTAAGCTCGCCTACAGCCTCATAGCCGTTGGGATAGATGAACTTCCACCCCCACTGAAAAGCGACGACCTTCACCTCCATCGCGTCAGCAGGCGGCCTATCTAGATTGTCAAGGGCTATAAACGTCAGCGAAATTAGAGTAATGACGATAGACGCGCTCAGAACAACTGAGATCAGTAGCTTTTTGGCCCCCTTCTGCTCTCGGGGAAGTTCGCCGGGTTTGGGCGCGTCCTCTGGTTCCGATCCCCCAGCTCTAGCGCGATTCTTAACTATGAGGTAGACCATGTATGATATGACGACAACGCCAACTAGAACTCCAAGGCTAGTGAAGATGCTCCAAAGAGATGTGAATATCTCTACGCTTGTTGCAACCATATCTTAGCTCCGACATCATCTTATGATTCAGGTTAGAAATAAACTAATGTCGTTTACACTGTTATGGCTTTCCTAAACTGTGTAAAAGATGCTAAGCCTTTACCGCTGTCTGAACTGTGGTCTCCTCCTTCTTAGCCCCAGACTCGGCCAAGCTGAGGAGCCAAGACTCTATCAAAACACACTCCGTCGGTGAATAGCTCCCTGAGGGACCGCAGGAGTCGTTGTAGGGGCAGGCTGGACATGGCGAGTCCCTAATGATGCTCAGATCAAGAAGCTTGACCTGGGAGATGAGGCGCATAGTCCACCTATCATTCGCGAACTCCTTAACCCGCTTAACCAGTCCTTTCTTCTCCAGCTTAATGGCCACACGCGAGCCATCCCTACTAGTAATGCCCAATAGATGCCAAAGCTCGGACTGGAGGAGCCCCTTCTCCCCATGCTTCAGTAGGAGCTTGAGGGCTCTCTCTTCCAACTTACCAAGCTTAACATAGTCATGCATAGGGGTATTCAAAATATTATATATGCACCCCTGACTTAAAAAGATATTCTCCCCCATACGAAAACAGCGAATAATCTCAAATGCTTTAATAATCATACTTCACATGGTATAGTGGGATTGGAAGGGCGGATACCCTGCTTCTACAGGTTAGGGTTAGTTCGGTCCTTGTCAAGAGGATTGACGAGCTCTGTAATGAGGGGCTCTTCAGGAATAGAAGCGAGGCCATAAGTGACGCAATCGGAATGCTGTTAGCCCGGTATTCCTAGACCTCGCCCGAGGCCCGTGCCACGGCGCTATACTTGAGAGGCAGGCTCAGTAAAACGGGAAACCTGGAAGACCTCATCTTCACACCCGGCACTGCGAAGGTTGAAGTTGACGAGGAGCAGTGAGGTGGCATATCGGGATTGATAGTCATAGGCTCGGACGTCCTAATCATCCACCACCTCACACTCAGGAACGACCCCCGCTGGAGCGAGAGTGAGGAAGCCCTCAGGAAGTTGAGAGGCTCGATAAAGGGTGTAACCATCTGCGCCCTTCTCGACCTCGTCGGCACCGTCTCAAGGCATGCCGGAGAAAGGAGCGGGCGGGAAATATACCTCAGCTACCTCAGGAGCGAGGAGCATCGAATACTCTTCCCACCCACCCAGACTCTTGGGAAGAGCACATCGAGAATGTAATGCGATATCTAGGAAGGGGGCTAGGCTACAGGGATGCCCTTGAAGCAATGGTGCTCGACAACAATCCAGAAGTCCAGCTATACTTAACGTGGAAAACAGGCCAGGCAGACAAACTCCCCGTAAAAACACGCACGCTAAGAGAACTAATACAACAGAAGACCTCCACCTCGCTGTAAATTATATTATCAGCATACACCATATCTATGGGATAGTTGACAATATGGTTTGACCCTCATCTGGACCTATGTTGGCTAGGATACGTGGAGGCCATAAAGTTAACAGTACTATATGCTACCAGTGTGTAACTAATCCCTGAGCATAGGGAGTATCTTCTCAAAATAATCAAGGGACTCTGGATTCATTATTGACGCCTCATTAGTTACTTTCCTCCCGTTAACTATATTAGCTACCGCTATCTCGACTTTCTTCATATTAAATGTGTAAAGTATGTCAGGTACCTCCATGACTATAGCAGGAACATGTCGTGGCGACGCCATCTCACGTAGAGCCCTCTTAATCCTATCTATCAACTCATCAGTCAACATAAATCCTTTAGCCATCTTGACGAAGAGTATTATCCTCTGATCCCCTTGGAGCTGCTAACTTAACCCCATCACCCCTCCCTAATATTTAAGCCCGCAGTCCCTACAAGGGCCTCACGGATCTCAACAAACACTCAGAGGATCAACTCCCCCATCAATAAGACTACTCTTCCCGCCGAATCATATAGAAAGACTCTCTAGCTCTCTCTAAACCAATCAGAACAGCCCTTCACATCGATGACTGCCATAAAATCGAGGAGCCTTTTAAGATACTGCTTTCCCGAAACCACCCCCTCCCGCTGTGCGGATTATGAGGGTGTCCCCCGGCTCAAGCACCGTAACATCTTTAGAACGCAGCCTGACTATTGAACCATCCGCTTTTCTTACCAGGTATTCGCTTGGGGCACCGTCCCCTCCGCCCATCAGCCCCCATGGCCTGTGCCTGCATCTCTCACCCATTATAGCCACGCGTATTCTGGCGAGGGCTGTGAAGCTCCTCTCTATCCCCATGCCTCCTCGCCACCTACCAAACCCGCCGCTATCACCCCTCAGCATGTAGGACTGAAACATGACGGGATAGTAGTGCTCTATTACCTCTATTGGCGTGTTGAGCGTGTTGGTCATGTGGCAGTGGATCCCGTTGACGCCGTCCATTCCCGGCCTCGCGCCGCCGCCACCCCCAATGGTCTCATAGAAGGCCCATGTCCTGCCAGTCTCGGGGTGTAGTCCGCCCATCATCAGGTTATTCATGCTCCCGTGGCTTGCCGCAGGGATCCTGCTTGGCAGGATTTGGGAGAGTGCCCTGTACAGTACGTCAACTATTCTCTGACTCGTTTCAAGATTCCCTGCAGCCACCGGCGCCGGCTTTAAGGGGTTGACTATCGACCCCAGAGGAGCATTGATTAAAATAGTTCGGAGAAAACCATCGTTTAGCAATACATCCCCGCTGAGCAATGTTCTCAGAGTGTATGTTGTGGCCGCGGTGGTGACACCAAGCACCGCGTTTATCGGCCTTTCCACCTGCCTATCAGTCCCCTCAAAGCTCACGTAAAAGCCATCAGACCTGATCTCGACCTCAGCCCTTATGGCGACGTCCCTATAATCTAGCTCGAGGAAATCCTCACCAGAACTTCTTCCATGCGGCATCCTAGTGAGCTCAGACCTGACTAGGCTATTCGTCCTCGCAAGGATCTCCTCTACCGCCTCACTGAAGACGGGATGAGATACCTTGTCGATCAGCTCTAAAAGTTTCTTCTCACCCATAAGGTTGGCCGCGATCTGTGCCCGCAGATCCCCCATAACAACATCAGGCATTCGCGTGTTGGACCTTATAATCTCCACAACATCCTCAACAAGCCTATTACCATCCATTAGCCTAACCGGAGGAATTATAAGCCCCTCTTGGATAAGTGTCTCAGCCCTTATCGATATGCTTGACGGATCAACCCCGCCGACATCCACGTGGTGCGCCTTATTGGCAACATAGGCCACAAGCCTGTTCCTGTAAAAGACCGGTCTGATGGTTGTTACGTCGTTTAGATGGGTTCCTGCGATATATGGGTCGTTTACCACATACATATCGCCTTGCGAAGGCTCCATACCGTGCTCTTCAAGATACTTCAAAGTGTTCCTAAGGCCTAAGGGTAATGAGCCTATGTGGACAGGAATGTGTTCTGCCTGACCGATAAGTCTGCCTTCAGCGTCCAGAACCGCACAGCTGTGATCGGCCCTCTCCCTTATATTCGGCGAATAGGCCGACTTCCGAAGAGCAACACCCATCTCCTCAGAAATATACACGAGACTATGCTTGACAAGTTCAACCTCTAGCTTCATATCCTCCTCAACACCATACAGCCGTTTTCAACAACTTCAAGCCCCCAACCCGGAGGCACGACTGTCGTCGAATCATACTCCTCAATTATCGCGGGGCCCTCAGCCGAGAAACCGGCTGGAAGCGACTCCCTAGCATATACCCTCGCATCAACCCACCCGTCTTCGAAGTATGCCTTCCTTTCAGCAGCCGCCCCTAACTTATCTGAAGACCTAGGCCCTCCCAGGTTTGGTTTCACCCTCGGTATGATGACGTTCAACCTTGCAGCAGTGACCTCAACATCTTCTCCGCCGTGCTTAAATCCGTAGACGGCCTCGTGCAAGTTTTCGAAGGAGCCCACCGCCTCGCCAACCTTAAATGGTTTACCTACTCTAACCTCCAGCTCATAGCCCTGACCATAGTAGCGCATGTCGAGGCTTCTGAGAACTATTATGTCCCTAGTCTCCAAACCTTTCTTGGAAATATGTTCCAAAGCCTCCAGCTCCATATCGGTAAAAATCTTTTCAAAAAAGTCCTCGCTCCCTGGTGAGAGGATCTTTATGAACCCTCTCACAAAAGTGTAGCGGAAATCCGTCATCAATAGGCCAAGTGATGAGAAAAGGCCAGGATGAGGCGGTACAATGACCGTGGAGATTCCTATCTGTTGGGCAAGCTCGGCCGCGTGCATCGGCCCGGCACCGCCGAAAGCCACCAACACGAAATCTGTAGGATTGTACCCTCTTTCTAGGCTGACAAGGTGTACGGCCCGCGCCATCTGTAGGTTAACCAGAGTAATTGCTGAGGACGCCGTCTCAAGAATTCTTGACCCCACCCTGTCAGCTACTGACCTTATAGCCGACTCGGCGAGGTCTTTTCTAAGCCTCATCTCTCCGCCAAGCAGGCTTTCAAGCCTACCTAAGAGGAGATTTGCATCGGTTATCGTAGGCATAGTCCCTCCCAGGCCATAGCAGGCCGGCCCCGGCTCTGCTCCGGCACTCAGAGGCCCAACCACCAAGCCCCCCGACTCGTCCACATCGATTATCGTTCCTCCGCCGGCGCTGACCTCGGCTAGATCCACTGACGGGTATCTGACCGGATACCCACTCCCCTTAACCAGCCTGCCCATGTGAGCCTTGCCACCAACCTCGATCTCAGGGACGTATAATGGGTGTCCATCCACCACTATCCCGGCCTTAGCAGTCGTACCGCCCATGTCGAGGCTTATCACATTCTTCACTCCTAGTGTCTTCGCGAGTTCAGCTGCCCCTATAACCCCCGTAGCAGGTCCTGACTCTATACATGCAACAGGCCTGTCAATGGCCTCCTCCAAATCCACCAGCCCGCCCGCAGAGCTCATAACTTGGACAGGACAGGCTATGCCCAGCCCCTCTAGGTCCCGCTTGACAGCCGACATATACCTCGCAACTACTGGCGCCAGTATCGCATTGACAACCGTAGTGCTCGTCCTTTCATACTCCCTATGCTCAGGATCAACCTCATGCGAGGCGAATACCCTAGTTTTAGTGCCTAAACTCTTTGCGAAATATTCTTTAGCAATCCTCTCATTGTGAGGATTGATGTAGCTGTTTATGAAGGAGATGGCTACAGACTCGACACCACCCACCCTCAAAACATTAGCCACCCCCTCCAACTCTTCGACAGAGACCTCCTGCAAAACATTCC
>JAVYLC010000053.1:0-10598 GCA_038741355.1 Nitrososphaerota archaeon
CTAAACAGCTTCTGCGTGAGATCATCGAGTTCAGCGTTCTTATACTGCCACCAACCCTCCACTGCCCAGCCAGGCATATTACCCTCCCAAGGCGCCGTAAGTGAACCAGGGTCACTATCATACTTCAAGATACCTGTTCTTCCCCAACCCTCAGTGTATATTTGCCATCTAAATTCGGCAGGATCGGTGTTATATACCGTCTCAATCGCTGGGCCGAACTCCATATACATTCTCTCAACTGTGAAGCCAGCCTTTTCGAGGTCTGAGGCTATTGCGTCGCCTATCTGCCTCCTCTCGTCCTCAACCCTGATGACGAACTTTATCGTCACAGGCTTCCCCTGATAGTACCATTTGCCACCTATCTTCTCGGCGCCTAGAGCCCTCATCCTTTCATCGATTATCTGCGAGGCATAGGCAGGGTCGTAGCGGAAGTCGTATCTGAGTATCAAGTCGATGTTTGTGATGTAGTCGTAGTCCCAAGGTGTCAAATATACCACCATCGGGGCACCATATCCTGCGAAAAGCTCCCTAACGATGAAATCCCTGTTTATGAGGTAGTTCAACGCAAATCGGATCTCCTTATCGGCTAACGGATTCAGTTCACCAGCCGGAGCCGGTGCTGGATTCAGAACAATCGAGTAAAGACCGCTCGGCGCTGGATATAATTTGAGCCCTGGCTTCCCAGCCACCGCCCTAGCTTGCACCGGCCTTAATCCAAATATATAGGCGTCGATTTCCTTAGCCTCTACCGCAGCCGCGCCCAAGTCTAAAGGCACTCTCTTGAAGGTGATTGAATCGACGGCAGGGCCTGGCTTTGTATGGGGTGCCACGTACTGCGCATACACAGGGACCGCTGCGCCGGACAGCAAAAGTAGCACGCCGATAGCAGCCGCCAAAGCGCTTAAACCGAACCTGCTCAGCACAGTTTTCATCGCACTAAAAAGACCCGTTGACAGATATAAGCTTTTACCAAGGAGATCTAGATGCTAAGCAATTTCTTCTGGCTATAAGCTCGCTGGGTTAGGCATTAATACTTCCCCCTATACCTATTTTTTTAGCTTGGGGATATACACCAGGCTCGCTCTCAAGGCCCTATCACTCGTTCTAGTTCTATTCGGTGTCCTTCTCTTCGTTGTAGTAATATTCGGCGCTACAGGGCTTTCAGATAGAGTACTGTCCTCAATCATAAACGAGGAGGTTAGGTTGTATAGGCAGGCTATAGCGGGTCAGATCCGCGACCCTCAGGCCCTCGAAGAGGCGGTCGCCAAGTATAGAAACGAGCTTATCCGGAGCTATGGTCTCGACAGGCCATGGTACGAGCGGCTACCCAGCATGTTGCTCAGAGTCATTACACTAAACCTTGGGAGGGCTAGGCTTGCTCAAACATTCACGGGAAGCAACCTGATCTCAGATATAATCATGGAGAGACTGCCAAATACTGTGATACTTGTCTCAACAGCGATTGCAATTAACTTCCTGATAGGCATCTTCCTCGGCGTCAGGATTGCTACAAGGCCGGGCTCTAAACTCGACAGGGCCACATCGTTCCTCTCAGCCATCAGCTACGCAGTACCGACTTGGTGGCTCGGAATACTTTTCATCCTGATTTTCGCTTTTTATCTCAAGTTCTTTCCATATGGTGGACTCTACAGTTCACCCCCACCCTCAGAACCATTCATGCGAATGTTAGATGTCATCTGGCACGCAACCCTTCCAATATCAGTCCTAGTCATCGTTAATGTCGGTTTAACAATATACGTGACTAGGACTATTGTCTTGAACATTGCACAGGAAGACTTCGTCCAAGTGGCTCGAGTAAAGGGCTTGCCTGAAAGCCTCGTAAATAGAAGGTATATCATGAGGGCGGCCGCACCGCCGATTCTGACAAACATCATCCTAGGCCTCGCAGGATCAATTGGCGGCGCAATACTGACTGAGACTGTCTTCACTTGGCCAGGTATGGGCACATTGTTTTTTGAGGCGATAGTTCAGTCGGATGAGGCGTTAATACTATCGCTCGTGTATATGTTCACACTCGTCTACGTGGTGGCCAGATTTATCTTAGAGGTTCTATACATGATCGTTGATCCGAGGGTGAGGATATGAGCATTAAGATTGAGGGGGGCTTCAAAATTTTCTGGTCAACCTGGACAGGGAGGGCCGGGCTAGCACTCCTGATCATCCTAACAGGAATTTCCCTCTACACGATCACGGCCCTACCAATCGCAGAAATCTCTAGCCAGTGGAACAATCCGCAGCATTGGGTCGACTATCCTAAAAGCGCACCTCCAGCGTGGGTCAATCTCTTTTCGGAAAAGAAACTCCTCGAGACCGCCACTCTAACAGCAAGCGGTGTTCAATTCTCAGGCAATGCAAAGTCGATAGACTTACTCTATGATTACAGGGCTGATTCATACCCCGCCTACATAACCATTGTCGTCGAAAAGCTCAGATACACAGGTACACCCCCAGTTTTAGTCCTAACTATTGTAAGGCCTGATGGTTACTCGGTCGAGGCGGCCAGGCTTGTGGTTCCTCCTCCAAGGCCTGGTGAGAGCCCACCGATTATGAGGTTTGAACAGGCGCCAGAGAGGATATTGGTATCCTCTAGTGATGAGTTTGCGAGAAGTCTGGCGCAGCTCTACGGGGATAGATTCGACACACCTGTTTCGCCTTACACAATTCTGCAGGAGGGGCTTCAACGATACCTGATGGGTGCGCCGAGGGACGGCTCAATAGCCCCCCTCAATGGCGTCTATAGGTTCACATTAACTGCTATTCAGGGCATAGGCGAGACCAAGATAGAGCGGTTTAGAATTCTGATCGGCGGCGAGGCGTATGGCATGATGGGGACTGACGTAATTGGACGGGACCTCGCCACCGGGCTTCTCCTCGGCTTCCCAATATCACTATTCATTGGTGTAATCAGCTCGGTCATAGTAACCGGTATAGGCGCTACACTTGGACTGGTGAGCGGATACATGGGTGGCAAAGTAGATAACATGATTCAGCGGCTTTCAGACTTTATGAATAACATCCCGCTACTCCCTATACTGATATTCCTAGTCTTCAGCTTCGGCGCTAAGTTATGGATAATCATCTTCGCCTTCGTAGCCTTCGGCTGGCCAGGTCTAACAATAGTTACGAGGTCAATCGTCCTACAGCTCCGTGAGACACAGTTCATAGAGTCAGCCCGCGCCGTAGGAGCTTCTAGGCTAAGAATACTAGCGCGTCACATCTTCCCACACATAGCGCCCTTCATAATCGCGCAGATAATCTTCTTCACCCCCAGCTTCATACTTCTCGAGGCTGCGCTGAGCTTCCTCGGCCTCGGAGACCCATCTCTCCCGACTTGGGGCCAGATACTCGAGCTGGGCTTCAGAAGCGCGGCTGTGTATTTGGGCTACTGGTGGTGGATATTGCCTCCGGGGATACTGATAATAATTACTTCTCTTACATTTGTGATGATCTCGCTGGGGCTTGAGCCTGTCGTCAACCCGAGGGTGAGAGGGAGGGCCAGAGCCTAAATGAGTGATGCGCTAGTGGTTGAGGGGCTGAAGGTCTACTATCGCACGGAGAAAGGGGCTGTACGGGCTGTTGACGACGTGTCTTTCAGCTTGGCGCGGGGTGAGAGCCTCGCCATTGTAGGTGAGTCGGGCAGTGGTAAGTCCACCCTGGGTTTAACCCTGATAAGGGCTCTTCCAGCCAACGCCTCAGTAGTCTCAGGCCGTGTCTACATTAACGGCGAGGAGACCCTTTCTCTAAGCCTGTCAGATTTTAGGAGGAGGTATAGCTGGAGGGTTATATCGATGGTTTTCCAGGGGGCAATGAACTCTCTGAATCCTGTACTAAAGGTGGGTGACCAGATTGCGGAACCATTGATATATAACGGTGGAGCCTCGAGGGAAGAGGCTCGGAAGAGGGCCATGGATATGATTGAGCTTGTAGGGCTGCCGCGCGAGTTCTACTACAGGTATCCACACGAGCTGAGCGGGGGTATGAGGCAGAGGATTGTCATCGCGATGTCGCTGGTCATGAATCCTAGGATTCTGATACTTGATGAGCCGACCTCGGCACTCGACGTGACGATTCAAGCCCAGATAATAAACCTAGTCAAAGACCTTATCGAGAGGTTTAGCCTCAGCGTAATTTTCATCACACATGACCTGGCACTGGCCAGCGATATCGCGGATAGGATAATGGTCATGTATGGTGGGCAGATCATTGAGCTCGGATCGGCGGATAGGGTGCTGGCTGAGGGGCCCAAGCATCCCTACAGTGAGAAGCTGCTGGCAAGCATACCGAGGCTCCGGGGAGAGAGCATACCGGAGTTCATTCCAGGACGCCCGCCAGACCTAGCCTCCCCGCCCCCCGCATGCAGGTTCCATCCACGATGCCCATATGTCTTCGACAGATGCATGAAGGAGGAGCCGCCACTCTTCAAAGTAGGCGAGGGTCACGTAGTAAAGTGTTGGCTTCATGGTGAGTGAGGAGTGGAGGAGGTAGTACGTCTAGAGAGTGTGAAGAAATACTACGAGGTCAGGTCGGGGCTGCTTGGCTCAAAGATTCTAAAGGCCCTAGACGGCGTGACGCTCTCGATTAGGAAGAAGGAGACAGTGGCCGTTGTTGGCGAGTCGGGGTGCGGAAAATCTACTCTCGGGAGAGTATCCCTCAGACTTTTAGACGTGACCTATGGCAAGGTATTCTTTAAGGGTCAGGACATCTCGAGGATGACGGAGGAGGAGCTTCGAGAGAAGAGTTTTAGGAAGAAGATGCAGATAATCTTTCAAGACCCCTACTCCAGCCTTAACCCGTTCATGAGGATCGGCGACATCGTCTCGGAGCCGCTGGAGATACATGGATACCGTAGAGAGGAGGTCAGGGAGGCGGTCTATAGGGCTCTGGAGGATGTTAAGCTGGTCCCGCCTGAAGAATTTGTGAACAGGTATCCACACGAGCTTAGCGGCGGGCAGAGGCAGAGGGTAAACATAGCCAGGGCCCTAGTTCTCGGCCCAGAGTATATCGTCGCGGACGAGCCGGTCTCGATGATTGACGCCTCGAGCAGGGCTGAGATTCTCCTACTCCTGAAAAATATAAGGGACAAAAGGGAAATGGGTGTACTCTACATCACACACGACATCGCCACCGCTAGGTATGTCTCAGAGAGGGTTGCTGTAATGTATCTCGGCGAGATAGCCGAGACTGGCTTGACGACGAGCGTCCTGAGGACTCCCATCCACCCCTACACCATTCTGCTCCTAAACAGTGTACCCGAGCCTGACCCGGCCAACAGGCGGAGAAAGAGGCCGGTGATTAAGGGGGAGCCACCCAGCCCCTTGAACCCGCCTAGCGGCTGTAAATTCCACACACGATGCCCAGTAGCTACTGAGAGGTGTAGAATCGAGAAGCCGGCGCTAATCGAGTATTTGCCGGGGCATTTTGTAGCCTGTCACAGGGCCGGGGAGATTATGAGCGGGACTATTTCAGTGACCTAGCCCCCACCGATTGGGATTCGAAGCATAGCGTAAACGAGTAGGCCGAGGGCTAGGCTGACCGTCCAAGCAGGGTAGGCTATTTTCCCCACACGCCTGTGATACGATGCCCCTGCCCGCGTTCTGAGCCAGAGCCCAGTCAGGGCGTTGTAGACGACGAGTGGGACAGATATGATGGAGAGTGCTAGATGTATTGTTAGGGCGGGGAGATAGACTAGGTTTCGCAGCATGTCTGGGCCCTTGTAGACTTCTGGACCCAGTGTAGCAACCTTCAAGACGTATAGGACTAGGAAGGCTATGATAAGCGTGAAGGAGGCGCCCATGAAGGCTGCGTGCCGGTATATCCTCTTACCCCTGATACTGCGGTACCCCAGCTGAAGTAGTACAACTGTAGACAGATTGATTACGGCTATGATGTGGGGGAAAGAAGAAGCCACATCCCTCGGGACTAGTGCTAACCCCTCCCTGCCTTCGGTAGGGGCTAGTGCCAAACCCAGCACAGCATAGGCGGAGAGTGTTATGATAGCAGTCACTATTCCGAGCCGCATATTATGAAGAAATAGAAGACTTAGACAAATAGTATTACATAAATCGTGGAGTGTCTGTGGGTGTTCTGATGGTTTCCGATTCTCTGAGGGGTCGTGTTGCCCTTGTGACTGGAGCTTCGCGCGGGATAGGTGCTGCGATAGCGACTAAACTTGGACTTAGCGGTGCGAAGGTTGTCTGTAATTATAGCAGGAGTGAAGAGGCTGTGAGTAAAGTGTTTTCTCGGATAGTTGAGGGCGGTGGTGAGGCGATGGCGATTAGGGCCGATGTCTCGTCAAAAGCGGAGGTTGAGGCGATGGTCGAGAAGACTGTTGAGACCTACGGCAGGTTGGACATACTCGTCAATAACGCCGGAATCCTCATCAGGGGTGGGGTGCTTGATGACATTAGCATACTTGACCGGATGATCGAGGTCAACGTCAAGGGTGTCGTCTACTGCATAGCCGCGAGCCTCAAGCACATGATAAGACAGCGATATGGCAGGATCATCAACATATCCTCGATAGCGGCCTTGGGAACCACATCGCGGAACACGACCTACTACGCTATGACTAAGGGGGCGATAATAACGCTGACTAAAAGGCTGGCATTTGAACTGGGGGAATATGGAATTACTGTGAACGCCGTAGCCCCAGGCTTCACGAAGACCGACATGACGATGAATAGGCCAGCCGAGGAGCTGCAGGCGACTATCAGGCATCTGGAGACGATAACATCTTTGAGGCGGGTGGGTGAGCCCGAGGATATAGCCGAGGTAGTCGCCTTCCTGGCCTCTGACAGGGCGGGATTCATCACTGGCCAAGTAATTTCGGTGGATGGAGGTAGAATGGACTTCTTCTCTAGGTCGGCCTAGACGGGTATGGTAACCATAAATTTCAGTCCTAAATGAGTGGTGTCAAGCATGGCTGAACTGATCTCGGGGATTGTGAGCGTCCCTATTCTGAGTCTGCTGATAGCTGCCGTGCTCATCTCGCCCATATTGATAGTGTTGGCGAGGGTGTTAAATGCTCCGCGGATAATAGGCGTATATGCGTCACTGGTCTTGGCCTACACACTCTGGGAGAGCCTCAACAGGGCAACACACTCCGGAACACTGGCGACCGGATTTAACCAGATGCAGGGCTCCGTGATTCTCGCCGACAGCCTCACATACTATTTCACTTCGATAATCCTCGGCATCGGGCTCTTATCGGCGATATACTCCCTCGGATACATCAAGCAGAGGATTGCTGAGTTCTACACCCTAGTCCTAGTCATGGTCCTGGGCATGGTTGGCGTCTTCTTTTCAGGCGACTTTGTCACCTTCTTTATCTTCTGGGAGGTCATGAGCATCTCCTCCTACCTGCTTGTAGCCTTCAACTATAGGGAGTGGGAGGCGGTCGAGGCCTCGCTGAAATACTTGATAATGAGTTCGACGGGGTCTGCGGCTATACTCTTCGGCCTCTCCCTTCTATACGGCTTGACGGGGACCCTAACGTTTGACGGGCTGTCGAACGCCTTGACAAGTCAGGGTGTAAGAGCCGAGCTATGGAACATGGCGGCCCTCGTCCTGATTGTGGGCGGGCTCGGGGTCAACATAGCGATGGCTCCCTTCCATTACTGGCTCCCAGATGCACACCCGGCAGCGCCCAGCCCGATCAGCGCCATGCTTTCAGGGGTCGTGATTAAGACAGGCATCTTCGCAATGCTTCGCGTGTTCACCCTTCTATATCCATCTGAAGTGTATGGTTGGGGTATCGGCCTGATGGCACTTGCACTGTTAACCATGAGTATCGGCAATCTTATGGCCGCTCTGCAGAGCGATATTAAGCGGCTCCTAGCCTTCAGCAGCATAGCTAACATCGGCTACATCGTTCTCGCGCTCAGCATTAACACTCCGCTGGCGTTGGCTGGCGCGCTCCTCCACGTGCTGAACCATGCACTCGCGAAGGCTCTGCTTTTCCTCTCCGCTGGCTGCTTCATAGAGTCCACGGGAACAAGGAACTTGGACGAGCTATCGGGGGTTGGTAGAAAGATGCCACTTTCAGCCGCCACATACTCTATAGGGGCCTTTAGCCTCGCAGGAGTCCCCGGGCTAAACTCCTTCGTAAGCGAGTATGCCATAATTTTGGCCGCCTTCTCGGCAGGCTACTTTGTGCCAGGCGCGATAATGCTGATAAACGTAATCATAGGCGCGATGTACCACATGATGGTTGTTCAGACGCTTTTCCTGAAGCCTGAGACCCCGAAATCCTCTGCCGGACACGAAGCCGGGCCATCCATGCTTGCCCCACTACTAGTCTTAGCAGCTATATGCGTCCTGATAGGCGTCTACGCCTCGCCCTTCCTCTCGATCGTTTTTCAGCTCGCCTCTCACCTTAGATAAAGAGTATACTATACGAGGCTAGCCCTCGAATCTTGTTAATTAGGCGCCCTTTACATTAGATACCCGTGCCCAGAAAGCGAGGCGGGGCTGCTGGAACTGAGTATAGGGGAGAGCAGCGCTACAAGTCTGACGAGGTGAAGAAGGCGGTACTTGCTAAGCTGAAGAGGATAGGCGAGGAGGTCGTAGAGACCCTCAATAGAGGTGATTGGCCAACCCTATATCTCCCAGTTAGAAGCACCAAGAACATAGTCTACGACCCCAGCTTCCGCCAATACATCCTAGGCCCAAAGAAGGCGGAGAGGACTGTGGCAAACATCAGGCATCTGAGACCCTTCGCCCAGCTCATCTGGGTGTCCAAATTCGCTAAACAGCTCTTAACAAGCGGTAAGACATCCACGCTTAGGGACACTTACTATGTCGCAATAGGTGAAGGAATAGATTTCGAGTCTCAGGACGAGAGCGACGACATAATCATGGAGGTGGAGAGCCTCATCAACCACCCGAGAGAGGATATGAATATCTTCCCTGAAGAGAGGGCCTCAATATACGGCGACCTAGTGATTGAGTACACCATACCCGGGTTTAGAGGTCAGAGAGTTGACTTATCCACGCACCCGGACGGCTACGCGATAGGACCGGCCTTGACGACCTCCGAGTTCGTGAAATGCGGGGCAGAGCAGGTCTTCGTGATAGAGAAGGGAGCAGTGTTCAGCAGGTTTGTCGAGGAGAGAGCTGATAAGAAGTTTAAGGCACTCCTCATACACACGGCGGGACAGTCGCCAAGGAACTGTAGAAAACTCATACGGAGACTCAGAGAGGAGCTGAATTTACCAGTATACATATTTACAGACGCTGATCCTTACGGTGTCCACATAGCCAGCGTGCTTATCCACGGATCAGCCCTATCAGCCCACATCAGGCAGATAAACGTCCCAGACGCTATATGGGCAGGGGTATACGCTACAGATATCACAAAGTATAAGTTGCCTGCGATGAGGCTGACGGAGCAGGACCTTAAGAGGCTCAAAGAGCTCGAGCAGGACCCGAGATATACGGTGGACCCGTGGAGGCGTGAGGTCCAGTTCTTCGGCAAGATTAAGCGTAAGGCCGAGCTGGAGGCTTTCTCTAGATACGGGCTGGAATTTATCGTGAAGGACTTCCTGCCCGAGAGGCTTGCCGAGCTTCAGAAACGCTAAAAATAAACAATCCCCAGGGTATCGGACTATTTGGCGGTGAGACTGGACTTCGCTGGGGATGACGCGGCGCTTGTCTTAGAGAGCGGTGGGAGGAAATATCTGATTGTCTCTGACCTTCACCTCGGGTATGAGGTGGAGCTTGCGCGTGAGGGCATTCACTTCCCCAACCAGCTTCCAAGCATCCTAGAGCGGCTTCTGAGACTCTTGGAGAGCCATAGCGCGGATACCTTGATACTTCTGGGAGACGTGAAGCACAGGGTTGCTGGAGTGAGTTGGAGGGAGTCTAGACAGGTGGTGGACCTATTACAGGCCTTGAAAGAGAGGATTGAGGAGGTCATAATCACGCCTGGAAACCATGATGCGGGCATAATGAGCCTTGCCGGTGGGATGGCTAAGGTGGTGTCGGGTCGCGGGATAAGGGTCGGCGAGGCGTGGATGCTTCATGGCCACTGCTGGCCTCCCCCACAGGCAGCCGATGCTAAGATCATAATAATGGGGCATACACATCCTGTGATTAGCTTGGCGCGAGGGCCAGGCTCGAGGCGGAAGGTATTCCTGACGATGAAAGCCCCTTGCAGTAAGGTCGTCAAAGTTCTTTCCGAGAAGATGGGAGGAGCCTCTACAGCACGGCGGAGGGGGCAGGTCAGCCTCCTCGTCATGCCTCACTTTAACAATGCGCTACAGGGCGTGGAGCTCTTCCAACTCCTAAGCGGTGGCAGGGGAGTTAGCCCCCTGCTCAGGAGCGAGCTATTCAGCCCTAGCGATGCGAGCATCCTGATGCTGGATGGGTCGAGGCTCGGGAGTGTTGGGTGGTATGTCAGATCGGGAGGACTCTGGTAGTGGCATAGAGGCCCCGCGCATATTATAGAACGTCGACAAGCACATCCTCTATTGAGTGGGGATGTAGTGTTAAGATCTTAGGGCTTGGCCGTAATTCGCTGATTACGTCCTCGACGCTTCCCGGCGTGATGGCACACACCTCGCAGAGCCCCTGCGCGA
>JAVYLC010000054.1:0-9977 GCA_038741355.1 Nitrososphaerota archaeon
AGGTGAGGATCACGGGCCGGCTCCGCACGCTTGAGCCGCTGAGGGTTGGGATGGGGAGGGTTGATACTCCGGACGTTACGACGGACCTGCCAGTCATAAGAGTTAAGGAGCTGAGGAGTGGGATTGAAGTCCCCTACATTCCAGGCTCATCACTTAAGGGGGTCTTCAGGAGCGCGGCTGAGTCTATAGCTAAGTCTGAGGGGGTTAAGCCGGATCCCTGTTCTGGGCTGTCTAAGAACAACTGCATGGCGGCGAGGAGGGTTGAGGGGCAGACTCTGGAAGACTTTGTGAAAACACTACTCAGGAAGAATGCGATCCGAGACGCTCTTAAGAGCTTCGCGGATAACGCCTGCCTCCTCTGTAAGGTCTTCGGGGCTCCGACCTATAGGAGTAAGGTCGTCTTCGAGGACGCCTACCCGGTGGACGAGGGAGGCAAATTGACAAGCGTCCCCACAGGGATAAAGATGGGGATTGCGATCGATAGGACAACAGGAGCCGTGGCCACGGGGGCCCTCTACAGGGTCGAGTATGTCGAGCCCGGCGCCCTATTCAGCTTCTCCTTCAACTCCACCAATCTCCCCAACTACGCTCTCGGCCTCTTAGCCGAGGTCTTCACACTCCTTGACGACGGTTTGATCCGAGTGGGCGGGTTCAAGTCTAGGGGCTTCGGAAGGGTTAGAGCAGATGATGTGAGCCTAATGGTTAGGCACTACTCACCGATCTCCGGGGAGGCGGGCAGGCTCGACACGCTGGGAGACCCCGGCGATAGGAGTGTCTCTCTGACGCCAAGCGATGTGAGGGACGAGTGGGTCATATTTAGGGGCCCCGAGCTCGAGGCGCTCTTGAAAGAGCTTAGAAGGGTGTGGAAGGATTATGCAGCCTCAGCGAGTAAGCGTTAAGCGGATTCCCTACAGGGATCGTAGAAGCTTCAACCCGATCGAGGGGGTTCTCGACGTGGAAATAGTCGTCTGCAGCCAAAAGATTCATGGGTTCGATTCCTACCTCTTCGTCGGCTCCGGCGAGGAGGAAGCAACCTTCCCTGCTGAGAGGTTGAAGGAGTTGTTGAGTGAAAGCCGGTGGAACGAGTCGGTGTTAAGAAGATATGCGGATGAGATACAGGCTGGGGTGAGGGCGTTCCAGAGCCTGCTCGACCCACGTGCCGGAGGGAGGGCCTACACCATACCCGGGGCCTCGGTGAAGGGGAATGTAAAGGCTAGGCTGCAGCTCACACTCCAGCCGTACGGTGGCACAGCCATAGCCTGTCTCTACCCCGCAAGAGGGTTGAGAGCACCTCCGCCCAAAGGTAGTCATGGATGGAGGCATTACGGTATCTGGAAGGAATCCCTCCAATACGATAGAGGCCCGCCATGCAACGTCACGGTTGACAGGAATGTCTGCGTCGTCTGCGACCTCTTCGGGGCTCCGGGGCTATCATCGATTATAGACTTTGGCACTTTCTATATGAGGGAGGGGAAGTCGATACAGGTTGGGGAGGGGCCTGAGAAGCTATTCGCTGCGGAGCCGGGCTCTAGGTTTCACGGGTCGATAAGTTTTCGGGGGCTTGGGCTGCATGAGCTTGGACTCCTCCTTATCGGGATGGGGTACTGGCTGTCCGGGGAGAGGGCTGAGGCTAGACCGGTACTGCTAGGCTCGCACAAGTACAGGGGGTTGGGAGAACGGATAATGGGCAGGGTAGTGTACAGAGTGAACTGTCTGAAGACCTCCACAAGGTGCTCGGGTGGTGGTGTAGGCCCCGGCTCGAGATACGAGGGGGCCGAGCTCGAGAACATTCTTGCCAGGGCCTTAAATGCGGCTTATGAAGAGTATAGACCATACATTAGACAGGTCGACGAGCATAGAGAGGCGCTGGAGGTGATGAGGGCTGGCTGACAGGATACCCGTCTACAGGAGCTATACAATACCGTTCGAGGGCAGGAGTGTAAGGGAGGTGACCGGGGAGGATAGGAGGTTCTGGGAGGAGCTCATAAAAGTAGATCTCAGAAGATTCCTCCAAACCAATCTCAGCATCGCGAGGGGGGCTGGTGGCGGCGAGCTGGCCGGGGCTGAGAAACTCGAACTAGTCGCCGACCTGATAACATTCTTCTTCAAGGCGCCTCTAACCTTTGAGCCTCTCCTAAGCCTAGCCCCGTCTCCCCCGAGTCTTTACCTAGCTCTAAGACTCAATAAGCAATTTCTAAAAGAATTCAATAGGGCTCCGGTGGATTATCTCCCCACACTTATCAGAATGGTGGATGTAGGGTCATTTATTGATGAAGGGCTGAGGGGGAAGATTACTAAGGCTTGGCTCGTCTTTCCAGCTGACACTAGACCGGGGGCAAACACGTCGAGCCTAGTAGCACATCTTTTAACCACACCGGCGATAGCTTGGTCGCTGGCGTACAACTACAACTCCACTAAAGACCGCAGGAACCTAGCTATTCAGAGAATATCATCCCAGCTACACGATATAGCTAAGCCGATAGAGCCCAGAATTCATTACAGGGTTGAGGTCTTTGGAGAGCTGGTGGATTCGCTGCTGAGCAGTATATTGGATGAGAGGGAGGTGGATGAGGTTAAGGAGGCTGTTGAACAGCATCACAGGGATGAGAAGAGTCCTGTACGTAGAGCGGACCAGATTTCGGCGGCCATCGACAGGATAAGGGATGTCATAGAGGTGCTGATTGGTAATGAGTTCAGAACCCCCCAGTTTATGGAAATTGCATCGAGGTATCAGAGGGATGTGTTCGAGCTGGCATATGGAGGGGGGAGGGATGCGTGGGACTTCTGGGAAACCGTGGAGGAGAGGATGCCTGGAAAAATTAGGGAGTTGTCGGAGAAGTTTGTTGAGAGGCTAGGTAGCGTGTCTGAGGTCAGGCATAGTTTGAGACCTTATAGCGATCTCAGCTACTTCCTCGTGGATATCGGCGGGGTCCAGCAGTTTGTCTATCGCTCGCCTAAGCTCAGCGCCGTGGCCGCTGCCAGCCTCTTCATAGACTATCTAACCTCCACAATCCTCCCAGTATTCATTCAATCTTGGTTTGAGGAGGAAGAGGGTGTGTGGGTTCCCCTAGAGTCGTTCCTGCTGACTTCCGGGGCGAATGTTGCGGGCATCCTTCCCGGTAGGATAGGGGCGGACTCTCTGTTGAAGGTGGTTGAGGAGCTGTGTAGACGGCTGAAGCCGCTTGAGGTGGATTTCAAGGTAGCCGTCGCCCAATTTTATGAACACTACCCGCACATGTGGGACGAGGTGAATAAGGATATGGCTCTGGCGAAGATTTCTCCTAGGCCCGGCTCAAGCATTACTGACGTTTCAGGAGGCATAGAGCCCAGCAGAATATGCACACTTTGTTACAGGGAGGAAGCGAGTATAGGCGAGCTCTGCGCCACTTGCAGCAGACTGGTCGAGTTTGGTAGGAATCTCGGTTTTAGGACAAAGTGGATGAATGGATTCATACTTGGGCAGAAGAAGATAGTTCCAAGAGATGTGTGGGGCGTGGATTATGGCGATGAAAAAGATCCGGATAGCATTGCATTGAATACTATCGAGCTGATATCCGGGATGGAGCCCCCGTTCACGGGCAGGGAGCTTAACGTCGCGGTGATTAAGGGCGACGGGAATAGGATGGGGGAGTTCTTCTCCAAGTCTATATCCATTTCAGACGCCATTGAGAGGAGCTTCCGCCTAGACCATTCCCTCAAAACAGCTTATGGGAGGGCTCTCCAAGCCATACTCTCAGCCGATAGTGCCGATGGTATGCGTGAGAGAGACGCGTGCAGGATATGGCTCGGAACCCTCTACATGGGTGGAGACGACTTTCTAATACTATGCCCATCATGGCTGTCGCTCCCCTTCTCATACATTCTTGCGAAGGAGTTTGAATCGGGGATGGGTGGGAAGTGTACTTTATCTATCGGAATAGCTGTTGTCCCTCCGGAACACAGCGTCTGGCACGCTATAAGGGCGGCTGACGAGTTGATGGAGGTTGCGAAAGGCGAGATAGGCCGTAAGGGCCCCGCGTCGGCCATATCGTTTGACGCGGCTGAGCAGGGATTGCTATCCGGTGAGACTGTCTTGAGGAGGCTGGAGGTGCAGAGGTCAAACGGCCTCACCGCCCGTCCAATCCCTGTTGAAAGCGGGTCTGGATTCAGCTTGAAGCACCTGCTATCCTTCTTCGGGTATAGCTTAGACTACCACCCGGCTGACATTATGAGGCATGCATACAGCCACAGGCCGTCGAAGGATGGCTCGGGAAACCCTACCATTTCGCGGCTAAGGCTTGTCAGGAAGGCTGTGACAGCTGCTGTCGAGTGCGCCACGTCCATGCTTGGTAGGTGGGATGAGGGTAACCGGGATACCGCACTAAAGATAGCCACCCTCTACTGTTATAGAGAGTCGAACGACGATAGCAGGGAGGAGGCATTGAGAAGAGTCTTCAGGGATGTTGGTGAGCTCTGCCGGCGGCAATTAACTGACCAGGCCGCCGAAAGCTTGAGGGCTGCACCACTACTGGATCTCGACGCCGCGGCCAAGATCCTTGGGGGTGGAGGGATATGATAAGGTTTGACGTGGAGCTGAAGTCTCTGGGCTTGTTCCTCGTGGGAGGCCCAACCCCCATCTACACCCACTTGGACATAACCGTCCACAGGACGCGGGACCCGGATAAGGGCGTTTACGTTCCGACGATACCGGGCTCGAGTGTTAAGGGCGTCTTGAGATCCTCGCTTAGCAGGGTGGCACATGTATTCGGGATAAAGGTTTGCGGCGACTGGCCCCAAGCATATGATGACTGCGACTCGTGCTACCTCTTCGGAGCGCCCGGCTCTGGTGGGCGCGTCTGGGTCAGCGACTTTACTGGAGAGAGGAGCACCGTATCACTCACCCACGTCTCCCTAGACGATGGCGCCGGGACTGCTAGGGAGATGGCGCTCTACACGTCCGAGTATGTTAAGCCCGGCTCGGTCTTCAAGGGCAGGATAGAGTATAACGGTGGCGTGGAAAGGCTGGCTCCACTCTTGGTGGCCATGGCTGCTCTGAGGACTGATAGGGCGGGTAGGAGTGGATTGATCGACCTAAGGATAACCAATGCCGACGAGCTTAGAGGCGCCTTGAGCGGTCTGGGAGAATACTCCATCCTGCTCGAATATCTGGGGGTGTGGGCCTGGGATGAGGGTGTATAGGTGCGTCCTCCAGATCAGGTCCCCCACAGTGATTAGCAATGAAAGGGGTGCGAGGGGCTTTTACACGGCCACCGAAGCATTACCAGGATACACGGTTGGTGGAGCGGTCAACAGAGCCCTCTTCGGGAGCGTGAGCCCTGACAGGATGCTGGTCTCGTCGCCGGCATACCCTGTGCTTAACGGGCATAAAACCCTCCCCGCCCACCCATTCTACTACAAGTGTAAGGTCTGTGAAGGCCTGTTCGTCTCCACCCTCAGGGAAGCCAACCTATTAGAGCTCATGCGGCACGGGTGGGAGGTCGTCAAGGAGAGGCTGATAGCGCTTCGAGACGAGCAGTCCCACCCGCTCAAATCCCTGCATCCAAGGCCTGTGACGCCTAGGGGTGGGAGGGCGGCGAGAGTTGCCATCCAGTCGATAGTGTCTATAGGGATGAACAGACATGCAGCGGCGTCCCAGATAGGACTCCTATACGAGTACACCGCGATAGAGCCTGGCCAAGAATACTGGTTCACACTCGCCTCGAGTGGGGGGTCTGAAATACCGGACGAGTTTGATGTAAAGATTGGGAGGGGCGCTACGAGAGGTTATGGGAGGGCGGTGGTCAGGGTTGAAGAGAGGTTTACAGACCCGCCCCTCGCCCAGAGTATAGGCGATGAGGCCGCCTTCTATGCTGTGTCGCCGATCCCGTTGAGATTCATCGCCGGGCAGATCAACCTAGCGGAGTGTTCTTCGAGGTATGGTCTCAAGGGGATTGACGGCGTGCTCGAGCCCATCTACACCGGCGGGAGGCCCGCCGCCTTTGGAAGGGCGGTGAGAAAAATGGTCGCGGGGTGGCCCCACGGAGCCTCCGTCTCGAGGGAGAGGATCGACTGTCTTAGCGCGGGAAGCATAGTTGCATATCGGTGGAGGCAGAGGCCTGACGACCAGGCTAGGGCGCTGGCCGCACTGAGATACTTCGGAGTGCCTGTCTGGCTTGCCAGCGGCTATGTCGACGGGCTTTGCATGCTCTACCCCTTCAGCAGGGAGCCGCTAGAAGAGGAGGTGTAGCATGCACTTAAACCCCCTTACTTTTAGGACCATAGGCCGGCTAGCCTTCACGTGCGAGACAGGTATATACGTGGGGGCTGGCGGGGAGGGGTTGTACAAGACCCCCCTGAAGATCGGCGATATGCTGCTCATACCAGCCACCACTTGGAAGGGAGTCTTCCGCGCACTCTCCGAGAGGATCATTAAGTCGATGAGGCTTGACGGCGTACAGTCCACTCTGAGGGAGCTGTATTACGAGGATGGCGGCGAGTATTTTAGGATCGATGGTGAGGTTTTGAAGGAGCATGTCAACGCGCTCCGGGAATATCTAGCCCGGCGCTACGGCGGGGTTATGAGTGCCCTGCGCCAGCTAGCCGCCGGGAATGGCGAGTTGGTCAGAGAGATTGAAGGCCTCCGCGACGGGGAAAGTATGTGCAAATACCTGTTTGGGAGGGGTAGAACCCTGCTCCAGAGATACCTAGGCATGCTCTACCCCATAACATCCCTCTACGGCTCCCAGGGTGTGGCTGGCAAGGTCAGGTTTCTAGACACTCTCGCTAAGGCTTACTCATATTTTAAGCCGGGTGTTGGCATTGATAGGAAAACAATGACAGCTGCGGAGGGCAGGCTATACATTATCGAGACCCTGATCCCCCAAGATGGCTCGATAACTCTACGGATACTAGTCGACAATGTTGAGAGGGGCACGCTAGAGGCGAGGGTCTTGGCTGCAACGTTGAGGTATGTCGAGTCTGAGGGCCTGGAGGTGGGAGGGTCGAGGAGCAGGGGCATAGGCCACCTCGAACTCCAGGCAGACAAATCGTACTTCAGGGTCCTTAACCTCTCCGAGAAAACAGACCTCCCAACCATGCTCAAACAGTTAGCATCGCCGGCAAGCTGGAAAACTTATAGCCTCAAACAATTCATAAGAGAGGTTCTTGCCGGATAGTGCATGAAGCTAGTGAAGCTAAATACAAGGGATCTGTTTAACAACTCAATAATAGAACTACTCGAAGAGTATAGGCTTGAAGATACTAGAGCAAGATTAGAGGATTGGCTTCGCAAAATGGATATTATGTCTGACTCGCTAACCTATATTATGTTTCGCCAAGCGATTAGGCTATGTAATTCTATTGTAACCCAAATCGAGAATAATGCGCCTTTAAAAGAAAAGGTTGAGAATATTCTCAGCACAGTTTCAGCAGAATTCAGTAGGAGTTTATCAGAGCTCTTAGCTAGGACTTATATTTCTCAGTTAGCGCAACGGCTACATACTTTCGGTGTGGGACGGGGTGAAGAGCAATTAAAACACTTATTGAGCTTGAAATCGGTTCTACAAAATACGCTAATAGAAGGGTACGCAAGGGAATATCGCAAACAAAATATGGGGAGTGCTGACTACCTAATTGGAAAATTAGACACACTAAAAGAGGATGAGACTGAATGGACGCTTTTCATGTTAAAGTCAATGGATAGTCATCATATAGAGACATTGGATACTCTCTTATACCTGTTTACGTCCTATCGATTCGATAAAACAAAATTCTTTGAGCAATACTCTAAAGCTAAAGGTGAGGAGGCTAAAGAAAAGGTTGTTGAAGAATTGGTTGAGGACGCCCGTAAAAGACAGGCTATTGAAGATGAAAAAATAGAGTGTGATCGTAGTGATTTAACGGGACTAATGAAAGAGACTATAGACATGGCTTTTTCGTTGTATAGTCACAATCCAGCTACTGAGTTAAGTAATAAGTGGGGGAGACTCTGTGAAATTATGCTCTATGCTATTTTGTTTAAAAATGATGTACTGTTTAGTTTTAATGCTCTCCTTAATCCGAATGTAGTTGGGCAAGAAGGTATGATTAACGAGTTTGACTCTATAGTCTTGTCGGAGGATGGGGGATTAGTTTTTATCGAGGTTACAAATAGAAAAGAGTTAGGTGATAAACTCGGGAAATGCTTGACTCTCCTACAGAGGCTGCCTGAGATTGGAATAGTGGGGCTGGATGAGGGAGATGTAAAAGTCTGGATCATTCACTCTATGTATAATAAACATGATCGTCCTCCCCCCTCAAATGTGAGTATGATGTCGTTCCCCGAGTTAGCAAAGTTGTGTAGTTGCTAAATGGGTTGGGTAGGAGAACTCAGGGAGTGCAGCTAAATAATGCGGCTCCTATATAGGCCCAGTCGTCGCCGTAGCTTCTCAAACGTCAATTTAGCTATCTTATATGTGGGGTTTGTGAATATTCTTCTGAGAGTGATTTGGGTTAGACCTGAAAATTTTGCCACTGGTTTTGGGACGGTTGTGTGTCTGCTATGAGTGTGGTTTACTTAACCACGACCTGATTTCGTTTATTTTTTCTTGGTTGTATTTTACGTATTTTTTGCCATTTTCCTCGATCTCCCTTATTGTATCTTTGGAGAGTCCTGCATGTGCGAAAAAGTTTCTCTTGATGTCGGATGGTCTCTCCCCCTTAATTTTTGAAATTTCGCTCTCGAGGATCAGTGAGTTTACTTGCATGTCGATGAGCTCGTATATATCTTTAAAAACTAAGAGTTTTTCGATGTCGACGCCCTTCTCGTGGATGGGGATGTTTAGTGTCTTGACTTTTCGCGCGATGAAAATGTAGAGGGTGAGTGATATGAATAGGTTGGCGAGTGACCTGAAGTCTATTTCGGTGACTTTGACGCGCCCCTCTGATACGGTTGGTTTGAGTATTTCTTTGAAGAGGCTGGAGAGTCTTTTCATCACTGCTGTGACCTTCTCCAGGTCAAGCTCGATTAATTCTTTGTTTAGGATGGCTAAAGGGGCGTTGTATTTTACCGCGTTGAAGGCTAGGAGTGCTTCGCATAATAGTTTCTTTAACTCCCCCCTATCTCCGAAAAGGTCTGCTACCATCTTTTTCTCCTCGGGGTCGAGCTTGATGTAGGCTGGTATGTTGGCGGCTTTGTCGAGTTCTGTATGATTGTAGGGGAAGCTCATGAATGCTTTTACATTGTAGTCGATTAGGAATATTTGGTAACTGTCCTTTTTGATTTCTCTGCTTACTGGCTCTGCTACGGCGTATTTGACCTGCGTTAACTTGTAGTTTTTCAGCCCTCCCAATATTTTGTCCAATACTGTGATTGCCCTTGCCGCGTCAAATAGTGGCGGGATGTAGGCGTTGTGGCCTGTCGATACATCTAGTATTAGTTTGACCTTTTTCTGGTCGTCTTCTATCAGGTTTACGTCTTCTAGCATTTTGAAGAAGACGGTTGCGGCTATGGATTGGGGCGTTGCCTCGAATTGATAGTATTTCCCGCCCAACCTGTAGTTGCCTATTGCTGGGATGGGAGAGACACCTATCTTTACATCGCCTTCCCCATCAGTCTCCAGCTCCTCCATTATTTCCTGGGTGAAAGACTGTAGGTCTAAGGTGCCTTTCTCGCCCACTGGAGGTTCTCTGATGCTTAGTGGGATTAGAAATTCGACTCTTGCCTCCGCCCCCTTGGTTATAAAGTGTCTAGCTAGCGCTAGGGAGGAGAATTTTGCCACCTTTCTCGTCTCATTCTCAACCACGTATTGGACGCGCTCATAATTTAGGTTACCCACTATCTGATAGATAAGAGCTACTGATTCTTGACTTGTGGAACCGCTCACCGCTACTCTAACCGGTTTAGGACAAACTTAAACATTCTCTAAAAGCTGTCGAGCATTCTTAAGGATCATAACCAATAGCTGGCAGGAATCAACCATCCCCTACCGACACCCCCACAGTTTAATCTAATGCACCAA
>JAVYLC010000055.1:0-8935 GCA_038741355.1 Nitrososphaerota archaeon
TCAAGCAGCCTAACCCCTCTGTAACCGACATCTACTACAGGAAACTTGTACTTACATTAATCAACCAGCTAGGCTCAGGGCACTGGAAGAGAATCCTCAAGCTGGATGCCTATAACGAGGCCACTAATACGCAATACGGGTTTTATCTCTTAAAAAATGGTGGCGACCTTATACTTGTTGACATCTCTTTCGGAATAGCTAGGAGGGCGCTTGTAAAGGCTGCGGAAAAGAGGCTTAGCTACAGCGTCCACCTCATAGTGGCCGATTTTCGAAGGATGCCTCTACGCCCTGAATGTGTTGATATGTCGTGTAGCTTCGGCAGTATAGAGCATGTCCCTGAATACAGCTGGGCCTTCTATGAGCAGGTATATGCGGTCAGGAAGGGTGGAGAAGTATTCGTAGGGGTCCCAAACCTTCTCAACTTCTCGCTGAGAGCTCTTTCAGCAAAGATACTCCACGTAATGGGCCTTATGAAGAAGATGACCAACCCGGAAAGACACTTCCTTAAATCTCAGCTCATATCCCTCGCCAGAAGCCTAAACTTAGATGATATAGCCCTCACAGGATACCACCTCTTCCCTAAGCAGCTGAGATGGCTAGACTTGTGGATGGGGTATCGGAGTGTAGATACATTAAGGAAAAGCCGCCTCTTCCACTGGCTCCTGAAGACATTCACGCTAATAGAGCTAAGATACCCGTTTGCAAGGATCTTCGCGGAGATGATTATCGTTAAAGGTGTTAAAAGATCGGAACGGGATACAGGGCTGCGAAGTTTATCAGGTGAAGCAATAGGTATAAACCAGCGGCCCCGGTCCACCTGACCTTTTGTGTTCTCCACTCATCTTGGAGGCGGGCTCCAAGATACTGTGAAATAGCTATGATGACGGGGGGCAAGAGTGGCAGCAAATAGAAGAGGTAGATGAGATCCCTGAAGACAGAGTTAACGACTATCCATCCCAGCAATCCTCCAAACCAGTAAAAAACTAGGAACATCGCGAGGGGGTCGCGTGTTGCCCTCAGAAGTGAATAGACCATTATGGGGGGCATGAAGATAATTATTGTCCAACTAACTTGGACAAAATAGGCGTATAAGACACCTGGAGTGAAGAGAGGGCCTGTGGCTACGTTAGCTGGGCTCAGCCCTGAGCCTGGCTGCACCCCAACCGCCTTTGTCACTGGATAGTTGAAGAACCATTGCCAGATCTCGCTTCGACCGACCGCTCTGGGGTTGCTTATATTCAGCCTTGAAAACATCAACATTATCCTCTCAACAATATTCGACGCCTTGGGAACCAATATAATCCACTCCAAGAAATACCATAGGGCAATAATTGACCCACTAGTAGCTACAAATAACAAAATAACTGTCTTCCAGTCGTATCTCAGTATCTGTTCTCTTCTTCTCTTCTTCACCACTCTTAAACCCGTGTAAAGCAACAGCGGAACGACGACCACCAATGCGGACTCTTTTGCAAGGAACGAAGCAGCGAAAAAAGGCGTTGACAAGATCTTCCTGTATGGGCGGTCATCAAGGAGGAAGTAAATTCCGGCGAGTAGGAACACGAGCATAAAAATGTCTATACGCGCAACTCTTGAGAAGTAAAAGGTCAGTGCCTCGAAGGCGAATAAAAAAGAGGCTATCATGGAAGCGGATTCCATCCCTTTTCTGCCACTGAGCAAGCGCCTCGTTGTGAGATAGAATAATGGAATCGCCGCTGTTCCCGCTATGGCGGACATTATACGCCAGCCGAATGGTTGGTCACCGAATAAAAGAATCCCAAGCGCAATAAGCATCTTACCTAATGGCGGGTGCCCGGTTCGCGGGTCAGTAGGAACTCCCTCCTCTCCCCACCCAAGTATGCTTCTCGCAGCAGGCACATAGTATACCTCGTCGCCAATCAGCTTATCAGGGACATCAAGCCTATACACCCTTAAAAGTAAAGAGAGAACGGTCAAAACAACGATGTAAATAGCAGCACGCTTCAAATCCTGCGTAGGAATTAGTACTCTATCCTTAAAAATTTAGTTATTTGGCAGGCACCTTTTTCCATGGAATACAGACCAATCTAACACCAGTTTTCAAATAGTTAGTATTTTTAAGGCTTTAAGGAGGTCTTTAAGGATGTTTGTACCGCCTACCGCGGCCCATTGCTCTAAATATTTGCGAAGCCCTAAAGGCCCGCTTCGTCGTAGGATCGATATTCTATTCGAGGCCATCTGGTAAGAGACTTCAAGCGGTGTTTTTCCGCTCCTACTTGAATTCTCTAAGACTCTAAACATATTATGTCGCGTCATTTCTGCTATTATTGATAGATTCTTGGAGAAGTCTCGTTGGAGGACGACTAGTGCGCTTGCAATAGCTCCACCCGCGTTAGATATGATGTCAGGTATCACCTTAACACCGCTTCTTTCCAGTTCTACGGCCTTAGATATTGAGACTGGATAGTTTGCTATTGGCGCTATGATGCGGCACGGTGACCTATTTGAGACGGTCATTGGTCTCGTCCCTGGAACAAAGATATCCGCCTCTATGCGTGATATGCTGTGTTCTGGCAGAAGCTTTGAGTTATAGCCTTCCTCGGCATATTTTTTCAAGCAATACTCCCCGTGAGTATATTTTAGAAGGAGGAGCCGTTCGATATCTAAGCCCTCCGCACTATATAATGTGTAGAACTTGTTAGAGACCGCTCTTATCGTATATCCGCGCTTATTTAGTACATGTGCTGCCGCGGAGCCCATGTTGCCGAACCCTTCGATAACAACCGTCTCAGCGTCTCCTATTCCCTCAAAACTCGTGAGCGTCTCTATTGAAGCGTGTAGGCTTTCAGCCACAGCCAAGCCCGTGGGGGAGAGCGGCCCTCCTCCGGTATGGAGGGTCATTCTCGCGTTTTTCCCCACTAAAGAATGTAAATGCCTCAGGTCGTCTTCAGTAAAACCTATATCTGTCCCCGGGATATAGCGACCGTATCCTAGTAGCTCCCACAGCCCCACTACAATCTTCTCAATCACGTATTTTTTATCAATTATGTCTGGGTCAACGACTAATCCTAACTTGGCGCCGCCTATTGGTATTCCAGCCAGCGCCGACTTTAGGGTAATACATCGAGCCAGCAGCTCTATTTCTGCCCGCGTGACGTCGCTTTGTATTCTAATTCCACCCCAACACAGGCCCATAACAAAGCAGTCTGCCACAAACCATCCATGAACGTCTCCGAGATTCAGTTCAAGGACTCTACCGTTAGAGACCAGCAAACCCCTCGATTCTACGTCAGCCGATATACATATGAGTTTGCTGGGATTTATTTGAGTGGGACGTACATACTCGACTTTGTTGCGCCTACGCCGGGTCTGCCGTGCTGTACTCGCTTGTTTGTGATTGCGAACTCGCCCAGCCTATGGCCTATCATCTCGGGCTGAATCTCTACTGGTGTGAATTCTTTGCCGTTGTGCACCCAGATTGTGAGGCCAACCATCTCTGGGAGTATGATCATGTCCCTTGCATGTGTTCTAATTGGTTTGTTGGTGTTGTTTTGCTTGTATTTTCTTATTTTTATTAGGAGTTTTCGCTGGGCCTCTGTTAGGCCGCGTTTGAGGCTTCTTCTCTGACGGCTTGGGAGGAGATTGATTAGCTGGTCTGTCGGTATTTCGAGTAGCTGCTGTAGCGTGTAGCCGCGGTATGTGAATTCCCTGACCATCCCTCCCTATCCTAGGTATCCAACTTGGTCTTGGTATATATCTGTGAGTTGTCTCCTATTGCTATTGTCTCGCCCTGACATGGGCTTGTCTCGGGGGCCAGGCGGTCTCCTCAAGCCTCGAGAGCGGTAGCTTGGTGGTCTCCTTAATGGTCCTAAGTATCAGCTTTGTGTCCGTGGAGACGACGCCGTCGAGCCTGCCGATCTTATCCAGCAGAACGGCGAGCTCTTCCTTGTTCCGCGTCTTGACCTTAAGTATAGCGTAGTAGTCACCGGTGACGTCGTGTATCTCGGTTACCTCTGGGAAGCTGGCGAGCTGGCTCAAGACCTCGGCGTACTTCGAGGGTGTCGCCCTCAGGCCTATGAAGGCTCCTATGCCGAGGTTGAGCTTAGACTCGTCGAGTATTGCGGTAAACCCCTTGATTACTCCCTCTTTCACCAGTTTGTTGACGCGGGCGTATACTGCCGCCTCGCTTATATTCAGCTGCTTTGCAATGCGGGAGTAGGATGCCCTACCATCCTCTTGGAGAATGCTTAAAATCTTTACATCCCGTTTATCAAGCTTCATCCAGACTATAACACATAAACCCTCCATTATTAAGATTCTGCAGCAGAGCCTCCAATATTCCTAGACATCCAAATGAAGGAGTGTTACGCTACCCCCATGCATCTGACAGAAGTTCATAATCTTTAGGCGAGAGGCGCCAACCGCAGGCCCCTGCATTCTCCTCTAAATGCTCTCTCTTAGAGGCTTTCGGTATTGTTATGACATTCTCTCTCCAGATGACCCAGTTGAGGGAGATTTGGATGGGTGTCTTTCCGTATCGCTCGGCGAGTTCCTGTAGTAGCTCGGTCCTCCTAGTCTTGGCCTTGAGCTCCATAACGATTCTACCCTGCCCCAAGGGGCTGTAGGCTGTCACTGTTATTCCATTCCTCTCGCAGTATGGGAGAAGTTCGCTCTCTATTGATCTGTCGTGTAGACCGTACTCTACCTGGTTCGCAACGATCTCTGTGATTGAGAGGTTGCTCTGCGCCTCCTCGATGAGGTGTGCGGGGAAGTTGCTCACACCTATGTATCTGATCTTCCCGTCCTTGTAGAGTTTCTCCATCGCCTTCATAGTCTCTGAGAGGGGTATCCTCTCGTTTGGCCAGTGGATCATGTAGAGGTCCACGTACTTCACACCGAGCCTCTTGAGGCTTCTCTCACATGCCCGTAGCACGTCGTCGTAGCGTAGATTTGTGTACCAGACCTTCGTGGCTATGAAGACCTCGTCGCGCGGAAAAACCTTGATCGCCCTTCCGACAAGCTCCTCAGAGTGCCCCGCCCCATACATCTCGGCGGTATCTATGTGGTTCATTCCCAGCTCCACCGCGTGTCTGATGACCTCGACTGCTTCGAGGTCGTGGGAGTAGTCCGGCGACATTGAGCCTCCAAGCTTCCAGGTACCTAGGCCTATCGCGGCTATCTCCTCATCTGTCTTGCCGAGGCGTTTATACTCCATTTTATCACCACACTATCCATGCTTCACAGAGGGTTATATTACTGATGTGGCTCTGGGGAGACACGTTTTTATCCCTTGTGCGCGGTCATGTCTTGGAATGCTGTATATTGCGCGAGGGGAGGAGCTGCTGAAATACAGCTTCAGCGGGGGGCATCCGATGAACAGGACTAGGCTCGAGTCCTTCTACAAGGCCCTAGACGAGTCGGGGATAGGATATAGTATCTTTAAGCCGGTGATGGCTAGCCTAGAGGAGCTTCGGCTCTTCCACGACGAGGATTATATCAAGTTTGTTCAATACGCGTCGTGGCAGGGCTACGGATACCTCGACTATGGAGACACACCCGCCTACCCCGGCGTCTTCGAAGCGGCATCATACGTTGTCGGCACAACCCTTGGGCTTGTGAAACTCGTATTGAGGGAGGGTTGCAGGGGTTTCAACCCGATGGGGGGGCTCCACCACGCCATGAGCAGCAAGGCCGGAGGTTTCTGCGTCTTCAACGACGCAGCCGTAGCCATCAAGTATCTCTTGGAGAGGGAGGGGGTTAGGGCCGTGGCTTACGTTGACATAGACGCCCACCACGGCGACGGAGTCTACTATGAGTTTGAGGAGGATCCGCGGGTTATCTTCTTCGACATCCATCAGGATGGCAGGACGCTTTACCCAGGGACCGGCTTCAGATATGAGGATGGACGCGGAGCGGGGAAGGGAAAGAAGCTCAACATTCCACTGCCACCGGGTGCTGGTGACGCCGAGTTTAAGAACGCATTCGACGAGGGCCTAGCCTTTCTTGAGAAGCACGACTTCGACTTTGTGCTTCTGCAGTGTGGGGCCGACGGGATCGAGGGCGATCCTTTAACACGGCTCGAGTACTCCCCTGCGTCTCACAGATATGCTGCGACGGCTCTGAGGAGGCTGGCGGCTGAGAGGTGTGGCGGCCGGATCGTAGCGATGGGCGGTGGGGGGTATAATCCCGAGAATGTGGCTAAGGCTTGGATGGAGGTGGTCTTATCACTGGCTTGAGCCTTAGGGATTTCTCCGCCTTTAAGCCCGGGTTCAGGGTCTTAGGAGTGGCTGAGAGCTTCAGGCCTGTTTTAGGAGACAAATCCTTTCTCGCAGGGGTTGTGATGCGGGCAGACTTTCTCCTCGACGGGTTCGCTGTGGGCAGGTGCACTGTGGGAGGGATGGACGCGACGGACAGCATAATCGAGATGTACAGGGAACTCGATAGAAGTGATATCAACCTCCTAATGCTTGGGGGCTGCATCATAAGCCTATTCAACATAGTCGACCTCGGCAGGGTCGCGTCTGAGACAGGCGTCCCGCTCCTCTGCGTAACATACAACCCCTCCGAGGGGATCTCCGAGGTCATAAAGTCCAGATTCCCCGGCGACTGGGAGGAAAGGCTCAGAGTCTATGAGTCCAACGGGGCGAGAGAGGAGTATGTCCTCAAGACAGGCTACACAGTCCACGTGAGGAGGATCGGGATCTCTAGGAGGTCTGCCGAAGTGGTCTTGAACAGGATGACCATTAGCGGGAGGGTCCCAGAGCCCATAAGGGTTGCGAGGCTGCTTGCGCGCTCATTATTGAGGAGTGAGGCTAAAGCACGTCTCCGGGCTCCGCAGTGAGATAGGGTGGAATAGTGGCGCCTGGAGAGATGATTACTGGCTTCTCACGGAGGCCCTTTAGCCGGCATCCCGCACCAGCTCTGCCCCCTTCACCCACAATAGCGTAGGAGAGTCGAGATCCAGTCTCGATGACCGCCCTCTCTAGCAGCACTACCGAATCTAGAGCCACGTTCTCGCCAACCTCGACGCCATCCATCAGGACGGAAGACCTCACATCGACGCGGCTACCTAGTCTAACTCCTCCGCCGAAGTATGAGCCTCGTGGGCTCAGCTCCTGGAGCGCGAGTAGGTTTGCCTCGAGGTAGCTCGCAGGGGTTCCCACGTCGAGCCAGTATCCACGTGGATGCCTGTAGACCGCGATCCGCCGTCCTTTCTTCACAAGCCTAGTTATCGCGTCTGTGAGCTCGTATTCGCCTCTAGGTGATGGCTCGATCTCTTCGGCGGCCTCTATTATCTCGCTTGGCAGTATGTAGATTCCCGAGTTTATCAGGGCTGGGCCGGATAGGTTTTCAGGCTTCTCGACTATGCCCTTCAACAGTCCACCTTCTTCACGCAGCACGCCGAACCTCCTCGCATCCTCCAGCTGAATGGCCAAGACCCCTCCGTCAAACCCTCTCCCAACATGCTCCACCAACCCCAGGAGCATCCCAGCCTCAAAGAAGAGGTCGCCATAAACTAGGAGAAACTTCTCATCCCCCTCGACGAAATCCTTGGCGGCGAGGAGTGCGTGTGCAGTGCCCAGCGGCTTCTCCTGTACTCCGCGTCTCAGAAGAGGCCTTTCCACCTCCTTTAGAGCGTCAATTATGCGGTCGCCTGTGGGGCTAGTGATGATGCAGGCTTCGCTCACGCCGGCGCTTTGAAGCGCTCTGACTGTTCTGAGAATTAGGGGAGTGCCTGCGACGGGTAGGAGGGGCTTGGGCCTATTCCTAGTCAGTGGGTCAAGCCTTCTCCCCTCACCGGCAGCAAGCACTACCGCCTTCAACCCTTCACCTATCCTGCCTCCTGGGGGAAGATTTTCCACACACCTCTATAAGTCCTTCACCCGGTCTTCAGAAGATGTGTTTATCACCTCGCCGATAAGATGCATTCGTGGTGCTGAGGCTAGTAGGGCTTGGGCTTGGCTCTCCTGAATACATGACGTTAAAGGCCATCAAGGCGCTTGAGGAGTCGGACATAGTCTATCTGGACACATACACCAGCCCCCTGCCTAGCGAGCTTGTGGAGTATCTGAGGTCGAGGCTGGGTGAGAGGTTGAGGCTGGCTGAGAGGTCGGACCTCGAGGAGAGGGCCGCGGAGCTTGTGGAGAAGGCTGCATCCATGAGCGTCGCGGTGGCTGTTCCCGGGGATCCGCTTATCGCCACAACTCATATCACGCTTTTGATGGAGGGCGCAGATAAGGGTGTGGGCTGCGAGGTCGTCTATGGTGTGTCCTCCGTCTCGGCAGCCATCGGCTCTTCCTGTCTCTCCTCCTACAGGTTTGGCCGCACAGTAACGGTTCCCAGAGATGCCGGCGGCGAGAGTCTCAAAACCATCTACAGGAGTATAGAAGAGAATATCGAGGCCGGGCTCCACACATTAGTCCTCCTAGACGTGGCTGGGGGTGGGCTCACAGCATCCGAGGCCGTGAGGATGCTGCTGGGCGTCGGGGCTGAGATGGGGGGCAGGCTCGGCCCTGAGAGCATAGTCATAGTCTTGGCTAGGCTGGGCTATGGGGACGAGATTAGGGTGTTGTGTAGGGCCTCTGAGGTCGCAAACCTCCACCTCCCGCCGCCGCCACACATAGTTATTATTCCGGCCGAGCTGCGCTCCTATGAGAGGGATGCAATCAAGAAATTGATGCAAATAGATGAAGAACTTCTCAAATCCCATAAGCCGGCAAGCCAGCGCAGGGCTCGGGCCGAGAGATACGTGGCCAAGGCCAGCAGCGCCCTCAACCGCCTCCAAATACTCAGCGGCGACGCCGAGACACGAAGGGTCATAGAACTCGCTAAATCATACGTCGAAGACGCTAAATTCTTCCTCAACTCGGAAATGATCAACGACTCACTCATAGCTGTGTCATACGCTGAGGGGCTGCTTGACTGTCTCAGAGCGCTAGGGAAGGTCGAGTTCTCT
>JAVYLC010000056.1:0-8688 GCA_038741355.1 Nitrososphaerota archaeon
CTCCCTTCGCCCCCTTCAGCAGTTAACCTGTTAAATCCTCCATCAGAATATACTATGGTAATGTTTTTAGCCTTAGGGTTTAGGCTAGCTAACATCTCTACAGCCAGAACCTGATAGTCTCACACATGAGTCCATATTGTGACCACATACTTATAACCTTGAGCATGAATCAAAGCAGATGCCCCGCCCCAGTTGACGAAGACCTTCTTATATTTCTCAGCAATAGTTGCTGCGCTGAGAAACAGTGGAGAGCTACATGTGCTTATTAGAAAATATACTTTATCAACAGTTATAAGCCTCTCATAGAGGGTTAACACTAAGTCTTTCGACGACTGATCATCATAGTATTTAATATCTATGGGGATTCTCTTACCGCGTATGTTAACGCCTCCATAGATGTTATTTATCCAATCTACCATAACCTGAATACCGGCAAGAGCTAAATTACCCTCCTTAGCAAGCCTCCCCGAGAGGGGCACGGTAAATCCTATAACAATCTTCTCAGGCAACACTGTAGCTGGCGGGGTGGTGGGGGTCACTGCAGGAGTGGGTGTAGGAGTCGGCATCGGCCCCGGCGTAGGGGTAGGTGTGTATGTAGGAGTAGTCTCCACAGGAGCTCCCGGCCTCGTAAACAAGTATGCACCGGCAATTAACAAAATGAGGATGACGACGATCAAAGCTATTACAACATTTCTACTGGAATACGCCAATATTCCATCCTCCTTACCCTGTTATAGCTGACAGTGAAAGAATTTAAATAACCGCCGCTCGTACAGTCTTTACTTACTATTTCAGGATGCTAATGACGAGTCGTGCCGGCCAGTAACCCTCAGCAACTCTAAATGATATGCCATTGAGACGACAAATGTAAGGCTTATGAAGAAGCAAATAAACTTATCGTGAGGAACGTTAATGAGAACTTAGTATTAATTAGGAGGAGTTTACACTACTAAGACCTTTAATTTGGGTCAACACGAGCTATGTAGGCTTTAACATGTTATTTTAGCATCTCTTAGAGTTCACTCTGCTTCTCCCATACTATTTGCTCTAAAGGCTCTCTCCCCGTCTCAACTTGAGGTATAGTTAGGGTTATGAGGCTCCTGAAATCTTTCCCTGTTAGTCTTGATGTGTGGTGGGGTATTGATAGGGGTTGTGGATAGCCTTCAGGGGATACTCTTAAAATTATTTTCACTATTTGTTCTACTTCACTCTTAGAGAGTTTCCCTGGAATTGTTAGCTGGTAGAGTCTCCTCACCGGGTGTAACAGTATGTATATTAGCGTGTACCATTTCTCAAGGTTAACCCCCTTTTTCCTAGCCATCTCTATGGTCCCGCTTTTAATCTCAAAGTAAGGGTTTTTCATACCATAGGAAACCCGGCTTCCTAACCCTCCCCCTCGAGGCAATAAGGTTTGCAACCATAAAGTCTGGGACTGTGATCCTCCCACTATCTATAGTGACTTCTACTCGGGGATTTTCCTCAGATGCCATATGTGTTTTAGAGATGCTCTTATATATGAAGGCCATCCTGAAATCTTTCGATGTTGAGGTCATGAATTTCACCCTCCGAGACCACCCTTCTTGAAGTTTACCTATCACCTTACTGAGGCCCTTAAACTTCCCAGAAACTCGTGGAAATATTAAAAATGGGACATTAAAACTAGCACATGACCCGTTCATTAAAACGAGACTAACATCCCTAAACCATGAAATAGCATCATACATTAAGGAGACCTCAAGATTCCTGGAAGAGCTTGAAATAATAGCATCCCTAAACCTACTACTAAATCCGAGCTTACTAGAACCTGCAAGCTCGACAAAATCAACATCAGCCCCGGAAATGGATAGGATCATACCTCTAACACTATCGTATAATATAGAGACGCCTTGAACAGCGTAAACAAAGAAAAATTGTAAAGCTCGCTCTGCCTAATACTATCAACGCCAACATGAACACCCCCAGAAGAACCCTCAACAGCTATCTACTCACCACCTTTGACCTTGACCTTACCATATTCAGAGAAAAGCCTAGAGATTTCAAAGCCGACATTATGAAACATCATTATAAGATCTTCATGAATGATAGGCACAATCGAACTCAAACACATATCATTCAAGAAAGCTTATAAGAATAAAACCTACTTTCCTATTTCCCTTTGGAGAGTTCCCGTTTTATAGTTTTAGGTTACTTCTTAAAAACATTAACCTGTCCATTTAGGGGGCAATGATAATAATCCTTAAAGGGGATAGAGGGAATTGTTTCTGTAACGTAGAGATAATCAATGAGATAATTTATAATATCGTAATGCTTTTAAGCTCTAGATTCAGTATTTTAAGCGTATAAAAGCAGAGGTGATACTAGTGGGGGCTATATCTAGATTTATGGTTATTGCTGCAGCTGTTTTAGTAGTGATAATTGTTCTAGGTGTCTACCTCGCTTTAAGACCTGGAACTCCAGCCCCCACTCCAGTAGTTACCCCTACTCCTACTGAAACTGCTCCGATAATATCTAGAAAGGATACGCTTAAGGTTGCTATAGGGATAGATTTAGATACTTTAGATCCTCAAGGTCAGACTACTACCGTTGTCGTTAATGTTTTAAGACATGTTTATGAGACCCTAGTATGGTATGATGATAAGGGTAACGTGATACCATGGCTTGCTGAAAGGTGGGAGGTCTCTCCTGACGGTTTAACGTTTACATTTTACCTGAGGAAGGGGGTTAAGTTCCATGACGGGGCGGAGTTTGATGCTTACGCTGTTAAAGCTAATGTTGACAGATGGGCGGATCCTAATGTTAGGGTCCCGCTTAGGGGTCAGCTCCCCTTGAAGGGGGCTGAGGTTGTAGATAAATATACTGTTAAGATATACTTTGACAAGCCTTACGCACCGGCCCTGAGAGCTTTCGCATGGTATCTCCTCATAACGAGCCCTAAGGTAATTGAGAAATACGGTAATAGCACTATAACAGAGGCTATCGGAACAGGGCCCTACAAGTTTGTATCCTGGGAGAAGGGAAAGAGAATTGTGCTAGAGGTTAACGATAATTATTGGGGCGATAAACCATATATTAAAAGGATAGAGTGGCTTATAATACCTGACGCCACAACAAGAGTGGCAGCCCTCCTAGCAGGGGACGTAGACTTCGCCTATAATTTGCCACCCACTGACATGGAGAGGGTTAGAGGCGCCGGGCTCCAGATCGTAACGCCTGTGAGTAACAGGATAATGTTCATAGCTATACTACCTAAGGGTCCCCTAGCAGATCCGAAGGTTAGGCAAGCTCTCAACTATGCCATAGATAAGAAAGCCATAATAGACGGCGTCCTCTATGGTCTAGGAGTAGAGGCTAGAGCACCCCTGCCCCCTCACTTCTTCGGTTATGTTGAAATGCCACCCTACATTTATGACATTGAAAAAGCTAAGAGACTACTAGCTGAGGCCGGCTATCCTCAGGGCTTCAAGGTAACCCTATTACATCCCACTGGTAGATATCTCCAGGACAAGCAAGTTGCCGAAGCGGTACAAGCATACTTGTCAAAGATAGGAGTTCAGGTAGAGCTTAGGACTATGGACTGGCCGAGCTTCGTCGCAGAATTGCGTAAGCCTCTAGCTGAGACTAAACATGACATGGTCTTATTAGGATGGGGTCCTGGTGTTGCAGATGCACATTTAACGTTGTATGGGCAGTTCCACTCAAGCCAGGCTCCACCTAATGGGTTGGCAGCGGCACACTACTCTAACCCTGAAGTTGACGCTTTACTAGATCAAGCTGCTAGAGAACTCAACGAGGCTAAGAGGCTGGAGCTCTACAAGAAAGCTATAGAGACCATATGGTGGGATGCCCCATGGATATTCCTCTATACTCAGAAGTGGTTCTATGGGGCTTCAGCTAACCTCAAAAACTTTATAGTTTTCGTAGATGGGGAACAAATATTCTTCCACAAGGCTTACTTTAGCTAAAAGGATGTTGAGATGAGCCTCGCAAACTATGTTATATATAGGATAACCCAGGCTTTCATAACTTTTTTGGGCGCCTCCCTATTAATATTTCTTTTCGTGAGGCTTCTACCTGGCGATCCCGCGAGGCTGATAGCAGGGCCCGAGGCTTTAGAAGAGGACGTGCAGAGAATTAGAGTTCAGCTCGGCCTCAATAAGCCTCTCTACGAGCAGTTCGCCGTCTATATGGCCTCCCTCCTTAGAGGCGATCTGGGAACTTCTATAAAGTATGGTACGCCGGTCCTCGACGAGATATTGACGAGGCTACCGTATACTCTAGCTTTAGCTTTTACCGCTGAAGCGTTAGCTGTTGCTATAGCTGTCCCTCTAGGTATATTAGCCGCTCTTAAACCTAGGTCTCTAGTCTCTCAGCTGGTCTCAGTTCTGGCTGTTGTGGGAGCTTCTCTTCCAGTGTTCTGGACGGGGCTCATGCTAATATTCATATTCTCCGTTGAACTTAAACTTCTACCTTCAAGCGGTTCGGGGAGCCCTAGACATCTCATACTCCCTTCTGTAACCCTAGCTTTCTTCCTCATAGGTAACCTGGCTAGGATAACTAGAGCTGCAGTTATGGAGTCTCTGGGTTCAAACCATGTTGTGACCGCTCGAGCTAAGGGTTTAAGCCTCAGTAAAATACTTATGAGGCACGTTTTAAGGAATTCTCTAGTTCCGATACTAACAGTGGCTAGCGTGCAGCTAGGCGCCCTCCTTGGCGGAGCTGTTGTGACAGAGACTGTGTTCGCATGGCCGGGTATAGGTTCTTTACTCATAGATTCCCTATTCTTTAGGGACTATCCTCTAGCCCAGGGTGTTATTATGTTCACTATTGGGGCTTTCATATTGATCAACATAGTTACTGACATCCTTTACGCTCTAGTAGACCCTAGAGTGAGGGAGATATTATGGAAGACAGTCTAACGTTGAGAATAAAGGAGGCTAAGAGAAAGAGGCTCCTAGAAGTGTGGGAGGCTTTCAAGTCTAACAGAGTTGCACTAGCAACTCTCATTATAATAATCTTCGTTATACTAATAACTTTTATTGGTCCCTATATAGCCCCCTATGACCCTTACAGTTTCGACCTGCGCAAGGCTAGGCAGCCACCTTCACGGGAACATGTCCTGGGTACCGACGAGCTCGGGAGGGATATACTGAGTAGATTATTGGTAGGCGCAAGGTATACTGTGGGGATTTCAGTAGTTTCAATAGCTATAGGCGCCTCTCTGGGGACTCTGCTAGGATTAATATCAGGATATAAGGGTGGATTCTGGGATAGTTTAATACAGAGGATTAACGATGTCCTCCTAGCGTTTCCCACAATACTCCTAGCAATAGCTCTAGTAGCTTTTAGAGGCCCGGGGATTTCAAGTCTGGTTCTGGCCATAGCCGTCAGCTTCATGCCCGTATACGTGAGGCTCGTTAGAGCCTCAGTGTTGCAGGTTGTTGTTGAGGATTATATTGCAGCAGCTAAACTATTAGGCTTAAGCTCCTGGAGAATAATGTTGAAGCACATTCTACCTAACGTCATGTCTCCCGTTATCGTCCAAGCAACATATCATATGGGGCTAGCTATTCTAGTAGCTTCGGCTCTCGGCTTCCTAGGATTAGGAGTCCCCCCGCCAACCCCAGAATGGGGCTCCATGATAGGGACTGGTAAGATCTACCTTTTCAGCGCCCCCCACATAGTAGTATTTCCAGGGCTCTTCATCTCTATCACAATAATAGCTTTCAACATTCTAGGAGACGGGCTTAGAGACGCTCTAGACCCCAGAGCTAGAACTTTGTTGAGGAGGTTTTGATCTATGAGTGAACTTCTAAGAGTTGAAGATCTAAGAGTATATTACCACTTACCTCAAGGCACTGTTAAGGCTGTAGATGGGGTATCTTTTAACCTTAACAGAGGGGAGATTCTAGGCGTAGCTGGAGAAAGCGGCTCGGGTAAAAGTACTTTAGCTCTAGCACTAGCGGGCCTCCTAAGACCTCCAGCCGTCATAGAGTCTGGGAGGATACTCTTCAACGGTTTAGACTTAACAAGGCTCGGCGAGAGCGAGTGGAGGAAGCTTAGAGGAAAGAAGATATCAATGATATTCCAGGATCCAAGCACTTATCTAAACCCAGTATACACTTCAGGCTTCCAAGTAGCTGAAGTCTATGAAGCTCACAGGGGCGGGAGGGTCTCGAAGTATATGGACCTCGTTAAAGACTTGTATAGAAAGGTTAAAATGGCGGACCCTGAGAGAAGGGTGCACAGCTACCCTCACCAGATGAGTGGGGGTATGAAGCAGAGGGTGCTAATATCGATGGCTATAGCTGAGAAGCCGGACCTCATAATAGCTGATGAGCCTACATCAGCTCTAGATGTAACTATTCAAGCCGAGATTATAGAGCTCCTAAGAGAGATTAGAGCTGAGACAGGCTCTTCTATAATATTTATAACTCACGACCTAGCCCTGCTCCTCGAAATAGCTGATAGGATAATGATTATGTACGCTGGGAAAATGGTGGAGCTAGGTAGAAGTAGCGAGTTAAGGGAAAAACCCCTACATCCATACACTAAAGGGCTACTAAGTGTTTTGAAACCTGAAAGAAAACAAAAACTAGCTTCAATCCCAGGCTCAATCCCGAGCCTCATAGACCCTCCTAAAGGCTGTAGATTCCACCCTAGATGTCCCATGGCTATGCCTGAATGTAGCCGTATACAGCCTAGGATGACTAAGGTTAATGGAAGGATAGTTTCATGCCTTCTATACGAGGGGTGAGCTTTGGAGGCTATTATGAAGCTTGTAGATATTAAAAAATACTTCCCAGCGGGGGCCGGCATCCTAAGCCTTAGGAGGAAGTATGTGAGAGCTGTCGATGGTGTAAGCCTTGACATCTACAGGGGGGAAGTCTTAGCTCTTGTGGGTGAAAGCGGCTCGGGCAAGAGCACTATAGGTAAGATAATAGCTGGACTATTAAAGCCAGATGAAGGCAAAGTGTTTTATAGGGGCGAAGACATTTTCAAGATACTGAACAGGAAAGATGTGAGGCATAAGATTCAAGCAGTCTTCCAAAATCCGGACAGTAGCTTAAATCCGAGGCTTACAGTATTTGATGCCATATGTGAGGCTATAAAAGCTAAAAACCCAAAACTGGAAGGCTCCCAGCTACTTGGAGAAACAGTAAGACTACTTAAACTGATGGGTTTAAGTGAGGATCACCTCATAAAATACCCCGGAGAACTATCTGGAGGAGAGAAGCAGAGAGTAGCCATAGCAAGAGCCTTAGCAGTAGAGCCTGAAATCCTCGTAGCCGACGAAATAGTGGCAGCCGTAGATGTTTCCGTGAGAGCCCACATATTAAACCTACTGATGGACCTTAAAGAAATGTATAAACTCACCCTAATATTCATAACACACGACATGGGCCTAGTATGGGCAATAGCAGATAGAATAGCTATAATGTACATGGGCAAAATAGTTGAAGAAGGCCCGGTAGAGGAGACATTCAAAGACCCCCTACACCCTTATACGAAAATGCTCCTAACATCATCACCATCAGCCAGACTAGTAGGAGCATACATAGATGAAAAATTCAAAGCAAGAGGAGAACCACCAAGCCCCATAGACCCACCAAAAGGCTGCAAATTCGTAACAAGATGCCCGCTAGCAACTAAAGAATGCTGGACCCAAGAACCCCCACTAAAACCAGTAAGCTCTAATAGAAAAGTCGCATGCCTCAAAATATGATTTTTCTATTCTTTTTAGGGAGTTCTGTCGTCGTCCTGGCAGTATATTCGAATAATAAAAGAAACATCATACATAAACAGAGTTTTAAAAGCTTTATTTCGAGTGGGTGCCATTAGAGAGCGAGAGAGCACTGAAAAGTGAGAGGTCTGATGTTAACATCCAGGCATCAATGGCGTAAATTATCATGCCACCCGGACATTCAAGGTCTATGATTCGGACCCTCAAACTGTTCGGAAGTAAAGTGCAGTTAAGCACTTAAGCTTCAGGTAATAATAACAACTTCAAAGTATAACTCCTTAAAGGGACAGGTTAACGTTTAAAGGAGGAGCCTAATCTATAAAACGGAAACTCCCCAAAGGGAATAGAAAGCTAGAGTGAGTGGTATGATTTGAGTTTTATTTCTCCGAACCCCATTCCCCTGTTTTTTCCCTACATTTGTTTTTCGCCTAGCTTCATTAAGGCTATGAATATTTCGGCGTTTTTTGCTCCGTAGACTCCGTATTTTGCTGTGGCTTTGAATGTTTTTACTGTTCTTTCCCGTTTTTCCTTCCTATATTGTATTCTTCTATTTCAATTTTGGGCGTGCCTACTAGCTCGACTTTCTTAGCTAGCTTTATTGCTGCTCTCTTTAAATCTAGCCCTGTGAGTATTGAGGCTATTGAGGCCATGCTATATATTAGGCGTTGTGGTGAGGGAAATAGGACTCTCCACGACCTGGAGGTGAATATGGTGGGGGAGTACTCGACTATTCTAAAACTTTATCCTTAGTTATTCCAAAAGGATCCTCGGGAAGCATGAGCTCCTCAAAACTAATAGACTCGAGGCCTAAAAGTATAGAGTCGAGAGACTTCACAGTGTAAAAAAAACCTGAAAGAAACCCTAGAGTTTTCTTAGGAGAAACTTTACCCTCAAAACGCGGCCGCTAAAGAGAGGACGTCCATTAACGTAGGGGGAGACGGAGATAG
>JAVYLC010000057.1:0-8565 GCA_038741355.1 Nitrososphaerota archaeon
TTGCGCAGAGGAGCAAAGATAAGCTGGCATATCAGATAGTGAAAAAGGCAAAAACAATCATCAAGGAATACGATAAAGTATGCAGGGGGCTCGGATTGACTGATAAAAGCCGCTACGGTAAAGCTGCTCTGGCAGACCTTCTTCTACACGTAGACTTTACGGCTGGTTTGAGGAAAATCCTGTGCTACGTAGGACTCTACAAGCCCAGCAACGGAAGATACAGCCACAGGCTTAGAACAGCATTACAATCACTAGCAATAAGCTACTATGGGAAAGCAAAGGTCAGAGCAAAAGAGGCCCGACAACTGCTGAAGAAAATCAAGCAAACCATGGCTAGAGGCCCGGCCTGACGGCGGAGAAAAACCGGATGAAGGCCGGGCAATAGAGCGGTCAACGCCTCGCGGCGATTTAAGAGCCAATGCACGGTCTTCATCCGGCCTTCCCAGACGTCGTCAGACAACCGGCCCCAGCCAAACCCTCCTCTCCTTTTCCTCTTATTAAACATACATTTATGTAATGGTAGAAAGTGTAGTTAATGTTGGGCCCGTAGCTCAGGCAGGCAGAGAAAATATTACCAATAGGTAATATTTCTGAAACGGCCGGCTCTTAACCGGTAGGTCGAGGGTTCAAATCCCTCCGGGCCCGGACCTTGTACATTATTATCGTGATCGTGATGTGGTTGGGAAGAGATGGGGGGTGGGTTGGCTGGGGGTTTTAGCCGTCCTGTCCGCACCAAGTAGTCCACGAGCCTTTGCTGTTTTCTACCCACCATGAATCCTATCAGCCTGTAGAACGTCTGCCCAGAGTCAGCAGTAACATATAATACCGGATATAATCTTTGACATGGTAGGCCGAGGGGCCACTTGGCCATCCGTGATGGCCTGTCACGATTCTAGCGTTCCCTAACAGCTCCTTAAAGGCTCCTTAACAGCTTCTAGGTTTAACAGGTGGAAGCTGTAGCGGTAGTCGATGGCTGAGTATTCGACTGTGGAGGCTAGGGTTGTATCTGGTAGAGTTAATACGCATTTCACTTGTATTCAGGGGGCTGTCAACTTAAGGCCACCCATGACCTTATCCACCTCTCCGATACCTTAGGCCTGTATGTTGGGAAGCATGCGTTGCGTATCTTGTGTAGAGCAGTAGTGGGGTGAGGTAGGGAAAAGATAGGACGGCTTTCCCAACTACCGGGAATATCCTTGAGTTTTTTGTTGCGCAACTTAATATTTATGGAGTTTCCGGATATGGGATGGAGTGGTGTTGGTTCATGACTAAGAGGATTGTTGAGGAGGTTGTCAAGCTGATAAGTAGTCCCAGTACAACGGGCCTCGCCACCCTTAGGCACTACCCGATGGAGAGGAGGATTTATCAGAAGTTCGGATCCTGCGGGTTTAGCCTCGAGATTGTCCAGTCTGAGGGTGGGAAGAGGCGGAGGGTCTATGTACTTGTGGAGGCTCAGGCCCGGGGAGCTGGACGCGGGCGGAAAACGGGCTACGAGAAAGCGGGGGGTGTCGTCAGGTGTGTGATAGCGGAGGAGATAGATGGTACACTGAGGTATAAGACTTTGAGGGGGCGTTACAGAAACATGGCCGAGCTCTTCAAGAGCGTCGAAGAGGTGAGAAGCGCGTTCTATGAGAGGTATAGAGCCCTTAAACCCGTGGTCGCTGAGAAGGAGATCTTCCACGCTGCAGGTATTCCTGATGATGAGCTCTTACTCGGCGTATAAAAAAATTCTCATCGTTAGAGAAAAATGACTTAAACAGAAAAATTGTTTAGATTGCTTGGCTGGGTCTATCAGTCCCTAGCCTGCCAGCGGCGTAAGCTGGCCCCTTATCTCGCCTGTCGGGAATCTTGCAGTGTGTACGTTCACATAGGCGGCACCAGCCCTTATCGCCCCTATAACAGCGTCGAGGTCTCCTGCTGCCAGCCCCTGTCCCGCTATTGCCTGCACATCAGAGGCTGTTAATGTCCCTGTAACTCTGCCATAAGAGGTTGGACATGCAGGTTTGGGACCACCACATAGCCAAACTGCTACTCCTCCAACATGTCCGTCCTTGCCAATGTGTATATGTGCCATAGATACGTCTGCAAGGCCGAAGAAGACGAGTTCGTAGGATATGCTTTTTCCATCCTCAGATATCCTCACAGTAGCCCAGCCGTAGCCTTTCGAGACAACAGACGGAACCTCGTTAAAACCTGTGAGTGTGGCTGTGAATGTTCTAGAGCCAGGAGAAGCTGGTGTGTTTATAGAAAAAACTAGGATCGTCGCGATTGATATAGTCAGTAAAGCAGCTAGAATTATTATAGACCTTCTCTCCATGGCACCAACGCCGCGGTGATTTAATATATAGTTTCACTATCTACTAAATATTGGCGCCGTAATACCGTGGCATCTCCGGTTGCGTGGGTGGCGAAACCCTTTATTTTTAGAGGTGGGTTGTTGGGTCTTCGGAATGGATAGAGTAGCTCGAGGACTTTTGGAGGTGGGTGTCGGTCTGGGGTTGGGTGTGGCGCCTACACTGGCAGCACTAACCTTAGTTGGGCTTGGGTTGACGTCCTCACCCTTTGTACAGGGGCTGATGGCTGAGTTAGTGGGCTTATTTTCGGTTAACCTTGTTCTCAGCATCCTAGCATGCCCTGTTGTCGTACTGGGTCTATGGGACTTCAGGGGTGGTCTGAGGGCTAGGGCTGAGCAGTTGAATACCGAGAGTACGGCGAGCCGAGAGATTCCAGCTCCTCCCTAGGTATACCGGGCCGCCTGCTTGACAGCGGCGCTCGCAGCATCAAGCATCCTCGTGAAATATCCAATATTCCTCGATTCTAGAATTCTTTTCCCTTCCTCCTCTCTTGTCCCTACCAGCCTCACAACCATTTCCTTGGAACCGCCGAGCTCGTCAAAGGCCTTCACTATGCCTGCTGCAACCTCATCGCATCTGGTAATTCCACCCAGCACGTTTAGGAAGATCAGTTTGATGTGCGGCCTGTTAAGGAGGAACTTGAGAGCCGTGTATACTCTTTCAGAGGATGCGCCGCCGCCTAGGTCGAGGAAGCAACCCGGCCTCCCCCCTAGGGTGTATATTAGGTCCATCGTCGCCATGGTAAGCCCGGCCCCATTGCAGACAACCCCGATATCGCCGTCCAGCTCCACATAGTTGAGGCCCAGCCTCTCCGCCTCGCTTTCAGCTCCCGCCTCTGATGCGAATTTGAACCCTTTTATTCGCGCGGCATTATCGTCGATAATGATCTTGGCGTCAAGAGCGACTAGTCTCTCATCCATCGTCAATGCTAGCGGATTTATTTCGGCTAGATCGCAGTAATACTGTGTGTAGGTGTTGTATAGTTTCTTCACAATATCTTGGAGCTGTGTTGCAGCGCTTGTAGAGAGGTTCAGCTGGGTTGCGAGTTTTCTTGTCTGCCATTCCCTTAGTCCGGTTAGGGGGTCAATGGAGACCTTGATAAGGGCTTCTGGATGGTTCTTTGAGAGCTCCTCCACATCCACACCCCCCATCCTAGATGCGAGTATTAGATGCCTGTTTGATGCTCTGTCTACGATTATGGATAGATAGAGCTCCTCAGAATGCTTAACTGCCTCAGCTACAATTAACTTCCGAACCTTCTCCCCCCTAATCTCTGAACCTAGAAGCTCGGTCGAGACTCGCTCAACGTCTTCGAGAGTCTCTACGACCCTCACTCCGCCGGCCTTTCCTCTTCCCCCGACGAGCACTTGGGCCTTCAAGACGACAGGGAGGCCGATCTGCTTGGCTACCTCTACAGCCCCTTCAGGCTCGTTCACCACGCTAAACCTCGGGATAGGTATACCGGCCTCAGACAGCAGTCTGAAGCCCTCATACTCGATAATCCTCATCTGAACGACACCGGTGAATGGTATCTGACTCTACTTTCTAAACCTTGGCCTTGCTGAACCTCTTATCGACATCATCCCAGTTTACTACCTGCCACCACGCATCGACGTAGCTGGCGCGGTCATTCTTATATTGCAAGTAGTATGCGTGCTCCCAGACATCGAGTGAAAGCAGGATTGGTAGCTGGGCTAGGTGCATGAGGTTCTGCTTCTCAATCTGTGTCAAGACCAACCTGTCCGTCTCTGGGTCGTAGAGCAATAGGGCCCAGCCGACGCCCTCAACCGTCTTAGCCGCGTCGCTAAATAGCTTTTTGAACCGGTCAAACCCACCGAACTCCTTCTCGATACGGTCTGCTATCCCGCCGCCTGGCTTTCCACCACCCTTACCAGGTGGAGCCATGTTAGGCCAGAAGATAGAGTGGAGTTTGTGCCCATCTAGGTTAAAGCTCAAATCCCTAAGCACGGCTCTTACATCGATCTCAATCTCACCTCTTGCCGCCTTCTCAATCTTCTCTAAAGCCGCGTTGGCGCCATTCACGTAGGCCTGGTGGTGTTTTGTATGGTGGAGTGTCATAATCTGCTCAGAGATTACCGGCTCGAGAGCGTTGTATGCGTATGGTAGTTGGGGAAGAGTATACCTCTGCACGGTTTAGACACTTTATGTCGGATATATGAGCCTTTCCAACCAACAATCCAGCGGAATATCAGCACAATTAACCAACTGTGTCGTACAAACCTTGTGAGGGAATGCCGTGAAAGTAGCAAATCCACATCTCTCACGATCATGAACTCGTGATCTATGCCTCCCCTGTTCGTTAGTACTATTCTCACCTGTTCCCCGCTCTTGAGGCTGACTGTAGGGCCTCCGGTCATGTGGTCAAACCGTTGTGGGATTCATAGATTTTCATCCCTTCCCCCTCACCTCAATTATCTGAGGTTCATTGAGGGCTTTCGGGGGCAACGGTAAAGCACTCCACATTGGAAGCTTCATTGCGATGTTCCAAGCTGCAACTAAATGCCTATCTGCTTGGAAGCCACACTTCCTGCATTTGAAGACATGCCCATTCGGCTTACCTAATTCGCCACATATCGGGCATGTTCTGGAAGTGTTCCTAGCATCAACCATTTCAGGGTTAAAGCAACGTTCCATAGCTTTAATAGGAAATATAAGACTGAGTTTTTCTGAATGGCATGGCGTGAAGCCTCCTATTCATCTTCCTACCATAGTCTATCTTATCCCTAATGTTTTTCAGCTCCTCCATCACAGGCTTAACATGCCCCTCACCAATGATCCCGGCAATAACCTTTGAAGCCCTATGAAGTATCGCGTTAACTCTCCTTCTCTCCCCTCCAGAATACTTCGACAGCAGCCTTTCCCTCCTTTCCCCTGAAGTTTTAGCTTAGATGCTCTTTCGCTTTCTGAAGTATCTGTCCTTTATGCGTAGCTAACTTTAGGTTTCCCCAACTAAACCAGAATAGATGAGTATCGTCTAGGAGAACCGTGATTGAACCATTCACACTGGGTGGTTTAGTGTTCTTCCTCTTTCTTGACAATCGCCTATAAGATTCTAACATTGCCAGAGCTTGAGTTATGGCTGTGTAAATATAATGTGAAGGATATTCAGGATGCTTTTCCCTTAATCTTCTATAGATTACCTCGTGCAGCCTCTTTCGTGATGTTATGTTTGCCTCGATGGCTTTGTTTAAGCACTCTTCAACCATATCGGCATAAGCTGAAAAGAGCTGCTCTAGGATTTTTGCTTGCTTTCCGCTTGGTTCAAGCTTAAACTTGCACGTCTCAATCAGTGATAAGCTGTTTGACACCTTCCACCACCTTCTCATATTTATGGCTCCTTGTACTGGCTTCCTTCATCGTATAATGCTTCTCTATAGTCATTATGATAAGCTACGTGGGCTCTGTTAACTTAAGACATCTCCGTCACCCCCTTATGCTCCTCATCAGGCGTAGCGTCTCTGGAGCCCTAGAGGCAGACCTGAAGCTCAAGCCAGGCGAGACCAAGTAAAGCCCGTAGAGGACAGCAGGTAAAGCCGTCCTCTGCCTAACAAACATGATTAAACAACCGTAGCCCTAGGCCAAAGGCCTTAAGTTAACAGAGCCAGCTACGTGAACGTGTATAAAAATCTATATATTCGGGAGCTGCTGTCCGATCCAAACTCGGAAGCCGACAGAGATATTTCTCTCGGACCGCTTGGTAGCAAAATGAAGAACGAGAGAGCTGCGACTACTGCTATCATGGCAACGACTATGATGACAGCGGTTAACTTTGACAAAGCTACGGGCCGGCTCATACTCGTGGGGTCGGCACATTGGCTTGTATAAATGGCGAGTATGCTCAGATTGTTGTTGCAGCCACTCCCAAGACGGATGATTACGCCTTATCTGTTAGGCTGTAAGGGAGAAGCAAGTCCGATATTTTAGCGAGCAGTGCCCGCTATATTTCACTTAGGTGTTTGACGTAGTCTGTTGACACTTTAATGACTACCTGCTCGTCGGCTGTGTAGAGTGTTGCACCCTCCATTTCAGCTAAAGCAACATAGGCCCCGTCATAGACTGTGATCCCAGCTTCATAAGCCGTCTCGATGGCATTTGTAGCCAGCTCACCCTTGAAGTCATACACCCTGAAAGCAAGGTCTTCCAGTGCTTTCAGAGCGGCTTTGACCTCCTTCACCCCAAACCTTGGATTATATCGGAGAGCATTTGCCACCTCGTAGAATAATAGGCTTGGAGCTATTAGCTCAACCTCGCCATCAACGTATTTCTTCAAGATCACATGGGCCTTGTCGCTAAGTTTCTCGGCTGAAAACCATTTAACCGCTACGCTTGCGTCAAGTACGAGAACCTTCTCCTCCTCCAACTTATAACCTCCTCACCCCCAACCCAGTCAGCTCCCTGAGAAAGCTTTGCAAGCGCCTCGATAACCTCTACAGCCCTCCGCACGGCCTCAGGGTCTCTAGCAGTCCTTACTTTCCTCTCCTCCTCCTCAACAACCTTCTCCACATATCTCCTCAGCAATTCGCTCCAGTTAATGTGGCGAAGCCTATCCATTCGGGACTTCAATTTTTTATCTATCCTAAAACTTACGACGACCGTCACATTGGATGTATTACATATGAGTTTTATAAGTATTACGGTATCCGCTCTGCTATCAAGCAGGATAACAGGTTATTTCAGATCTCGGCCGATACTTCTCCTCAGTAATCGAAGATACGGGTTGGAGTGGCGTAGAAGTGTCTGTATATTCTTTCTAGGTCGTATCGTGCGCTTAAGATTCTTTTAGCCTTGTTAATGTGCTGGACAGCCCTACCCCTCTCCAACGTGTCGACAAATTCTGCGACGAAGTCACTGTATTTTTTGAATAGTTTTATCGCTTCGCGATTGGCCATCGGATACCCCGTGTAGAACTCGATGGGCTCTAGGAGACTGATCGAGATCAGCGCTAAAAGAGCCTCTAAACTCTTTGTCATCACCTTTACAGGTGTCATTCTTGAAAGTAGGTGAGCGGATGAGATTCCTATGAAGTGTGTAAAGGAGAGGGCCGCGAGCATAGCTTTATCGTGTTCGGGCCACGTCATTCTATAGATCGTCGTTCTAGGTAGCAGTCTCCTCACAACCATATCCTCGGCCCTACTCGCTCTACCTACGTGGATTGTAATGGTATCTCTATCATCCTTCTGCCCGGGCCCGAAGAGGGGGTGTATAGAGGCTACAACGTGCCCCCTCTTCCTCGCATAGATAACCTTCCTCCATATGGGCTTCTTGAAGGAGGATATCTCCACTATCCTGAGCCTCCGCTTCTTACTTTTAGAAAGACGGTCTAAAACCTCTGCCATCGCGCCGATTGGCAGTGCGAGGACTATAGGGCTGTCCTGTGTGACCTCGTTCAGAGAGTTTATGACTCGCCCACCCACCCTTTCTGCTACCTCGACAGCCCTCTTTCTATCTTGGTCTAGGAGCAGAAGATCTGCGCGTCTATCAGCTAAGCTCTCTGCAAACCACGAGCCCATCCTGCCACAACCAATTATTGTAAACCTCACTTCTAGTTCTCTCGTACGCGTCATGCTATTGAATTTTTCTCCGAAGTAGATGTAAGGGTTACGAGTGTGTCGAGGAGACTGTAAAGGGTCTCCACATAGACGCGGAAGCCTAAAAGACCTATACAAGGTTGAGGCGGTGCCCGAGATAGGTTAAGTCCTGACGGCCGTCACCAAAACTCTAGCACAGTGCTACTTCATCAGCGCCCTCACCGGTCTCAGCTCCCTTTTAAGGGGGTCGAAGACGAGCCCGAATATTTCAAGCGTTACAGTCCCTAGGAGGTTCTCGTCTTCAGCCTCGCCAAGAAGAACAGGTGTATGGTATTCGCCGAAGCCTGGAATTTCTATCTGGGCCTCTGAAAGCTGCCTCCTTATTATAGAGCCATCCGCAAGGATTAACTCTACCTCCCTCTTAGGGGTGAGGCCGAGCTCTCGCCAAACATCTTGCCGTAAAGTGGTGTATGTCGCTCCAGAGTCAATGAGAAGGTTCACTCTTGCCTCCCTGCCCCCAGCCCTGACATAAGCCTCGACATAAACTAGACCCATCCCCAAAAATACATGAAGAGTTATGGGGCCTAGCACGGTAGGGCGTCGGCCTCATTCTCGGACAGACGGTATTCACCTACGAGCAGGTTGTGGAAGCAGTCATACGG
>JAVYLC010000058.1:0-7999 GCA_038741355.1 Nitrososphaerota archaeon
CTTCGACAGCGAAGGAAGCGTAGATGAGGACGGAGATGTAAAAGTCTATAACACCGACCTAGGATTGCTTAGATACGTCAAGCAATTACTGAAGACTCTAGGGATAGAGACGACAGGACCACATCTTTACTTAAAGAGTGGAACGACCTTCAGAGACCCAAGAAACGGAAAAACATACAAGAGAAAGAAAGACAATTTATGTTACTGCTGGCTCTCGGTGGATATTCTACAGGCTGATAGGATTCACAATCGAGAGAAAGAGGCAAAGACTGGAGAACTACCTCACAAGGACTGGACGGCTAAAACCCCCAGCCAACCCCCCATCTTCCCCCAACAATGCTATCATACCCAGACCACCACACCATAATAATATAAAGGATTTCTCGAGGAGGGTGTATGGCTGTAGACGTGGATTTAAAGGGATTATTGGCTCTGGAGGCTTTGAACGCACTACTATTCCTTAAGAAGGCTCTAAGGCTATGGCTGAACATGGTGGTCCATGGTATCTATGGGCCTACCCCTAGCGACCACGCCTCCGCCTCGAAGAGGCATATTGAGCAGCTCAGGTCTGATGATTACCTATTCCACCCGCAATCCAGCCCTTCGAGGCCACTATCCTCCGCGAGCCTGCGATAGTTTAAACCTCGGGTTAGCGGGTAATATTTGATGGATGGCGGCGGCCGATACGCTCCTCCTAATCCTCTCCATCTTTGCCGGATTTCTATTGATTTTTGCAGGAGTAGCACTACTTCTCGCCGACTCGAGAGGCAGAGCTGGAAGTGAGGCCAAGGGCTGGGGGGTGATTCTGATAGGGCCTGTCCCCATAATCTTGAGAGGCCGCGGGGTTAGAGTAGCCGCGATAGTGGCTGCTCTTTTCCTTCTGACGGTCCTACTCTTCCTATGGTTAGCTGGAGTGGTGAGCCTTGGCCCCTAGAACAGTCTACGGCTACATACTCATTGCCTTCGGACTGCTTCTCGTAGCCCTACCACTAATCATGCTGGCATCGATCGCGGCCCAAGGCGAGATGAAGTCCTTCGGCATAATACTGATTGGCCCGGTACCATTGATCCTGAGTAGTGAGAACCCTCTACACTTCATCGGCCTAGTCGCGGTTTTCCTCATAGCCTTGGCCGCAATCTTGGTCTTATTCTTTAGAGCCTACCGCAACTCCCAAGATCCCTCTATCCTCCCAAGAAGAGGAGGATAGAGGGGGTGATGACGCCTCCACTCCTCCTCAGGGGCGGGGCGGCTATAAATAGAGGCTGGCTGATTGTTATAGTAGTTGAGGAGCTGTCCATACTGCGGCTCAACCCTCATCTTCGACAGGATGGAGAAGATCTACAGTTGCGGCAAATGTGGTGCTGCACTAACCCTTCAAGAACTAGTCGAGCACCGGGAAAAGGCTAGGGCGGAGAAGGAGAAGATGCTGAAGGAGAGGCGAAGGCACGAGGAGTACCTCGAGTGGTGGCTCTCAAGCAAGAAGTAGCCGCCCACTAAAACCCCCTGTGTTATTTGGCCTCTACCAGGCTTTGAGTAGAGTTATCTTTATATACTGTCTGAGGGTTGTGCTCAACTCGTGATAGCTGGTGGTTTAGTTTGGCCAGAGTAGCCTCCTGTTAGACGGCTCTGTGCCAGCTATCCCGGTTTTCGTGCAGGTATTCTGCGGGTGTGTGGTGAGTTGTCTGCACTAAGGAATTCACTAGCCAAGCTAGTAGATGGGCATAGTCTCTCAGCTGATGAGGCTGGAGAAGCATTGAGGGAGATTGTCTCAGGCGGTGCTTCCCCGGCGTTGGTTGCCGCCTTTCTGACAGCGATGCGTGTCAAGGGTGAGGATGAGGAGGAGCTCTACGGTATGGCTAGTACAATGAGGTCGCTTTGCGTCAAGGTTGAGCTACGAGACCCGCTAGGCGCGGTGGATATAGTCGGGACAGGAGGGGATTGGGTGAAGACCATCAATGTTAGCACGATCTCCTCGCTAGTAGTGGCTTCTGCGGGTGTGAAGGTCGCCAAGCACGGTAACAGAGCCGCGACCGGTGTCTGTGGTAGCGCCGACCTCCTCGAAGGGCTTGGAGTCAACATTAACATGGGGCCGGAAGAGGTGAGGCGGAGCGTCGACGAGTGCGGCTTTGGGTTCATGTTTGCACCGCTCTATCACCCAGCGATGAAGAGTGTAGCCCCCATTAGGAGGGAGCTTGGCTTCAGGACATTCTTCAACCTCCTCGGTCCCTTAACCAACCCGGCAAGCGTGGGTAGGATGCTCCTCGGCGTATCAGACAATAGATACCTCGCCAAGATGGCTAGAGTCCTGTCGAAGCTGGGTTTGGAGAGGGGAGTGGTCGTCTGTTCGAGGGATGGTTTAGATGAGATCTCCATACATGGGGAGACGGAGAGTGTGTGGATTGAGAGTGGGGAGACTTGGCGTGAGGTGTTGAGTCCGGAGAGCCTCGGGATAGAGCGATCCAGCCTCGAGCCAGTCGTCGTGAAGTCCCGGGAAGAGGCGATCAAAAACGCTGTAGAGATACTTCGCGGGGTTCTAAGCCCCAACGATCCGCGCGTCAAGATGATACTGGCGAACTCTGCAGCGGCCTTGATGCTAGCCGGCAAATGCTCGAGCCTGAGGGAGGGCGTAACTATCGCCCGAGACCTGATTAGTGAAGGCCAGGCCTTCGAGACACTTCTCAGAGTAGTGGAGGTTAGTGGAGGTGACCGCAGCAGGCTTGAGGAGTATGCTAGGAGGCTCGCGTGATTTTCTGCGGCAGCTCTGCGAAGAGGCGAGGCAGAGGGTTGTGGAGGGCTACTATAGAGCCCCTCAATCTGAGGCGGGCTTCAAGACAGCGGATGGTCTGAGGCGCTCGATACTCAGCTGCGATGGTAATGCCGTGATAGCGGAGTTTAAGAGGTCTTCGCCTAGTGCGGGGGCAATCTCTCCGGGTGCGAGTAGCGACTTAGTGGTGAGGGCTATGGAGAGGGGAGGGGCTTGCGGGATCTCAATTCTTACTGCGAGGGAGTGGTTTGGAGGGTTGCTCGAGGATCTGAGTGTAGCCAGAAAAGCATGTAGGCTCCCCATCCTGATGAAGGACGTGGTAGTCTCAGGAGAGCAGATACGGGCGGCACACCAGCTCGGCGCACAGGCAATCCTCCTAATCCACCAGGCATTCAAACGCGGGTACACTGATCTGACGCTGAACCAAGCGATCAGGATGGCTAGGGACTACTCCCTTGAGATACTGCTCGAGGCCTGCAGCAGGGAGGAGCTTTTAGAGGCGATGGCAACTGACGCGGATATTCTCGGCGTAAATTCGAGAAACCTCTCAAGCCTCAGAGTTGATAGGAATGTCCACGAAGAGGCGGTCATGGGAGTTGAACTCGACGATAGGGTTTTGGTGGCCGAGAGCGGGATAGAGACAGCAGAGGACATCAGGAGGCTGAGGAGGATCGGATACAGGGCCTTCCTAGTCGGCACCGCCCTAATGAGGTCGGGCGACATTGAGGCTAAGACGAGGGAGCTGGTGGAGGCCTGATGGCGCGGGTTAGGATCAAGATATGCGGGATTAGGAGAGTGGAAGATTTGATGGCCGCGGTTGAGGAGGGCGCGGATGCGGTGGGAATGGTTGTGGGCTTCCCATCCTCACCCCGCAACATAGGACTGCCTGAGGCGGTGGAGGTTCGGAGAAAGGTGCCGGTCTTCGTTGACGCGGTGCTAGTCATGCGGGCCGATAGTCCTGATGAGTTTAGAGGGCTGGTGGAGGAGGTGGAGCCTGACGCCATACAGCTCTATGGTCAACTATCCATAGCCGAGGCCAGAGACTTGGCCCCTGAGCGCAGGATAATAAAGCCTGTTAAGGCGGGCACAGAGCCCAGCAGCCTCGACCTATCGAGGGCCGACGCCGTCCTTTTGGACAGCCACTCAGAAGCTCTCCCCGGCGGCACAGGAAGGCCACACAACTGGTATACGGCCCGCAGGTTCAGGGAACAGATAAGCCTACCCCTGATTCTGGCGGGTGGGCTAAATCCATCTAACGTATACGAGGCTGTGAGGATTGTGCAGCCCTACGCGGTGGATGTCTCATCAGGCGTCGAGTCAGATCCAGGCGTCAAGAGCAGAGAGTTGATTAGAGCCTTTATCAGAGCCGCCCTCGGTGAAGAGATGCGATGACTGGTAGTTATCATCTGCCGGATAACCGGGGGCGGTTCGGCGCCTACGGCGGCAGATATGTTCCTGAGACACTCGTGGAGCCCCTCATCGAGCTTGAAGAAGCCTACACGAGACTTAAGAACGACCAGTCTTTCCGACAAGAACTAGGCGCGCTGCTTAGGGACTACGCCGGGAGGCCCACACCGCTATACTACGCCGAGAGGCTGACCAAGGAGATGGGAGGTGCAAGAATCTATCTCAAGAGGGAGGACCTAGCCTTTACCGGCGCCCACAAGATCAACAACGCGCTGGGGCAGGCGCTTCTTGCAAGGAGGATGGGTAAGACGAGACTGGTGGCTGAGACCGGCGCGGGACAGCATGGAGTAGCTACTGCGACCGTAGCGGCCAGGATGGGGTTCAGGTGCACGATCTACATGGGCGCCGAGGACATGGCGCGGCAGGCAGTGAACGTATACAGGATGAGGCTGCTAGGCGCTGATGTCAGGCGGGTAGACTCGGGGTCTAAGACGTTGAAAGACGCGATAAACGAGGCCCTTAGGGACTGGGCGACAAACGTCAGAGATACTCACTACCTGCTGGGCTCGGCAGTCGGCCCACACCCATACCCCATGATCGTCCGGGACTTCCAGTCGGTAATCGGGAGGGAGGTACGGGCTCAGATATTGGAGAGGGAGGGTAGGCTGCCGGACCTAGTCGTGGCCTGTGTGGGTGGTGGGAGCAACGCCATCGGAACATTCTACCCCTTCATAGAGGATAGAGATGTGAAGCTGGTGGGCGTCGAGGCGGGTGGAGAGGGACTGGAGACAGGAAGACACGCGGCAAGCCTCGTGGGCGGCTCGCCTGGAATTCTCCACGGCATGTATTCCTACGTCATGCAGGATGATCATGGACAGATTAGAACAACACACAGCATATCAGCCGGCTTGGATTACCCGGGGGTGGGGCCTGAGCATGCCCTACTGAAGGAGATGGGAAGGGCTGAGTATGTGGCTGTAGGTGACCGCGAAGCACTTGATGCCTTCCTTGCACTTACACGTCTTGAGGGGATCATGCCGGCGCTCGAGCCGGCCCACGCCCTAGCCTACGTCATGAGGGTTGCGCCAACTATGCGTCGCGACGAGATCATAGTCCTGACACTCTCAGGCCGGGGGGACAAGGACCTAGACATAGTCAGTAGAAGCCTGGGTGGATTGTTTTGAGCAATATTTCGAAGACCTTCAGGGACTGTCTGGCCTCCGGCCGCGCCGTCCTCATCGGCTACCTCACAGCAGGCGACCCAAGTCTAGAGCAGACGAGGATATATGCTGAGGCCTTGGTAGAGGGTGGAGTCGATGTCCTGGAACTCGGCGTACCCTTCAGCGACCCTGTAGCCGATGGAGTCACAATACAGGCCTCAGCCCAACGCGCGCTAGCCGCTGGGACCAAGCTACAAGACATCCTACAACTCGCCTCCACGATCAGGAAAGCCCTAGCGACGCCGATAGTAATCCTCTCCTATCTAAACCCTATACACCGGATGGGGTTCAGGAAATTCTTCGAGGAGGCAAGCTCGGCCGGAGTTGACGGCGTGGTCATCCCAGACCTGCCAGTCGAAGAGTCCACAAGCTTCAGGGAGGAGGCCAAGAGAGCCGGTATGGATACTATATTCCTAGCGTCGCCGACTACTTCGGACAATAGGCTAGACCAGATCCTCAAGGCCTCCCAGGGTTTCGTCTACTTGGTTTCACTCTTAGGCGTCACGGGCGTGAGGAGGGAGCTATCATCAGAGGCCCTGAGGATTCTCGAGCGGGTCAAGAATAGGAGGGAGAGGCCCTATGTCGCTGTAGGGTTCGGAGTCTCATCCCCTGAACATGTCACCATCCTAGTTAAAGGCGGTGCAGAGGGCGTCATAGTTGGGAGCGCTCTAGTGAAGATAGTTGAGGAGAACCTCGGCAACCCCTCGAAATGTTCAGAACAATTGAGGAGCTTCGCCACCAAGCTTAAAGAGTCCACAAGCCTTTAGATATTGTTAGGGAATCTCATCGAGGGGTGTAGGCATCTCCCTCTCAATGTATGTGATATGATGAAACTCGTTTTTCACCCTAACCATGTGTCGCGACGACTTAGATGGAAGCTTCATACCAGTCAATCCGGCGTTGATAACCATCTCCTTCGTAACAGGCGGCTTATTATCCCAAGGCAGCACCTCAATCTCAGGCCTCCAATAGTCCACAAAGTATACAGGAATATGGGTCTTGCCAAGCCTTTTCATACAGTTATACCTGTGATGACCGTCCAGTATCACTTTGGTCTTTGCGTCGGCGATTATTGGCCTCTTCAATACGCCGTCATTCTTGATCTCGGCTAAAAGCTCCTCCAGATGCTCCGGATTATACTCCTCATGCTCCCGCAACTCCTCAAGCCTCACAAGAACAGGCTTGAGATTTAACAGCTCTTCACCAGCCATTCTTATCCACCCTTGAATATACTTGTATAAAAACCCAAGCCGCTTCAAAGGCATATCAACCGCAAACAACCATTAGAGAAACTGGATTGGAGAAGGTAATCCTCGACATGGACCCCGGGATAGATGATGCGCTGGCTCTGCTGCTGGCGTTAAGCTCGCCTGAGCTCGCTATACAGGGTGTCACAGCAGTCGCAGGCAATACTACGGTAGAGAAGACGGGAAGCAACGTGAGGCGAGTCTTAGAATATGTTGGGCGCGGCGAGATCCCAGTCTACTATGGCTCTTCCTCGCCCATGGCTAGACCACTCTCCACCGCGGAGCATGTACACGGCTCAGACGGTCTGGGCGAGACCGGAATACCGGGGCCCCACCAACCACCAAGCCCCGGCGGCATACAGTTCATCGCAGAGACAGTCGCGAAAAATCCGGGGGAGGTCACACTCATCGCCACAGGTCCCTTAACGAACATAGCGCTCGCCTTCACCCTATACCCCCGAACGCCGAGGCTGGTCAAGAGGCTCGTGATCATGGGCGGCGCATACCACCTCACACCCTATGGGCGTGGAAACGTAACCCCCCTCTCCGAGTTCAACATCTATACAGACCCTGAAGCGGCGAATATCGTCTTCAACTCGTCAGTCCCAATAACGTGCGTCGGCCTAGACGTATCTACAAACCCATCCGTAAAGATCGATAAAAAGAGGTACGAGGAGATAAGGAGGCTGGGGGGGAAGAAGGCGGAGCTCGCCTCGAGGATTATGCGGTATCAGTTGGAGAGGTTTGGAGAGGTTGAGGTGCACGATGCCTTAGCGGTTGCAGCGGCTTTGAGGCCCGAGATCTTCCAGACGGTCGAGATGAGAGTCCAAATCCTCACCCACAACGACGCCTCCAGAGGAGCCACCGTCGCCGTGAAGCCGAAGGAAGGCGAGAGGGGCAATGCAAGAATCTGCACGAGCGTGGATGGGGAGAAGTTCTTCGAACTCCTCCTCTCCAGAATCTCAGAGCCCGATCAGACCCATACAAGGATTTATTTCCGCGACTAGCCGGGAAAGAAAGGAATGAGGAGCCTGAGCCTGGGATACTTCCTCTCAGTCTTTAATGCCCTAGTCTTCTTCTTCCCCACAATTATATTATACCCCGCACTCGCTACCTATCCGGCCTCAATACTGCTCCGCGGATGGGGCTGGCACTCTATGAGGAGTAGACTTGGCCCAGTAGGCCTACTCTATAACGCGATATGGGGTCTCGGCGCCGTAACATATGCCGCGCTGATCCTCTCGTTTCTCGAGATTTTTAGGGGTGGTATATGGGCGGCGCTAGCGGCGTGGGTGGTATACTCCATCCTAGAGGCCTTCCTCTATCTCAGAACAGCGGGGAGACTTAAGATTAGACTACT
>JAVYLC010000059.1:0-7564 GCA_038741355.1 Nitrososphaerota archaeon
ATAGCTAAAACCTTCCGAGAACACGGAACAGTCTCGCTCGGGGCGCGTAAATACACAGAAGACTACTATGAATGGAAGCTGATTGTAAGGCTAGACCTCACAGACTGGGGATTCCTCATAGACTGCAAAAAGTATAGTAGAGTGCCCGAGTTCGTAAAAACCGACGAAGAGCTAAAGGCTTATCTGGCGATGATGATGGCGTGCGAAGGATATATAACATGGGCAGCTGCCAACGAGAAAATAACACGCGAGGCGACAACGAAATTCCACGCTGTGGTTCTGGCCAACACGAACAGCGAACTGATAACATCGGTCGCCAACATACTAAGAAGGCGCGGCTATAATCTGTCAGTGGTCCCATACGCTGACGCTGGAAGCAAACACATTGACAGATACGGTCGGGTGTATGTGACAAAGCTGACAGGCTACAGGGTATCTATTAGCAGCAAGGACGGGGTGCGAAGATTCCTAGAATGGCTGGGGCCTATACCACACCCTACGAAGGAGGCCTACAGGCTCTGGGCATTACGGCTGCTAAACGGGGCCAACGGCATGCCGGTAAGATGGGCTGTTGCCAAGCCCTTGAAAACCCGGCTGGACAGACTGAAGGAAATTTCCGCAGAAATGGGCAGGAGGCGCGCGAAGGCATACTTTGAAAAAGTCCAGGAAGAAATGAACACCGGCAAACGGATAGACAGGAGACCATTAAAGGCCCAGACCGCCCCCTACAACCTAACAGCCCACTATGTCTATGAGCTCGTATCTATGAATATGGGTGATGGAGTGGACGTTATACTAGTAATGAATTAACAAGTGATGGAGCTTGTTGAAGGCCCTCGCACGGTACAGGGGTAGGATACGTGGACGTAGGCTAACATTAATCCCACACGAGGGTTAATACGGGTCTAAAGACCCGTCTAAGTCTTGGCAGTCAAAATTTATTTCACGTCCCCAGTAAACAAAAGCGCTAATGAGGTATACGGTTCAGGAAGGCCCTTTCGGCTTATACATTCAAACTTACGCATCATTCTTGGAAAACGTGGTGGAAGGGTTCAAGCTGGGCAAGCCAACACTTCTACACGTAAAGCTCCCCTAGGATGACGGCACAAGCTACTTCTACTACTCCCACTACGGCGGAAGACCCCCCCTACACCCCATATACAATCTACTCAGAAAAACAGCGCCAAGCCTTTAACATTATTCCGCTAATACTAGAAACAAAAGAAAAAAACTCTCAACTACTACAGCCACACGATGAGCCGCATCCTTCCTCCTTCCCCGAGCCGCCCTGAATTACCGGCACAGAACCTAGACCTCCGAAACCAGCAGTCTTAGTAGACGCCATAGGCACCGCCGTTTGTTTCGACGATAGCTTGCGCTTGTAGAAATCGTCAGACAGCCTCCTCCCCGTCCTCCTCTCCCACTCCTCAATAGAGACCCCATAAACCGCCTGAATCCTATCCCTATACCAAGCAGGAACAACATTAAACGAACAGAACGGAATAATCCTCATATCAGGAGTCAAGTAGTGTATATCACACCGTCTCAGGCGTTCCTCATCATGGTTATAACAGTCCATAAAATGCATCATACCCGCGAAGAGTGATTTTCTGTGCCAGTCTCCGACGGTTTTGTAGTCGTGTCGTACTATGATGTTGAATAGCATTCTTGTGAGGTTCATTCCTGCGGGTTCTTTTTCTTTTTTGATGTATTTTGAGATGTTTGCTAGTACTTTCATTCCTACCCAGATTCTGCTTCTGCCCATCTCGATCTCTTCGGCCTTCTCTTGTAGATACTTTATGAGTCCCTCAACGTCTACGAATTCTGTTATTGGTATCATTCTATCGCCGCTCTTGAAGACGTAGGTGCCTGCTCCGCATGCGAAGTGTATGCTTAGCTCGTATTTTGGTGTCCTGGTTAGGGCTTCTATGAAGTTTGTTAGTGGTGTGCAGGCGGGTACGGGGAACCATGCGTCTCGCGGTATTTCACCGTTTGTCTGTTCCTCGATTCTGATTATGCAGTCTGGTATTGTGATCCGGTATTTTTCTCTCTCCTTCTTGGGCATTCTGCCGGTGAGGGAGACTGGCTGGAAGTTGACTGCTCTTACGACGTCGATGTTCTTGAATCCGAATCTGATGATGTCGCCTAGTTCGTGGTCGTTTACGCTCTTGATGACTGTGGGGACTAGAACTATGCCGACGCCTAGCTTCCTTGCGTTTTCTAGGACGCCTGGGACTTCCCAGTGGTTCTTCGGATTTGTCCTAGGTGTGACGCCGTCGAAGCTCATGTAGAGGTTGCTGACTCCGGCCTCTTTTAGTTTCTTGAAGTATTCGAAGTCGCGGGAGAGTCTTATTCCGTTGGTGTTGAGCTGGATGTGGTCTACGCCTACTTCTTTGAGGATTTTTATGATTTCGGGGAGGTCGTCTCTGAGTGTTGGCTCGCCGCCTGTTATCTGGATGCTGTTGCCGGGGACTGGTCTTTCGGCTCTGAGGTTTAGGGCCATTTCTCTTATCTGGTCGAGTGTGGGCTCGTAGATGTAGCCGGCCTTTTCGGCGTAGAAGAAGCAGTACCAGCAGTGTAGGTCGCATCTGTTGGTTATGACTAGGTTGGCTAAGCCTGTGTGGCTTAGGTGTGAGCTGCATAGCCCGCAGTTGTAGGGGCAGACGCTGCGGGCTGCCTCGACGTCGGGGTTCCCCGTGCCTTTGCCGTCCTTAAGCCAGCTCGCAAACTTGTAATAGATCTCCGCATCCCCGAAGTAGAGCTCGTCAAACTCCCCATGCTTGGGGCAGGTCTTTTTGATGTATATCTTGCCGTTAATCTCTAGGACATCTGCTGGGAGGACCTGGTAGCACTCTGGGCAGATACTTCGCGTCCTAGTGACTAGCTTCTCCCCGACCTTCTCCTCCTCTTTTGGCCTCTCTTGAACTAGTGTCGCCATCTATCTTCAATTGCCTTCGCACGACTGGCCTATTTAAGACTTATCCGACCAAATTCACTGTAACAAAGGTAGAATTGTGCACAGATTAGTTTAGATTAACAAATCATAAATAGAGGCATCAAAGAAGAGATATCTGAAGTGTAATTAAGGAGGGTCTAGAGGGGATGCTGCTTCCATCTGAGATCGAGGCGAGGGTTATGCTGCCGCTGCTAAGGGCAGCTGTAGTGACCCTCCTTATTAGGGATCATGGCTTTCAGCAGAGGCGGGTGGCCAAGGCGCTTGGAATAACCCAGCCGGCGGTCAGCAACTATATGAGGATGGCGCGTGGAAAGATGAGGGAGCTGTTGGAGAACATGACTATGCAGGAGGTTGCGGGAGGAATCGTCGATGCGATTTTACGCGGCGAGGATGATATGGTTGTGAGGGAGCTTATCCAGAAAGGGCTTGAGAGGCTTAGGAGGGAGAGGATCCTCTGCGTCGCCCACAAAACCCTCGAGCCAGTCCTAGACGTTAATACATGCCATATCTGTGATTGAAACGCTTAAAAGCATCTAAGACCGCCTCTATAGAATGTGAAAGCTTTCATCTTGGGGTCCGTCGGTAAGAGGAGTGAGCTTATAGAGTGTCTTCAGGCTACTAGGAGGGCCCAGTTCGTGGAGGAGGCCTACCTCACCTTTGGGACGGCCGACATCATTGCTAAGGTGAAGGTTAACAATCTAGAGCAGATAAACTCGGTTCTTGACACGCTTTATCAGAACGGCATCGTCGACACAAATACGCTCATCGTAAACGAGGCGGGCCTGAACTTCGAGAGGCAGCTCGACAAGCCTAAAAAGAAGTGCGCATACACTTTCATCAAGATTAGGAGGCCGGCGGCGCCTAGGCTTTGGGACAGGTTTCTACAGGGTATCGAGTATGTTACTGAGGCGTATGAGATCTTCGGCATGTATGATGTGATTGTGGGTGTTAGTGAGGATGCTAGAGGCGATTTCTTCAACTCTTATTTCAGGAAGCTGTGGCTTCTCACGGAGATAAACATGAACTCCACTACGACCATGTTCACTGTAGATATCTAGGCCTTGAAGTGTTTCAGAGCCTGCCTTAGGCCCTCTGCTAGAAGCTGGACCTCCTCTTTCGTGTTGTATATGTAGAAGCTGGCCCGCGTGGTTGCTGCAAGGCCTAGCTTTGTGTGGAGGGGCATAGCGCAGTGGTGCCCCGCTCTGACCGCTATATTGAACGACTTGTCAAGATACTCTGCCAAGTCGTGGGGGTGGATATCGCTTAGCAGAAAGGAGACTAGGCCGCATCGGTCCTTCACGGACTCCGGCCCAATAACTCTGAGCCGAGGAATCTCTGAGAATTCTTGGAGGGCTGTCTGCGTCAGCTCCTCTTCATGTCTTCTTACCCATTGAATACCTATCTCACTGAGGTATTCCACGGCCGCGCCTAGACCCACTACATCAGCTACGCTGGGTGTACCTGCCTCGAATTTCCAAGGTATCTCGTTCCACCTCGATCCACTCAAAGTGACCTCGCTGATCATCTCACCGCCCCCCATGAAGGGCTCAATAGACTCGAGCATTTCTTCACGGGCGACGAGGCAGCCTACGCCCATGGGCCCCAACATCTTGTGCCCCGAGAAGGCTAGGAAGTCGCATCCAATCTCCCTGAAGCTGACAGGCATGTGCGGGACGCTCTGAGCCGCATCAACAAGCACCGCTGCCCCATACTCCTTCGCAGTCTTAGTAATCTCCTTAACTGGGTTAATAGTTCCGAGGACGTTCGATGCGTGGACTATGGCCAGCATGTCAGCATCCCTCAAGAATTTGTCGAGGGAGCTTAGGTCCAAGTAGCCGTCCATCGTGATAGGTATTGCCTCGATTTTAAAGCCCTTAATCCCTGCGACCAGCTGCCACGGAACTATGTTGCTGTGATGCTCCATCTCTGTGATAACTATCTTACCGCCTCTCTTGATCTTGTGGAGGGCGTACGAGTATGCGACCAGGTTTATCGCCTCTGTGGTATTCCTGGTGAAGACGACCTCGCGCCAACTATTCGCATCCACGAAGTTTGCTATCTTCCTTCTCACACCCTCGTAGAGCTCGGTCGCCTCTATCGAGATGCCGTAAACACCCCTGTGGACATTCGCATTAGTGTTGGAATAGTAAAGCACAATAGCATTCAATACTCGTCTGGGCTTCTGCGTCGTCGCTGCATTATCTAGATAGACTAGGGGCTTGGAGCCCCTCATTTTAGAGAAAATAGGAAAGTCTTCCCTAATCCTGTAGGGTGACCTAGACGCGGCCTCCATGCCCAAACTATAAAGCAAATATGGCTAATATAACTCTGCGCATATCTCCCACTTTGTAATATCTTCATCAAGAGTGGTGGTAGGGGGCGGTTTGGGCCTTTAACGGTCTTCTATCTGCCCATTTGCCGGTGTTCATCTTCTCTTGAACTTTTCAAAGTATGCCTTTGCGCGTCTCCTGCCCATCTCTGTAGAAATTTCGCTTAGGTTGTCCAACCTGCTTTCAATTGCTTGGCAACAGCTCATCTAATCGGCATACCGTTAGCCTCCCTAAGCAACCGCAATGTCCAGAGCCTGTAGGCCTCTCTCATCGTATGCGGCATAGTCCCCAGCCACTCTAGAAATCTTTGAACATCTTCTTTTCTTCCAAGAGCCAGCAGGTAGCACTTCCTCTTTCTCACATATTGTTTGCCGTGATGGATTAATAGTTTGCGTCCAGCTTTATCATTAGATGCTACACGTAGTAGTCCTCGGTGATTTTTACGTACAATCAGATTTAATAGAAATAAGGGAGATGCTGGACTCGACAAAGGGAATGAGAAAAATTCACTGATTATCTGAACTTCTTCGAATTCATTTTTTATCTGAGGGTAATAAAGGCTTTAGAGGAGGATATTAAAGCCATGCCTGACTACAATCTAAAACTTTTTTACGAATACAAACTTATAATTGAATATATTCGGAATATGGGTTATGAATACCTTGCCAAGTACTTTGAAAAAGTATGAGCAATCTACGTTACGATCGCGTTGAAGGAAAAAGTCGATAAAATTTTTGTCTATGGAACTCTGAAGAGGACCGAATTTTTACCCAACTTGACTAAAACTGGAGAGATAAGGTATGTCTGAAGGAGTAGAATATAAGCAAAATTATACGATTTGGGAGTACATCCTAGAGCTGCAGAGCATGAGGGGAGCTATGTTTACGGTAAGGTGTATGAGGACCAAAATATAGATAAGATTTTACCATTGTTAGGCTAATATGAAGATTTCTATCCCGATAAGCTAGAAAGCAGTTTGTTTATTAGAAAAGTTATGGATATATTTATATTTATGGAGAATGGAGAGTGTGAGAGGGCTTATGTTTATATCTATATCGGAAACTTGGAAGGAAGAACAGTAATCTCCACAGGGTTATTGGAGAAGAGAGATAAAGAGTGACTTCATGAGCTAAATATTGATGGGGAGATTACTTGTGGCGTAATCGATAAACTCATGCTTTAAATTCTTTAACACTAAGTCCTCTTTCTCAGCGTCCCTGAATGCTCTACCTTCTTCAACCACCAACCATCAACTCCCAACCTTTTTCATCTCTCTCTTAATATTTCTTTTTACCTAACGCGAGACAAAATCCGTGGAAAACGAAGGTCTTTGAACTTTTCATAAGGGTTTCAAACTCCCCATCTGCTTGTTTCAAGATTTCTTGGGTAACTAAATGCTCATCCAATAATCCTTGTAGTGTCTGACGGATAATCTCCTTTGAGCCATTCACCCATAGCTGTAGTTTCTCCCTCTCATCGGAAGTAATAGTCCACGCACGGCCTTCCACCCTCACGTCTTTAAGCCCGGCCTGTAGAAACAATCCATAAAGTTTCCGCGCCACCCAAGGATCACCGCCACGCGAACGTTGAAAAATGAAAATCCCGTGCCATACACGTTCGATGGCGGGCGACTCCGGGTAGATTATAAAGCATCCATTTTCCCACTCATAGGCACAGACCCAGCCACCCGGTTTAACCACGCGGGACATCTCTTGCAAGACTATGAGGGGGTTAGCTACGTGTTCTAGAAGGAAGCGGCAATAAGCCCCGTCGAAAGAATTGTTCCGAAAACTCAAAGTATTTGCATCGCCTTGCACAAAACATACATTCCTAATATCCCGACTCCGCGCTAACCGCCTAGCAGTTCTTATTTGAACATCCTGAAAGTCGAGGCCGATTAAATCTTCAGGAGCCACTTGAATGGCAACCTCCCGCGCGATTGCCCCCGTCCCGCAGCCAACATCTAAGATCCGCATGCCAGCATCCAGCTGAGGAAGGAAATCAGCTCCACCCAACACCTTAGCCAGAGCCTCCAGTCTCTGTTGCTCAGATGGATCAGTGCCATGAATATAATAGGGTTTGAGAGGTTTGACTTCGCTCATGCTCTTATACATTCTGCCCTATAGTCTTCAGACATATAAGCATTGTTTATGTGAGCATAAGCTTTTTAAAATTATTCAGCCTAGAAAGGCTGGCTAGCTTTTGTGGATGATTGAAACGTCTAAGTGAAAACCTCAACATTGGCGTTGCCGTCCGATTTAGGAGGTCTCTTATGTAG
>JAVYLC010000060.1:0-7317 GCA_038741355.1 Nitrososphaerota archaeon
CAGCGGGATGGGGGCTTAGAATACCAAACATGTATAAACAGCTGTTCCATCTAGAGGCTAACAACGGTAGAGAGGTCACAATATCCCTGTGGGTTGAGGATGGAATACCATGTTTCAGCTATGAGGAAGATGGGGAGCCTATGTTTATTCCATCTGGCCGTCTGCCACAGTATGGTAGGGGGGAGTGGTATTGCAGCAATTGCTGTCAAACCTTCCCCAACAGCGATAAATGCCCCAACTCCAACAGAGTATTAAGGAAAAAACCAAGAAAAAAGAGAAATAAGAGCGTCCCAGAGTTTTTAATAAGCGATGGTTGACTATATAGCCACTATTGGCTGGCGGCTAATAGCCTGACAACGATGGTCTCGGTTTCTTGTCTACGGAACGCTCCCCATTCATACGATCCTCTCTCTCGCGTCAAGCCGGCCACCAGCCAAGATTTTTCTGAAATCTTCAGGATCTCGACTTGTTCTCGCTCTCCCGATCAGTGTTTTTGAAGCGACTTACCGAGGACATCTAACCCTCTATGGTGATTGAGCGGGTCTAAGAATAAGTGTATAATGCTCTCTACACACCTCAGCGAAAGTTAGCATAGACTTTGTTCAGTAAACCTAATGAACAGGCGTGAGGCCCTTGAGTGATGGATTGGCTCTACAGGAGACTATACCGTGGATTGAGAAGTATCGCCCTCGGAGCCTCTCCGAGATAATCAACCAAGAAGCAATCGTGAACAGTCTCAAGACGATACTATCTACCCACTCTGTTCCACATATGTTGTTTACAGGACCACCAGGGGTCGGGAAGACTGCGACAGCCCATGCCTTTGCCAGCGACCTTTATGGTGGCAGATACATGGAGGACGGCCACTTCCTGGAGATCAATGCAAGCGATGAGAGAGGCATAGACGTCATAAGAGAGAAGGTTAAGGGATTCGCCAGGACCATACCCATAGGGGGGATAGGGTTTAAGATCCTACTGCTCGACGAGGCAGACCAGCTCACATCTGACGCCCAACATGCCTTTAGAAGGGTCATGGAGCAGTTCTCAGCAACCTGCAGATTTATCCTCGCAGCAAACTACGCCAACAGGATAATCGAGCCCATCCAGTCGAGATGTGCAGTCTTCAGGTTCAAGCCAATAGAGCTAGATCACATGAGGAAGGCTGTAGAGAGGATAGTCTCCAAAGAGGGCCTAGAAGTTACGGGCAGGGCGGTGGAGGCCCTCTACGAGGTCACGGAAGGCGATCTAAGAAGATGCATCAACCTACTCCAAACAGCATCAACCTACAGCAAGAGAATAGACGAGAACCTTGTCTTCCAAGTGGCCGGGCTTGCCTGGGGTGGAGAGGTTCGGCGTCTACTGGAGCTGGCCGCGGCCGGCAAGATGGAGGATGTAAGAAAACAGTTGAGGGTCATACTCTATGTTAATGGTGCTTCGGAGAGGGATCTTATTGGTCAGATATACCGCGACCTATTCTACCTCTCAATCCCGGAGAAGAAGAAGCTTGAGCTGATTTCGCTGCTAGGTGAGGTTGACTTCCGGGTCTCCCAGGGAGCGAACCCAGAGCTGCAGCTCATGATGTTCTTGGCAAACCTATACTCTGTATCCCAGGCGGGTAAGTAGGCTTTGAGCCTGCCCTGGACGGAGAAGTATAGGCCGAGGCGCGTTGCCGAGGTGGTGGGCAATGAGGAGGCTAAGAAGCAGTTTGAGGAGTGGATGAGGGGCTGGGAGAGGGGCAACCCCTCTACCAAGGCCGCCCTGCTGGTCGGCCCCCCAGGAACCGGCAAGACATCCCTCGTACTGGCCTACGCCTCTGAGCATGGCTACGATGTTGTTGAGGTAAATGCGAGTGATGAGAGGAGCTCTGAAAAGCTGAAGACGATTGTCGGAGAGTCTGTGCGGCAGACTACTCTAGGTGGAACTAGGAAGAGGGTTATACTGCTGGATGAGGTTGACGGGATTGCTGGAAGGGAGGCTGCCGGAGGTATAGCCACTCTGTCCTCGATAATAAAGTCGACGCGAACCCCCATCGTAATGGTTGCCAACGACCCTTGGAGCCCCAGGCTGGCGCCGCTGAGGGAGGGTGCCCTAATGATAAAGTTTAACAAGCTCAGGCAGCGAGAAATAGTCTCTCACCTGAAGAGAATACTAGAGTTGGAAGGAGTCGACCTTGATGAGGAGGTTTTGGCCGAGATAGCGAAGCGCAGCGAAGGCGACATGAGGAGCGCGATAAACGATGCCCAAATCCTCACCTCGCGTAGGGGCGAAGATGCGTCTCTACTAGCCACTCTTGGGCTTAGGGATAGGCAAAAGACCTCCTTCGAAGTCTTGGCAGAGATCTTCGGATCAACCTCGGCCGCATCGGGCAGGGCATCAGTTCAAGGCTCTGACATGGAGATTGAAGACATAATCACTTGGGTGTACGATAATGTCTTGAACCAAATACGTAATCCTCAGGCCGTTGCTGATGTTTTCAAACTACTGGCTGATGCTGACCTACACTACTCTAGGGTCAAGAGGCTTCAGAGGTGGGAGCTTCTACGCTATGTCGCCCCACTACTAGGGGCCGGCCCCGGCGTTGTGAAGCACATGTATGGGGAGAAGGGCATGAGGTTTGAGTTTCCCTCAACGATCAGGTTTATGCAGCAGACTAGGGGGCAGAGGATGCTAATCCAGTCTGCGCTAGCAAAGGTTGCTGCGAAGACTAAGATGTCGAGAGCTAAGGCTGCCAGTGAGATGCTCCCGTTCCTAGCGGAGATGCTCAGGAAGGGTGAGAGAGGAGTTGCGCATTATTTTGGGCTGACGGACGAGGAGGTCAAGGCCTTAATTGGTCTTGGTGGCCGACCATTATCTGAGGCAGCCCCTACTGCTAAGGCCGCGCCCCCCCGCGAGAGGGCTACTCGCCCTCGGCAGAAGCGAGTAGCGCGGAGATCTCCCTAACCATAATCGATGCGGGGATCCCAGGCAGTGTTATGAAACTCTTCCTCCCATGCGACTCTCCCTTACCTATCTTGACCCTAATCAGGCCAAGGTCCTCTAGGTGCTGCATATGCTCCCAAAACCTCGTATAGGCTCTTGCGGGAGCCCCGAACTCCTCGCAGACAACCTTGTATGCTTGATAGAGCTCGGTGGAGGAGATATGTGACTTGCCGCTACTTAGAAGAAGGCGGGCAGCTGCCAGAAGCAGGAGCTTCTCGTGTCGCGAGACGTATGTGAGAACCTCTCTCCTGATGGAGGGATATATGCTTGCGGCTGCCTTCCTGACATGCTCGGGGACAACTTTTGTAGCGCCCTCATTCTCCGCGTATTTACCAGCCCTCCAGAGGAGCTCCACAGCATACCTAGCATCACCTCTCTCCGATGCCATGTCCGTGATAAGGCTCTTGGCCTCTTCGGTCATGACGCCGGGGTAGAAAGCCTCTAAGCACCTATACTCCACAATATCGGCTAGCTGTCTGTGGTCATACTCCTCCAAGTAAATCACACCTGCTTGGAATACTCCCCTCACACTCTCATCCATCTCTTCCAGTATCTCAGCATTCCTGCTGATCGCTATGATTGAGATTCTGGCCTCCCTATCAGCCTCCTCTCCCAGACGGAGGAGAGTGTAGACACCCCTCGGGTCCGAGTGTAGAAAACCGTCAAACTCGTCAAGCCCGACAACTATGAGCATCCTTTTCCTCTCTAGAAGATCCACTATCCTAGCTCCTAGCTCCTCCGCGGCGAGTCCGCGTGCCGGGATCGGCGCCCCGAGCGTCTCAACTATCTTCTTGAGGATGGAGCTGAGTGTTGTATGTATCCTGCAGTTTATGTGGATGTATCTAGCTAGGCTGCTGGACTCCTCGAGCTTGCGGCCGAAGAGCTTGCTCAAAGCAGTCTTACCTGTCCCTACAGCGCCAACTATCAAGACCCTAACCGAGACGGCGGGCCTTCCCATCATGTAGCTGGAGAAAAACGTCTCGAGGAGGCTGAGCTCCCTATCCCTATGAGGCAGTCTCGGCGGCACATACTCGGGCGATAGCTTCTCCTCATTCTTAAAAATCCTCAATCTCCGACCAACAAGCCCCTTTCATCGGAGAATATTAAAATGTTTAAAGAGAGGCCTGCAGATAATTGGCGGCTTCTCTATTTTTTCAGAGGCTTGGAGGGAAGCTTCAATAAGCTTCCCTGACCGAGGCCGGGAGGCAGCCCCCTTGAGCCCTGCTCACCGAAGACTAACACGACCACGTCGCCAGCGCTATCAACTATCCTACCTCTCCATGGATTGCCATTGTAGTCCTCGTAGAGCACCTCCTCACCGACAAAGGCGGTGAGCCGGGCGGGCTCTATGGGAGAGGTGGGCGAGGCGAGTATCCTCTCCTCCTCGTCGAACCCAACCACTATTGCGTCGATCCACTCTAGCTCCTCATCAGACATGCGCGAGAGAAGTTTGCACCCCTTATTTTTAAATTTGTCCAAAACTCTCACCCGAGAGATACTGCTATATGCCTGCGAATGGGTGTTTTTGGGTGTGTGCGAAGTATTCTCTGGGGTCTGAGTTTAAGTTTGGTTTTTCAACCGTCGGTGTACAGCACGAGATGGGTGTCCCGAGCTCGGCGTTCAGTTCCGACTGGGTTGCTTGGCTTCATGATCCGGAAAACATACTGGCTGGGATTGTGAGTGGAGACGTGCCGGAGAATGGGCCTGGGTACTGGAGGCTTTTCAGAGATGATCATGAGAAGGCTCGGAGCATCGGGATGGATGCGGCTTGGATAACAATTGAGTGGGCTAGGATATTCCCAAGGCCGACCTTTGATGTTAGGGTCCCCGCGGAGAGGAGTGGTGGGGTCATAACCCGAGTCTTAGTTGAGAGGAGGCATCTGGAGGAGCTCGAGAAGCTGGCTGACATGCAGGCGCTAAACCATTACAGGGAGATACTCTCCGATTGGAGGAGTAGGGGCGGTCTCGTAATCGCGAATCTCTTCCATTGGTCTCTGCCGCTCTGGCTCCACGACCCCATCAAGGTGAGGAAGCTTGGGCCTGACCGGGCGCCATCAGGCTGGGTTGACGAGAGGTGCGTCATAGAATTCGCCAAGTTCTCAGCATTTCTAGCCCACCACCTAGATGACGCAGTAGACATGTGGTATACAATGAACGAGCCTTTGGTCATCGCCAATGCAGGCTATCTCCAAGTAAACTCTGGATTCCCGCCAGGATATCTTGACCTCCAGACCTACATGACGGTCATCAAAAATCTCGAGATGGCTCATACAGTCGCCTATGACGCTGTAAAGAGCTACTCTAGGAAGCCTGTCGGAGTGGTGGAGTCTGTGGCCCACTGGACGCCGCTAAAAAGAGAAGACCAGGCCGCGGCGGATAGGGGTTTCGAGTTTAACGTTGCGATATATGACGCCGCTGTGAAGGGGCTTGTGGGTGGGGAGGTTGTCGATGAGGCTCGAAATAGGCTTGACTGGATAGGTCTCAACTACTATTCCAGAATTGTTGTGAAGGCTGAGAGTGCGCTGCCCACAGGGTTTAGGATTGTCAGTGGTTATGGCTATGGCTGCCAACCCAGGGCCTATTCGCTCGATGGGAGGCCGGCCAGTGATTTCGGGTGGGAGGTCTACCCCGAGGGTCTCTATCATGTAGCAAAAAAACTCTACGACCGTTATCGGCTGCCCATCTACGTGACCGAGAATGGGTGTGCAGATTCTGAAGACCGTCTAAGACCAAGGTTCATTGTCTCACACCTCTATCAGATATACCTCGCCAAGAAAGAGGGCGCGGATTTGAGGGGGTACTTCCACTGGAATCTCACCGACAACCTCGAGTGGGCGAAGGGATATAGTATGAGGTTTGGGCTCTTCGAGGTTGACCTATCGTCTAAGAAAAGGTTCGCTAGGCCTAGCGCCCTAGTCTTTAGGGAGATTGCCACCTCTAAGGCGATACCTGAAGAGTTTGAGAACATTGCTCAACCCCCTGTCGCCGCGAAGTAGATGCCCTGATTGAGCAAGTAGTTGTCTAGGCTCCTCTTTAGGGCTGGTCGCTGGTCCACTCGCTCATTAGCCTGTCATACCAAGAGTCTTCTTCTTCGATCTCCTCGTATAGCTTCTCCCTCCGCGCAATCTCTAGGGCGTCTAGATGGTAGCACCTCGGCTTCTGCTTGTGTAGGACCCTGAAATAGAAGTCGTCACAGCTGCAGTATGGCGCCTCTGGGAGGAGCAGATAGTCCCGCTCCCTCCCAACCACCACCCACCTAACTCTCCCACTCGGCTTGAAGACGTACCGCTTAACTCTACCACTCTCCGCCAAATATTTTACAGTTATTTCGTCTCCGTTCACTCCAGCAGGACGAGAATTCCTCCTTGATTTAAGCGTATATCATCGCCTGAATAAGCCGCGGACGGAGACAGCTACTGCTCCGAGAAGAAAACCTAAGAAAGAGTAGGGGTTGACGCTATCAACGACGCTAGAAAGTCTAATGCTTTCACTACAGCGTCAAGCATTTTTTCAGGGGTGAGAGGCGGGGAGACTCCGGGAAAGGCTGACAGAACAAACGGCGCCAGAAAAGCTATGACCAAAGCTATCAGAACATATTTCCAGAGCCTTACCGCAGCCAGTCCGGCGCCGAAACCTATCATGAACCAGATGACCACGACCACGGCCTCCCTGCCCTTCTTGATAAGCTCTCTGGGATCGTTGTAGTCAACTATCTATTGTTAAAAACTCTGGGACACTCTTTTTTCTTGGTTTTTTCCTTAATACTCTGTTGGAGTTGGGGCATTTATCCCTGTTGGAGAAGGTCTGACAGCATCTGCTACAATACCATTCTCCCCTCTCATACTGTGGCTGACGGCCCGATGGAATAAATAAAGGCTCCCCATCTTCTTCATAGCTGAAACACGGTATTCCATCCTCAACCCATAGGAATATTCTAACCTCTCTCCCCTCATTAGCCTCTAAATAGAACAGCGATTTATACATACTTGGTATTCTCAACCTCCATCCTGCTGTAATGTCGTATCTCCCCCTAATAACACCGATATACTCTCCCTTATCTGGTATGTTTAAAGACTGCCAAGCTGTTCTGGGTAGTTTAAGCCTCATCAAGCCTCTTTCCTCACATACCATCCTGCTCCTGTACAATCGGAAGCCCCATTCTCAAGATAAGCTGTCTGGGGACTGTGAAACCGTCTCTAGTGGCTATGTGTTGAATACCTAAGTAGGTAAGGCTTTCAGAAACCATTTTCCTGTCCACTCTGGACGTGTAGAGTGTTATCGTGTCCTCACCCACTCCTCAGCCTGTCAAGATGGTTTAGAGCAATAAAGGCATGTATT
>JAVYLC010000061.1:0-6181 GCA_038741355.1 Nitrososphaerota archaeon
GCCTTCCCCCGAGCAAGTGGCTCCGAGCTCTTGGGCCGATTTGTGGAGGCAGAGGTGGTGGGTGCGCGGAGGCACTGCCTGATAGGAGAGATTGAGAGAGTGCTTGATCAACCTATATAGCTTAGGTTCTCTGTGTCAAAATCCTTGACCAAGACTGGCTCTCTAGGCCTTCCCAGGTAGACGCCCTGTATAAACTCTCTGCCAATCGCGGGTTCGCCGCTCGCAACTCTAGTTGCGATGTGATCTGGCCCAAAGTATTCCTGGGTCAGAGCCCTGACTAGCCTCCTAACCTCAACCTCATCCAAGATTCCTAGGCTGTGGAGATACTCGTGGAGGAGGACTACGAAGACGTATGAATTTGTCTCAGTTCTCGATTTGCCGGCCATCCATCCCTCCAAGTGCCTCCTATTCACAAAAATGGCGTTGGAGCCTACCTCGTGATACGCTAATATACCCGGCGGTGCATCGGCAATAATCAGCATAAGTCCAGCCCTCCGCATCCCTAATCTCTCCTCAACTACGCGTTTAACCACGCGGAGGATGGAGTCAAAGTCTTGAGCATTCTCCACCTCATCGACTATTGTATTCACTTCAAGAGTAGTTCTGTCAGTCGAGTATAAAGCCCTTAACTGATAACATCTTTTTCATCGCGTTGTTCGTGGCCAGTCTATGCTTATATAATGGGTTTGCCTGATGCCTGATAGTGTTGGAATATGTCTGGCTCGTCCTGGGAGGAGAAACGCCAGAGGATTGTCCAAATATTAGAGGCGGTTGCCAATGATATGACAATGCCCCGCAATGTAAGGAGGACGGTTAAGGAGGTCTCCCAGGAGCTCTTCAACGAGAAGTACTCGCCAGCCGTTAGGGCAGCAAACGCCATCGAGAAAATAGAAGAGATCATCTCAGACAGCAATATTCCCAGCTTTGCTAGGACCCAGCTCTGGCTTGCTATCTCGCTTCTAGAGACGATTAAGTCTGGGCAGTTTTAGAACCGCCTAGAATGGCTGAGAGGAATAGGGGGATGGTTGAGAGGAGCGCGGCAGTCACTCCAAAATAGACGTAGAGCCTCTCCCCCGCCAGGTACCCCCCAAGTATCAAGCCCACTCCAACGCCTAGGACGCCGAAGAAGAGTAGCAAGAGAGTACCCATCCACGCCATATCCATCAGCCGGAGAATCGGTATTATTCAGTTTTAAAGCTAACCTTCCTCCTTCAGATACTCGTCTATGAAGGTAACCTTTGTTACCCCCTCAATATTTTGGAATACCTCCCGGGCAATTGACTGTTTTACAAGCTGTATTCCCGAGGCTGTGCGGCTCTCCTTGGGAAGTCTTATAGACACTTCAGGCTTACTCACCTCTACGTGTGTGTTCTCGTCTGTTGCCTCGGGGAGTAGCATCTTCACTATTCCTAAGATTTTGTCCTTGTCTTCTGTCAAGATTCTCCTTATCCAGACCTCCGAGACAAGGGTCTTTCCAGCGAGTCTGTGGTTGAAGTCTACCTGAACCCTCCCAGACTCTATGCTACGGATATATCCTTCACGCCCATCCACTATTACCCGCATCCCGGGTGTGAGTGGCTGGTCCACATCCTTAAACCTCCTGAGAGGTATGACTCTGACCTTGGAGGGGTCTCTCGCCCCAAAGGCTCTCTCCGGGGGGAGCTCAAACACCTTGTGCTCTGAGACCTTCATGTTGATCAGCTCATCCTCGACAGGCTTTAGCAGATACCCCTTTCCCACTATCGTCAGTCTAGGCCTGAAGTTTCCGCCTGTCCAGCCGGCCTTTCTGGCCTCTTCCTCGATGGTGGAGTCCACCAGCTCGCCCGTATCCTTCACCCTGACTAGGAGGTCAAGCTCAACGAAGCTGCCCGGCGCCACCCTCAGCTCCTCCTCGGCCTTAGGCTCCGCGCCCTGTCTCTCCTCTCCGCTCATACTAAGCCTAATTGAAGCGTCCGAATTTAAATTAGTCGCCGGGGTGGGGCATGGTAGAAAAATACGGCTATTGGTGGAGGCCCGGTTTTACCGGGACGGCTGGAAGTGAGGGAGTATCCTCTCTTTGTAGAACTTGATGAATTTCTTATGGTCGGGGCTTATGTCGACGATCTCTATGTGGGTGAAGCCCAGCTCGGCAAGCTTTGAGTATCTCTCTATGTGGTCCTCAGGCTTAGGAGAAACGATCCAACGATCCCTTATCAACTCCTCGCGGACCATGTAGCCGTATTTTTCAATCTCTCTCGGGTCATAGACGTTCGCCCTGAAGATTAACGGTAAAAGTGTTGCTGCGAATGGCCAGCAGTTCTTCAAGGCCTTCGCCTCATCCTCGTCATATGAACATATGACTTCGCACGCGACGCTCGGCTTCGCTTGCGTCAGCCCCGAGTCTGCCAGCCCGCGCCTATAGCTTCTCAGGACATTATCCCTCAGCCAGTCTATGCCGAGGCCTGCGAGCGTGATGAGTCCAACCCCCAGCTTTCCAGCTAGATAAGCGGTTGAGGGGCCACTCGCGGCTATGTAAATGGAAATACTCGACTTGGGGAGGGTGTACAGCTTGGCACCACGCAGCCTATAGTATTTTCCGCGGAAATCCACAAACCCACCTCTCCAGAGGAGCCTGACTATCTGTACAGCCTCCTCAAGCCTCTCAAGCCTCTCCCTAAAGCTGGGCCAACCACATCCCACGGGGACCTCGTTGAGTGCCTCTCCAGTCCCGAGGCCTAGGATGACCCTGCCGGGATAGAGGTGATCCATCGTAGCAAACGCCTGGGCGACGATTGCAGGATTATATCTGAGAATTGGCGCAGTAACGGCGGTGCCTAGTTTTATCCCTTTGGTCCTCTCGGCGGTGGCTGAGAGTATCGTCCAGGCGAAGCTGCAGTAGGCGCCCTCGTCGAACCACGGGTGGAAGTGGTCGCTGATCCATCCTATCGCGAAGCCGGCCTCCTCGGCCATGACTAGGCCCTCTATGATCCTCTCGGGGCTAAACCACTCCGGCAGGACATGATACCCGAAGTCAACCACGCTTAGACAATCTCGAAGCTCCCAATAACATTTTCACATTCATGCCCAAAAGTTACTTAAATCAAATATAGGAGTGCTGGAGAAGGGATAATCGAGTCTAAATGGTGTACGGTGCTGTAGAGTATCTATCTGAGTCTAAAGTTGCTCAGTCGTTTTCACTTGTGAAGAGTGGCCGCATCTACCAGCTAGGCTGGATTCTAGACGAGAGCGCTCCAACGCACCCCTTCCACGGCCCCCTATTCTACTCCACCTTCCGACGGGTGAAAGACTCTTTGCGGATATGGCGTGGAAGCTTCGGCGCTATGAACATTAGGCTGGAGATGTCAGACCACACAGGAACGCATGTAGACGCCCTAAACCATGTCTCGACAGGGAACCGGCTCTACGGCGGAGTGGTCGTTGACGAGGTTGAATCGGAGAGAGGGACTATGAAGCTGGGCGCCGAGAATTTTCAGCCGATAGTCGCTAGGGGCATCCTCCTAGACGTGGCCGCCTCCAAAGGAAGAAACATCCTACCCGACGACTACTCAATCACTGTGGATGACGTGCTCCAAGCTCTCACGTTTGAGGGCCTAAGAGAGCCCTCTGAGGGTGATGCGGTGCTGTTTAGGACGGGCTGGGGAGGGCTTTGGGGGCGGGACAACAGGCGATACATTGGCCCGCCGATGCCGGGGATATCTTTGGAGGTTGCGAAGTGGCTCTCTGAACGGAGGGTTGTCCTAGTTGGAGGTGATACGCCCTCGGTCGAGAGGATTCAGGCTGAGCCGCCAGACACCCCCCACGAAGAGCCAGTCCACCAACACCTCATAGTCGAGAAGGGGGTATTCATTCTTGAGAACCTCAACTTGGAGGAGCTCTCAAGGGATAGGGTCTACCAGTTCCTATTCATATGCTGCCCGATAAGGGTCCGCGGGGCAACTGCCAGCCCCGTTAACCCGGTTGCGATAGTTTAGGCCATTATTATAGTCTTATAAATCTGCTATAAACCCTTAAAAACCAGTCACACCACAGATTAGGTGAGATGGTAAAGCACGTATTAGTCACCCTCACGGACGAGCAGTACCAGTGTATCAGCCAGCTTAAGGGGAAGATGGGGAACAGCGATGCAGAGGTCCTACGAAACATCTTCCTCGCCTGGATAAGCGAGAAAACTGGGATGGGGTGCTGGAGGGAGACATCAGGCAAAGTGGAGAAAACAGTTTGAAACAGCGATAACCACTGGAGTGGTGATGTAGATGTCTTAAGTTAACAGAGCCCCCCACTTCTATCCCTAAACCATTTATTCTTTGAAGCCCTACGGCCGGACTCGGCTTATATCCAGACATGAGGATAGTGTCCGTCTTCAGCCTTTACAAGTCTGGAGCCTCTAACCTGTCACGCTGTGGAACACCGCATGTTAAGGCTGCCCATACCTTGACCCGCTTCTCAGCTGTCTTTAGTCTATTTGTTGGCAAGCATATGTTAAACTGTCTTTCTCACCTCAGGCTTACTGAACTAAGATTTCATACTAACAGGCTCTAGCTAACACGGAATCCTAAACCTAAGACCTTTGAGCTAGGCAGGAGCCAACACATAGAGAGACATATCTAACGCCGAACACCACAATCAGATAAGCCAGCCTCCATACATCCACACATGTAGGCGAGGGGCCTGGCCCTGACAGCGCCGTTGACGGTACAGGTCATCTGGTTGTGGGAGAGGCTCCGGCCATGCCAATGACATTGTCATGGAAATTGAGAAGTTTAAAGAATGTGGATGTGCAGTGGAGGCTTAAAGCCGGAGTACATTGTTGGGTGGTTCTTGTGTGTTTTTGTTAGAGGCTTAACGCTTCTTCTATTTCTCTTCCTAGGATTAGTTTGATGCCGTGTTTTTCTGTCTCTTCTCTTAGCCTGTCTACCAGGTTTTCTGGGGCTATTCCCACCGATAGTATGGTTAGAAAAGGTTTTCTTCCGTATTTTGATGAGACCGCCTCAACCCTGTCCAGCAGCTTGGTTATCTCACTTTCTATCTCCTTCTCGTCCTTGAGCCTGGTTGTTACCTCTCCTACTACTAGGGGTTCTTCGCAGAACATGTCTATCTCCAGAACTTCTCCGTCTTTTAGGGCCCATCCCCTAGACACTCTTGCGCTGGGGTATCCAAGCTCTTCGAGCAGGACTTGTATGTATGCTGCTGCATGCATCTCGTATGTTACTCCTAAAGCAGACCCCAGCTCCGCAAAACCCGCTGAAACCTTTCTGCTCAGCCCATGAAAAGCCTTCTTCAGCTCTTTGACCTCCTGCCAGAGCTTGTTCTGGCTCTCCCAAAGCTTGTTCTGCCCTTCCCTCAGGCTTCTAACCTCCTCCCAAATCTTCTCTTGGTTTTCCCAAAGCTTCTCCTGGTTCTCCCACAGCCTTTTCTGGCCTTCCCACAGCTTCTCCTGCCCCTCTCTAAGGCTTCTAACCTCCTCCCACAGCCTGTTCTGTCCTTCCTCCAGCCTGTCGAGACGTTTCAGTATCTCCAGTATCCCTATCCTGCCGGCCACGGCATAACGGAACTCCTCATCCTCCTCCAAAAGCCTCAACAGCTCCCGCTTAAGGTCAACAGCCAAACCTACTCCCAACATCAAACCCTCAGCTTGCCTAATAATTGTTATGGAGCCTAGCGTGGGCTCTGTTAAGACATCCCCGTCACCCTTGTTATGCTTGTTATCAGGTGTAGCTTCTCTGGTTGGGTGAATATGTGGAAATTTAGCCACATCAAGACATGCTCAGGTATATGTATTCCTTCCCTTCATTCCTCTCCATAGCTTGGAACAGCCAATCCCCTAAACTATACCTAAAATGTTCAAGACCAATCCTAAGAAATGTACCAAGGAGCCCCTTTTAGTGTTAATGAAGGGATAAATAATGGTCTCGGTGCCGATGTTTGGGTTTGGCAAAGTGGTTGAGAGGGTTCCTGGATGGGTTGCTAGGTTCCTACTGCCAGAGATCAGGGCGCTCATACGTGAAGAGACGAAGGACCTGAGGGTCTACATAGACGACAGGCTCAAGGCCTTCGACGAGAGGTTTAAGTCTTTCGACGAGAGGCTCGCCTCGCTCCGCAGCGAGATGGTTGCAAGGCTCGATAGCTTGGAGAAGAGGTTGGGGTCGAAGACAGCGTAAATCCCACCCCCCTCAAACAGCAC
>JAVYLC010000062.1:0-5826 GCA_038741355.1 Nitrososphaerota archaeon
TGGTATAGGAATCTCTTGTTAAATCCATCTATGGAGCTGGCGGCTGGTGGTAAACGGCTTACAGTGGTGGCGAGACCGTTAAGCGATAAGAACAGTGTAGAGAAGGTGGTTAAGCTGTTCAGGAGTAAGTATGGCGAGGCCTCGATTAAGAGGTATTACTCTAAGCTCGACGTATGTGTCGAGATTGAAGTATGAGTTAAACGAGAAAGACGTCTCTGTCCTATCAATTGAACATGATATGGTGGCGAGAAAATCCAGCGATATGAAAACTCTGAAGAATCCTTACACAGAGCTCAAAATGACGCTATGGTTTCCAAAAATCGTGACCTGTCTAAATTGGAGACGTTAATAATACTTTTTAACCTACACCCTAATGTCACTCTAACCAAGACTTATATATGATGCACCCCATAGCCCCACATGCCCCAATACGTTATACTGCAGGGACACCCTCCCGGGAATTGCCCGCTTGCGAGCAAGGGTGCAAGAGAATGGTTCAAGAAAATATTTCCAGAGGTGGAAAACGTGGCTAAGAAATTTGGTGTCAAACTTATTGTGCCGTATATTCATCTCGACCCTGCTCACAAGGGCATTATGTTGCTGGAAGCACCAAGCGCCGAGGCAGCCAGAGATTTTCTTATGCAGGCAGGTTTCTTCCACTTCGTTGACATGGAGTTCTACCTCGTCACACCAATAGCAGACCTAGTAAAGGATATAGACAGAGTTCCAACAATATACCCGTAGGGCAAACCTATTGGCGGCACGCAGAGTCTTTTTGATGGTTTTATTACGACCTTTAGGAATCTCTCGCTGAATTTTTATCCAGACTAATTCCCACCATATCGGAATCTTGCATTAAACAGTATGTCGGCACGCTCGTATAGAAGGTGTTTCAAGCCTCATTCGCGTATAGTGAATTTAGACATTCTGATAACAGGGAGCAATAGTTGCTATACCTTGTCAACGCTACTCTTGATAAGCTGGGTGAATAGGTCTCTCTTTGGAAACTATAGGCGGTCTGATGATGGTCAGAGCGGGTACCCTCATCACGGCTCAGAAATACCCGCTATCATCACCCACAATATAGCCCAAAAATTCGAGAGATAAATGTTGGTGTTTCCTGGCCTGTTGAGTGGTCTAGAAGTCTTCCTTGATTATCGTCTTCCGGTTGTTTGCCTTACAGCGCTCCACTGCCCTTTGAATAGCCTGCCTGACGACAGCGTCGAGCCCCTGAAGCGCATCACTGCTCAGTCTAATACCCTCCGGCAGCAGCTCCCTAACCTTTGACTCCACAACAACAAACTCCCGTGGCATGGTTTCGCTAAAAACTGCTAAAGGATGCTTTTTAGGTTTATCTGGCGTTATTGGGCGCCATGCAGCGGGTATTACCGGCGTCGTTTCCTATTTATATGGTGGTCGGGGTCTTGGGGTGGAGGTTTATAAGGATTGAGCCAGGGGCAGCCCGGCCTAGAATGGGCTGGAATAGTTCCGGGGCTTCGGTGTGTATCGGTATTACCCTCTTGGGGCGGGCTGTCCGGATGATATGTTCCAGCTCCTCCCTGCTGGCGTGGCCTGAGGCGTGGACCTGTATGCTCTTCATGCCCAGTATTGAGAGCCAGTTGTCTATCCGCTCTCTGTCTATTTCCTGCTCCTCGTTGTGCGGCTCGCTAGTCGAGTAGATGAATAGGGAGTCTTCGATGGGCCTCATCAGTAGTAGGTCTAAGATGTCGTCGGGCGAGTTAAGGACGACTGTGTACTTATGCTGATAAGCTGCGACGTCTAGGTCTGTTAGCACCGGCAAACCCCTGTCCAAGAGGTTCTCCAAGTATTCTCTCTCCCAGCCGTGGTAGTCTTGCCTATCCAGCAAACCGCTCCCCTTCCTCTCAACCAGCACCTCCACCCTGCCCCTACCTGGGAGGAAATCCACAGGCATGACCCCAAGATTCCTAAAGGTATTCAACATCGTAGCCATTCTAGGCGAGACAAGGACCGTTCTTCCCGCTGCCTCGGAGGCAGAGACGATAGAGCGGAAGCGGTCATAGTCTAGGAGGCCCGTGAGCACTGCTACTAGCCCTCTCCTCTCTGCGATGTTGCGGATGAGATTCTTCTCCACATCAGTCTCCGTCACTTGGTCTTCCTCACCTACCCGAGTTCCCTCCATCATTACTACATCGACACCCTGTGAGGCGATGGTCTCTGCAAACTCCTCTGTAAACATGCTCTTAGGCCCATGCAGCCTTAGATCACCTGAGTATGCCACACTCCCCTCCGGCGAGTGCACTATAAGGCCGTAAGACCCAGGAACCGAGTGGTCCACATGTATTGGAATCACCTCGAACGAGCTGATCCGAGCCTTGCTGCCCGTCCTGAAGAGGTGGACCAGCCTCTCACCATCGACGAATATTTTATCTTCTATCGTCCTCGCGGGTTTGGTCAGCTCCCTCGTCCTCGCTATCTCGTAGCTTCCTTCACCGAGATAGATGGGGATGTCTTTTCGCAGTAGTGAGACGTGGCCTATGTGGTCTGTGTGGGGGTGGCTGACTACTACACCCTGCACGTTAAGTTCGGGGGCCTTACGAAGGGCCTCACTTGTGAGGCCGGTGGGGTCGAAGAGCTCTCTGTCGTAGAGGTTTCTAACTAAAGGGATAGAGCCGGACGCTATTAGCGAGGCTAGTAGCGAGAACTTTTTAGGCCTCAGAAAGAATCCAAAATAGCGCCTCTTAGAAGCGTAGCTTATGCCGAAGTCGATGAATATACCTTCTCCCCTGGCCTCGATATAGAATTTGTTCCCCCCAATCTCGCCCACACCCCCAAACCCCCGCACCCTCATACCCTGGGAATAGCTCGATAAGCTGATTTAAAGCTAAAGCCTGAAAGTCGCCTATGATTTGGGTTTTTGTAGCTAAACAAGTCTTTTAAACCTCTCTCAAGATAGTTCTGATAGAGGAATGCTTGATACACTCTGGATTTGGCGTGATGAGCGCGTTTTAAAGAGGCTCTCATGGTATCTGGCAGTCTCGACCAACAGGATGCCTGCAAAATATCTGATATGTCGGAGGATACCGGTCGATGTGGATTTCAGCGCCAGCGAGGAGGAGCTCTGGGATGCACACAGGGAGGCGGCGAAAACCTTCGAGCAGACCCGCACAAGCATCAAGAAAGGCGAGCTAGCTCTTGGAGAGCTTGAGAGAACTAGCAAGAGTTTCATGGACCTGAAAGTCGAGCTGGTGAAGAGGATGTTGAGGCACTGCAACTTCTGCAGGTGGGGCTGCAGGGTAGATAGGAGTGAGGGCTCGAAGAGGGGGGCCTGTATGCTCGACCAAATCTCGCGCGTAAGCTCATACTTCCACCACCTAGGCGAGGAGCTCCCAATAAGGGGGGTTAGGGGCTCGGGGACTATATTCTTCACCTCCTGCAACATGAGGTGCAGTTTTTGCCTCCATCCAGACAGCTACGTGTTCACTACTAAAGGCCCTGTCAAAATTGAAGAACTCTACGAAAGGGCCGTCAGTCATAGATTCGGAGAGGGAAGTGTAGCCTTTCCCGAAGATCTCTACGTATATGCCCATGATGGCCGACAGGTGAAAGTCACCAAGATCTTTAAGCATTATTATGATGGCGAGATTCTTCTGTTAGAACCCCTCTACGCGCCGCCGCTTCTGCTAACCCCTGAACACCAAGTCCTCGTTTACGTTCAGGGCGAAGACAGGGTTGTGAAAATGCGGGCTGCCGAATTGCAGGCTAATACGTTTTTGCTCATACCTAGACCAAAGGTACCACGCTCTAAGACTTTTGTCTTAGACATAAGAGAAATCCTATCCAGAACTGTAGCTGGCTCCACTTATCTCACTCGTGCTCGACATAGGTTGCCCGTAATGAAGCAGGCAATCACGATGCTAAATTCGGGCTACACATCTAGAGAGGTGGCCGGAGCTTTAGGCTATCACCCCGCATACGTGAGAAGCCTTGCCTCTAAGGTTAGGAGACATGGTCTTCCGAGACCCGTTCGCCTAAATTCTATTGTTGTTGAAGATGGACGGGTTAGAATGAAAACAGAGAAGAAGCCCGGTATTCCAGCTAGGCTGGAAGTTACTAAGGATCTCGCAGAGCTTCTTGGATACTATTGTGCCGAGGGTCATGTAGTTAAGTATAATGATAGACCATCATCGTACAAAGTTGTTTTCAGCTTTGGAAAAAGCGAAGCGAATATCGTTAAAAGAGTGTCCAAGCTTGTTAAAGAGATCTTCGGTCTTGATCCAGTAATTGTTGAGAGGGAGACTACATTGGCCGTCGAGTTAAGTAAAACATCACTTTCTCTTTTCTTCAAGGAATTGTGCGGCTCGAACTGCTACGAAAAGCGTGTTCCGTACTTCCTTTTCAGCTCCCTTCCCGAGATAATAGAATCGTTCCTAGTTGCCTATAACAGAGGAGACGGATGCGTTACCGCTTCGAAGGGGACAAGTTACATATCAGCAAACATGGTCTCGCTGGAACTCGCGATGGGGTTGTACGCTCTGTACCTTATTTTGGGTCACCTGCCAAGCTTCAATAGATATGAGCCTGCTCCAGAAAAAAAGATAGGAGATAGACCAGTAAGTCAATCAACTCTCTACCACGTGAAAGTCAACCTAGAAAGAATGGCTAAGAAAAGTTGGAAAGATTCCCGTCACGTTAGGTACAGGTTTCTGAGAGACTATGTGCTCGTTCCTTTGAACCATGTGGCACGGATGAACTATAGTGGTCCTGTATACAATCTCGAGGTAGACGATGATTGCCACACCTACACGGCAAACTTCCTTGCTGTCGGCAACTGCCAAAACGGAGACATAAGCAAGGACAAAGATAACGGGCTTGTCGTAGACCCCAGCCAGCTAGCGATGATAATGTGGGAGCTGAGGACTGAAGGCTGCCATAACATAAACCTGGTCGGGGGAGAGCCCACAATCCACCTCCACACGATAGTCGAGGCCATATCCCTACTAGGCAGCGTCCAGCCCACGAGGGACAAGCTAACCTACCTGTGGATGATGAAGCCTGACGCACTCAGATGGCGGAGGCTCGAGCCATCCCAGTATCTCTACGACGGAGAGCTAAACACACCCATACTCTGGAACTCAAACATGTATATGAGCAGCGAGACACTCATGATATTGAGGGAGCTCGTAGACATCTGGCTCCCAGACTTCAAGTTCGGGAGTAACTCCTGCTCCATAAAGCTCGCGAGGACCCCATGGTACTGGGAGACCGTCTCAACCAACCACAAGACAATCTACGATTGGGGTGAGGACATAGTGATTAGGCATCTGGTCATGCCCAACCATGTCGAGTGCTGCACTAAGAAGGTGCTATCGTGGATAGCGGAGAACATGCCTGACACTCCAGTCAACGTTATGGACCAGTATCACCCTGACTGTTTTGCAGACCCTCTAAGCCCTGAGTTCGATCCGCGCTACAGCGAAATCGCACGGAGGCCGACGGGTGAGGAGATACTTGAGGCGTACAGATATGCGAAAAAGCTGGGGCTCGCGTTCGAGTCAATAAGCCTCGAGAAGAGCGTATTTGGTTTACGCCCCTAACACAACTTCAGTCTCTTGATCGACAGTAATCTGGCTATCCTTGCGAGAACCTTGGAGGAGCTGTTAAGCTTTGCTGAGGACATTTTAGGCGCCTTAACCACTCTGACCCTCCATCCCTCCCTCGCCACCTCTCTCATGAACTCGCCGCGAATCTTGTCTTGATCATAGCCGAAGACTACAACGTCGGGATGGAACCGCTCAATCACCTTCTTGAAGCTGAAGGGTCTATAGCCTAGGTGGGCCTCGTCGA
>JAVYLC010000063.1:0-5624 GCA_038741355.1 Nitrososphaerota archaeon
GTGGATAGGCTCCGGCCACGGGGAATACGCGTGCCATAACCGCGAGTGCATAGAGTAGAATCATGGCGAGCCAGTAGTAGGGGACCTGTGAAAGCACGAGGAAGACTGGGAGGAGAGCATTGTCAACTCGCGTCCTCCTTCTGTAGGCCGCCCACGCTCCCAAGAGGTTTCCAAGAGCCCAAGCAACAAGAATAGCTGGAATTAGAAGCCCCAGGGTCCAAGGGAGATAAGACGCGACAAGCTCGGCAACCTTTCTTGGATAGAACGCGATTGAGGTTCCAATATCGCCCACCATCAAGCGGGAGAGGAAGTCGAAAAGCTGCTCGTGTAGCGGCTTGTTTAGTCCAAACTCCTCGAGGAATTTCCGATAAACAGCCTTAACTGTGTCTGGGTTCGCTTGGGCCTGCTGGAAGATCTGTGTAAGTAACGCCGCGACTGGGTTGCCCGGGATGGCTCTCGGCAGCGCGAATATCACTAGGAGGAAGACGATGAATGTGGCGATGATGAATGCGCTTTTTCGAAGTATGTAGATGATGAATGGGCTAATGGTGGGCATTCGCAACAACTTTATATTTGGAGCCGTATTTATGGGTTATCAAAGAGATTATTTTGGTGGACTTGAATATACACACGCCTAGGCTTGACTCTACCCGCCCATCTTAGGGGCTTGAGAGGGTGGAGGGGCGGGGAAGGTTTTTCTCTCAGCGGCGACAATCTGGTGATAAGGGGTATCGGTTGATTAAGATCGGTTTGATAGGTAAGACAAACACGGGCAAGACGACGTTCTTCAACGCGGCAACCCTCCTCTCAGCGGAGATCTCAACGTATCCATTTACCACCAAGTCTCCGAACGTCGGCTCATGCTACGCTGTTACTCCCTGTGTGGATGCAGAGCTGGGGGTGAAGTGTAGTCCTAGGAACTCGTATTGTAGGGAGGGGTGGAGACATATTCCAATCGAGATAGTTGACCTCCCGGGCCTGATTAAAGGTGCGTGGGCTGGGAAGGGGTTGGGGAACCAGTTCCTCTCCGTCGCAGCTCAGGCCGACACCCTGCTCCACGTAGTCGACGCGTCTGGAAGTGTTGATGAGGAGGGGAGACTCACTGAGCCGGGTAAGGGGAACCCTGTGGCAGATATCTTCGACATAGAGGAGGAGATAGTGATTTGGCTGATGAAGATTATTGAGCGTAACCAGGACAGGATATCCAAGACATTGAAGACTGGGAAGAGCCTGGCTGAGGCTCTCTCGGAGCCGCTCAAAGGCATGAAGATAACTCAGCAGCACGTCGAGGAGGCACTCGCGAGGAGCGGGCTCAAGGAGAAGGAGTTCGACAACTGGAGCATGATGGATGATAGGAGGTTCAGCGAAAGCCTTAGGGAGGTCTCCAAGCCCACAATAATAATCGCCAACAAGATGGATATCGAGGGTTCGGAGAAGTTTTACAGGGAGCTTCAGGAGAGGTTTCCTGACAAGATAGTCGTGCCATGCAGCGCGGAGGCGGAGCTCATACTGAGGCGGGCAGAGCAGAAGGGGTTGATCAAGTATCTCCCGGGCGAGGAGAAGTTCCAGATAGTCAACAGGTCCATGCTAACCCAGCAGCAGCTCTGGGCCCTGGAGATGATTAACGAGCGCATCCTGGGGAAGTATATGAGGACTGGTGTACAGTTCGCCATCAACACCGCGGTCTTCAAGCTCTTAGGGATGAACGTGGTCTACCCGGTCGCAGACATCACAAAGTACGCCGACACTAGGGGAAACGTCCTGCCAGACGCTATACTCATGCCCCCCAACTCGACGGTCAGGGACCTGGCCGAGAGAATCCACAAGGACCTAGCCAAAGGCCTCCTCTACGCCATAGACGCGAGGACAGGGCTCAGGCTCCCCGCAGACTATAGGCTGAAGGACAGGGACGTGGTGAAGATCCAGTCAGCCATGGCTCATAAATAATCCGTTGCCGGAGGAGAGGGTGGGGGAGTGTTTGTTGGGCGGCTTATCCAGCAGTCTTAACCTCCTAGACATTCTTCGAGAAGGATTATTCATTCGTGTCTTAAGGCTCTTATGGGGTCAACACGGCTATGGACATGGCTAGTTTAGAGGAGATTAGACGGGCGGCCCTCAAGTGGGCTCTCAAGAACGCCCTCGACCACGAGGGTAAGGCTCAGGTTGGGCCTGTGGTCTCCAAGGTTTTCGCAGAGCTGCCTTCAGCGAAGTCGGTCGTAGACCAGGTTGTGGAGGCTGCCGAGGAGGCTGTATCCTGGGTGAACTCGCTGGACCGCCAAGCCATCGAGGCCTCTCTATCCGAGATAGCTCCGCAACTCCTCGCAGAAGTCCCTAGGAAGCCTGCGGAGAGGAAGCTCCCCGACCTCCCAGCCGCGGCCGAGGGTGCAGTGGTTCTACGCCTACCGCCGGAGCCCAGCGGCTACATGCACCTCGGACACGCTTTTCACGGAATAGTAAACTACCTCTACCGTGAGAGGTATCGCGGCTTCCTCTGGCTCAGGTTCGAGGACACAAACCCTAGAAAGGTGAGGCCTGAGTACTACGACTCCTACAGGGATGGGTATAGATGGTGTGGCGTCAAGTGGGATGCTGAGAAGAGCAACAGCGACGACATGGAGCTCTACTACGAGTATGCGAGGAGGCTGTTTGAGGGCGGCCACCTCTATGTCTGCACCTGTAGCAAGGAGGAGATGGCTAGGCAGAGGGCTGAGGGGGTGGTCTGCAGCCACCGCTCAATGGACGCTTCATGGCACCTGGAGAGGTGGGATGCGATGCTCTCAGGAGCGATGTCTGAGGGCGAGGCAGTCGTGAGGTTTACGGGAGATCCACGGAGCCTGAACACCGCCCTAAGAGACCCTGTCCTTTTCAGGATAGTCGATCACCCCCACCCCCTGAAGGGCGACCGATACATCATCTGGCCCACCTATGATTTCGCCGCCGCAATCCAGGACGCCGTCTGCGGCGTGACACACGTCCTAAGGACGTCAGAGTTCATGTTCCGGGACGCCCTCCAAGACGCTATACGCGAGAGTCTGGGACTGAAGAACCCTGTATACGTTGAGTATTCTAGGTTCGAGTTTGAGGGCACGCCACTATCTAGGAGAAAGATCAGAGAGCTGATCGAGCGCGGAGTCGTTGAGGGCTGGGACGACCCGAGGCTGGGCACGGTCACGGCTGCGAGGAGGAGAGGGATATCACCCGAGGCCCTTAGGGAGTTCGTCAAGTCCTATGTCGCCCTTACGCCCAGCAGAAAGCTCTACTCCTGGGAACTACTATACGCAATCAATAAGAAGATACTAGATCCAAAGGCCCCTAGGCTCTTCTTCGTCCCTAACCCGCGGAGGGTCATTGTACGGGGGGTTGGGAGGAGGCTTGTAACCGCACCGCTCCACCCCTCGGTTGAGATGGGTAGCAGGACCATCGAGGCGGGTGAGACCGTGTATATACCGGGCCGGGACGCCGAGCTTCTCAAACCCGGGGATAGATTCAGGCTAAAATACTTTGTAAACCTAAGGGTGCAGGGCCCTGGCGACGATGCTCTGGTCTGCGAGGCCGAGGAGGGAGGCCCCGAGCCTGGGCTCCAAGTCATCCAGTGGGTTCCCGAGGGCTCGGCCGCTTTGAGGGTGCTTGTTCCAGATCAGTTGTTCCGCGGAGAGGAGCTGAACGCTGAGAGCCTAAAGACTGTTGAGGGGCTTGTCGAGCCCTACGAGGTTCGGATAATCCAGGGCACCGTTGTCCAGTTCGAGCGCTTCGGATACTGCGTGAAGGATGGGCCTGGACTATACATATTCACCCACCGCTGATCCTCGCATCTCTCTTGTCTATGAACTGTGTATGCCCCCTCTCACAAGTGACCTGGAGATAGCCGTCTTTCTCGAGGACCATCACAGCCTCTCTCTCCTCGCGACAGATCCTGCATCTGAAAAATATCCCCGGCATAAACACTCGCAGCCAGCTACACCGGCTTAAACGTTATCTTTCCGTCCTTAAACTCTAGGTCAAACTCCTCGTTCACCTCGAGCTTGACACCTAGCAAGTCGTATTCTTCCTCTGTCAGTATCAGGGTTATTTTGGGGAGGATTATGTCTCTGTGGGGCGGCATGAGGCCCATGCTCTGGAGCTGCGCCATGAGGCTCTGGAGGAGCCTCTGGGCCATGACATACTCTTCGGGACCCGCGCCGTAGGCTCCGGCCTGCTGTATCCTCCTAACCTCCACCAGCTCTATGATCTTCCCCGGCCTCCCTGTCTCCGGGTCGGTGTAGGAGGAGACCCTATAGACCCTTACCCTCATTCCTCTACCTCCTCGCCGATCTCCTCAAGCTCCTCGACATATCTCAAGTACTCGTCAGGTGTCAGGAGGCTCTCGAGCTCCTCCCTGTTCTGGAACTCGAGCTTGACTATCCACCCCTCCCTGTAGGGCGACTCGTTTATGACCTCTGGATTGTCTAGGAGGTCTGTGTTGACCTCTACTACGCGGCCTGTTATGGGTGAGTACAGGCTGGTGCTTGCCTTTACGGATTCCAGCGTGGCTAGGGGCTGCCTCTTCTGGACCCTCGTGTTGATGTTGGGGAGCTCGACGTAGATTATCTCCCTAAGCCTCCGCTGAGCATAGTCCGTGATTCCTATCACCGCGTACTTCTTCCCCTCAAGCCTCACCCAGCTGTGGTCCTTGGTGTAGAGGCAGTCCTCAGCCACTTGATAACTCCTCTCCATCTCCTCACCGTTGAAAACCATTCAATCAAGCTCATAATTAAACTCTAAGCACGTATCGTCGCTGCGTAGGGTGGGGGCCCCTGGTATCAATAGAGTGGGGCTGGGAAGCTGAATCCGTTGACTGCGAACTCGTACTCCCAGGCTATTCCGAGGAGTGTGTAGTCGCTTCCCGGCGGCCCGGTGAGCTGGGCGGCGTGGACAGGCCCTCCACCGGCCGGCTTGACAGGTATTGAGACGGCTGGGAGGCCGGCGAGGTTTGCCAGGAATGTGAGGGATATCATCCTCGCCCTGAGCTCTGCCCTCTCCTGGAGGGTCATCTCCTCGACCTGGGAGATCTTTGGTGCGGCTATGGGAAGTGTGGGGGTGGCTATGGCGTCTAGGCTTGCGAAGAGGGCTGCGGCCTTGGCTGCGACCTTATCCCTCTCCCTGAGGGCGGCGATATATTCCACGGCGGGGATTCCCAGGCCTGATGCGAGGTTCTCCCTCACCTCATCGGAGTAGAGGTGGGGCCTTGTCTCCAGCCAGTTCTTGTGGACTGCGGCGGCCTCGGCGCCCCTTATGGTCCTCCAGTGGCGTAGGGCTGGCTGAAACCAAGGCAGCTCCAGGTCTAGTATCTCTGCGTCTAGGGTTTCGAGGGTCTGGAGGAAGGAGTTGAAGGCCTGGGAGACTGGGGGTTCGAGGCCCTCTTCAAAGAGGCTCCAGGGGACTCCTATTCTGGGCCTGGTGGGTGCGGGTGGGGGGATACGTGGTGGGGCTGGTGCTTGGGGCTTGGCCAGGGCTAGGAGGGCGGCTGAGGCGTCCCATGCGCTTCTCGCTAGTATTCCGACCTCGTCTAGGCTCCATGATAGGGGGAAGACTCCTGTGGTGCTGATGAGGCCCCTGCTGGGCTTGAGGCCTAGGACTCCGCAGAG
>JAVYLC010000064.1:0-5366 GCA_038741355.1 Nitrososphaerota archaeon
CCTCTGGGAACTACTGGGACACTATTCACCAGTCTTCCTGACAGTGGCAGCCCTCAGCGCCCTCGGCCTAGTCATCTCAAACCTCATGCTCAAACCACCGATTATACCGGAGAGGAAGATTCCTGTAAAAGCGTGATGGCAGAGTAGCGTTCGAGGAAGGCTCAGATACCCCAGGAGAATTCATCCAAGACTATCCTCCCTGAGTCCCACATCATCGCCCAGTTCTCAAATTAACTTGCTCTGAGATATAGCTCATTTCTTATTGACGGGTGATGGGTGGGCTATGTAGGTTGTTTGGCTTTATAATCTGGATATGGGTTTGAGTCTGTTGGGTGGGGGCTGCGGAATGGACGTAGGCGAGGCGCTCAGGAAGGCGATCTCCCGCTTCATGGGCCAGGCATCTCACGATAAAGAGGCCTTAGAGGGGCTTATCAGGGACATTCAGAGAGCCCTACTCTCTGCGGACGTGAATGTTGAGCTTGTCATGGAGCTCTCAGAGAATATCCGTCGAAAAGCAGCCGAGTCCAGGCCGCCCCCAGGGGTATCAAGAAGAGACCACATCTTCAAGATACTCTACGAAGAGCTTGTAAAGCTTATGGGAGGCGTCCAGCCCCCCTATAAGCCTCAGGGCAGGCCACACGTGCTGGTGACAGTCGGTATACAGGGGTCGGGGAAGACAACCAGTGTCGCCAAGCTCTCATACTACTTGGCTAAGCATGGGTATAAGGTGGGGGTTGTCTGCGCAGACACTTATAGACCCGCAGCCCTCATACAGCTCCAACAGCTCCTTCGGGACAAGGGCATCCCCGTGTATGGGGAGGCGGACTCTTCAGACCCCATCTCGATAGCGAGGCGGGGCATAGAGAGCCTCAAGTCGAAAGGCCTCGACATAATAATAGTTGATACGGCGGGCAGGCATAAGGACCAGGACTCGCTGATGAAGGAGATGGAAGAGATATTGAAAGCCCTGAACCCGGATGAGGTTATCCTCGTTCTGGACGCAACCATCGGCCAAAGGGCGAGGAGCCAAGCTGATGCGTTTAACAGTGTCGCTAAGATTGGATGGGTTATGCTAACGAAGATGGACACCTCTGCTAGGGCCGGCGGCGCGCTTTCAGCCGTTGCTGCAACAGGCGCGCCCATCCGGTTCATAGGGACAGGAGAGCATCTCGAAGACATAGAGACATTCTCAGCCGATAGATACCTTGCGCGGCTCCTCGGCATGCCTGACCTAGCCGGCCTCGTTGAGAGGGTGAAGCTCGCAGAGGTGAGTATATCCGAAGACGCGGCTGAGAAGATGATGAGTGGCCGATTCACCCTACCCGACATGATAAACCAGTTGAAAGAGGTCGCCAAGATGGGGCCTCTCGATAAACTCCTCTCGATGCTCCCACTCCCTAAAGTTAAGTCGATAGACGTTGAGGGGTTAGAGGAGCAGGTGAAGAGGTGGGAAGCGGTGGTGAATTCCATGACACCCGAGGAGAGGAGAGACCCTACAATAATAGACTCGTCGAGGGCCAGAAGGATTGCGAGGGGTGCAGGCGTGACTGAAAGGGATGTTAAACAACTAATCAAGCGGTATAACGAGACAAGACGGCTGATGAAGACTCTGAAGCGTAGCGCCGGCAGGATGCCGCGTGACCTCATTCTCGGACTGGGGCGTAGGGAGTTTGAAAGAGACGCTCTCAAAGGCTAAGCAGATTCTTCTAAAATATCGGCTCTGCAACAGATGCTTAGGGAGGCTCTTAGACTCAAACAGGCCTGGCTTAGAATCCCTCAATAAAGGTGAATCGATTAAGGCGGAGCTGTTGGAGGAGGCTCGCTCCCTGCTAGACCGACACCCAGAAGAGGCAATGTCCCTGGTTAAGGCCCTATCAGAGTCGGGTTATAGGCCGGCACAGGATGAAGCGCTACACCACGGACTAGAGATCGATAGGAAAACATGTCCGATCTGCTTTGACAGGTTCACAGACGAGGTGGTCGATGCTGTTGTGGCAGAAGCAGTCAGAAGGGTCTCTGGCTACGAGTTTGAAGACTTCCTCGTCGGCGCGTATGTGCCAAAATACATAGTTGCGATCGAGGAGCGGATATTCTCGGAGTTTGGCCTCACCGAGTCAGAGACGCTGAGGAAAGAGGTTACGAGAGAGGTTGGAATGAGGTTGGAGGCGGTGCTGGGGAAGCCGGCCAACTTCACCTCGCCAGAGATGCTCATACTAGTCGACATATTTACAGGGACGGCCGAGGCCAAGCCAGCGCCACTCTACATCTACGGTCACTATCTCAAGAGCAGGGTAGACATTCCACAGACGCCGTGGTACTGCTCATCCTGCTGGGGGGCTGGGTGTGAGAAGTGCGGAGGACTCGGGAGAGTGTATCCGGGCTCGGTGGCCGAGTACGTTGGTGAGCCTGCGATGCGGCTGGCGGGCGCCATTGGATACAAGTTCCACGCCGCTGGGAGAGAGGATGTTGACGTAACTGTAGAAGGTACGGGACGCCCATTCATAGTCGAGCTGATAATGCCGAGGAGGAGGAAGATATCCCTCGAAGCCCTGAAAGAAGAGATAAAGAGACACTCTGAGGGAAGGGTTGAGGTTGAGGGGCTCAAGACCGCCACGCGCAACGACCTAAAGATGCTTAAAGAGGCGATAGAGGGGTCTGCCAAGCGGTACATGGCCACAGTCCAGTTCTCGAAGCCGGTGAACAGTGAGGACCTAGCCAGGCTTGAAGCCTCTCTTAGAGGGGCTGTTATAGAGCAGCAAACCCCTACTCGAGTCCTGAAAAGGAGGGGGGAGAGGCTAAGGAGAAAGAGGATCCTCAACATAGAGTCAAGGCTCATAGACTCCTACACTGTCGAGCTCTACGTTGAGGCTGACGGCGGGCTATATGTTAAGGAGCTCATACACGGGGACTCTGGCAGAACCCGGCCCAGCATAGCGGAGATACTAGACAACCCTCCAGCAAGCATAAGGCTCAAATTTCTAGGCGTACTCAAGACGTTACACCATGCAAAATAGCCCGCAGCGGACTCTCCAAAAACGGTCAGATCTAAGGTATGATTCGTGACAGAGGCGGGGCGTGTCTCTTTATATAGGGCTTCATCTGCTAAATGGGTAGAGGAGGATTGACTAGGCATAGCGGATATAGACATAGGACTAGGCGGCTCTTTACTAGAGAGGTAGGCGCGAGAAGTGGCCCGAGGCCAGAGGTGTACCTCCAAGAGTATGGAATAGGTCAGGCCGTGGCCATAGATATAGACTCCTCAACCCATAAGGGGATGCCGCATAGGCGATACCAGGGGAAAGTGGGCCGCGTCGTAGAGCGGAGGGGAAGAGGATATGTGGTGGAGGTCGAGCTGGGAGGGAAGCTGAAGAAGCTGCACGTCCTGCCTGAGCATCTTAAACCCTTATCCACAGGGTGAGCTTGGGGTGCCGAGGAAAATAGTGTCCTACAGCCCCATCACTATTCCAGAGGTTGCGGAGCTACTCTCCGTCAAGAAGGAGGAGCTCACACCTCTCCAGCTAAGGGTCTACAGCTACGTTACAACGTTCGCGAAGCTCCCTGCCGAGAGGGCTAAAAAGCTTGTGCAGGAGCTTCAGGAGAAGTTCGGGCTCGAGCCTGAGGAGGCCTGCCAGATAGTGAACATCTGCCCCAGAGATGTTAACGAGCTTAGGGCCGTCCTATCAGGCTACAAGCGTCTCATCTCAAGCATTCTTTTTTCAGACCAGAAACTCTCCGAGATAGTACAGACAGTCGAGTCTTATCTGCGCGAAGAGGTTGACGCAAAGCAGGCCCAAGACTAGGGAGCGTCATGAGGAGTGCCAAGCCAAAATTATACGAGGACGAGGCAATTGTCCTCGATATACTTCCACCTACAAGGCTTGAGAGGGCTACACATGTAGAGAAGGGCATGCTTCTGACCCAGATACTGGGTGTTGAACACTTCACACTCTTAGAGGCGGCTATTAATCAGAGTTTAAACCCGAGGCCGGGCATGCGGATATATATCGGAAAAGACGTCCCCCGCCCCCTTATTAGAATAGTGCGGCGAATAGGCTACCATGAGCTGACAGAGAATGCTAAATATGAGCTGGAGAGAGCGGTAGAGTCGCTTGTCAAGTCGAGGGAAGAGAGAATCGTCCAGTTCATCAATACCTGTGGGCCATTAACCCCGAGGCTACATGCGCTGGAAGCCCTCCCCGGAATAGGCAGAAAACTCTCCATGCGCATTATCGAGGAGAGGAGCAAAGAACCGTTCAAAAATTTCGAGGACATTGAGAAGAGGGTAGGCATCCAGAGCGTAGACAAGATAATAATTAGGAGGATTATTCAAGAGCTATCTGACCCCAACACTAAGCACTGGCTATTCACCCGACCTCCCGCGCATCAGGGTATATGACTAGGCTGAGCCAACACCTCACCATAGACAAACGAGTGCTCGAGAGGATTGTCGAACTGGCCAACCCCTCAGCAAGCGACGTCGTACTAGAGCCTGGCTGTGGAGACGGTAGGCTTACCGAGCTTCTAGCTGAGCGGGGGTGCAGACTTCTAGCAGTGGAGATAGACCCCAGACTCGCGGCAGAGGCTAGGTGGAGGCTGAGAGGCTGGCCTAACGTCGAGGTGGTCACGGGTGACGTGCTGGAGCTTAACCCTGAACAATTTACAATGATTGTCGGTAACCCCCCCTACCACATATCTAGACCGCTCATCGAGTGGATAGTGTCGAGACCCACTCCACGCCGGGTGGTTATGACCCTTCAGAGAGAGTTCGCCCGAAAACTATCCTCTCAACCCGGATACAAAGACTATCTGTACATAAGCCTACTATCTCAGCTGTTTTATCAGATAGAAGTCCTCGACACAATTCCACCATCCGCCTTCAAGCCAAGACCCCGCGTCGCGTCAAGCATAGTGAGGCTGCAGAGAAATGAGCAAACCCCCCTCGAAGCCGACCAACTCAGGCTTCTAAAACAAATATTCACAGATAGAAGGCATGTTCTGGGAAAGGTACTAAAGAAGATGGGGTATGAACCACCACGAGAGTTCGCAAACAAGCGAATATACCACCTGACAACCCGCGACGCTCTATCAATCCTAACTTTCCTCAATACTTCGCGAGCTTGATTTTCGGGACTGTCAACTTAAGGTCTATGGTCGAGATCCTTACCCTCAAATCCCTGGGTGATGCAGAGTTGGGGTAGGCCTAGGCCATCTTATAGGTTTCTTTGGTGATGGAAATGTTTTTCCTCGTATGCGTTATCCTTCATGGGTTAGGGGGCTTGCTGTCAGGATGTATGTGGAGGGGGCTCAGTCTTAGAGGGGTTGCAGAGGTCTTAGGAGAGCTAGGATTCAGGGTGAGCCATCAGTCT
>JAVYLC010000065.1:0-5255 GCA_038741355.1 Nitrososphaerota archaeon
TTTGTCACATTGGGAGGAGCGGAAAAACTTTCAATTCCTTTCTGGATTCAAGTTGCGGTAAAACATGGTCTTGGCTACGTGTATATCGGGAACTTTCAATTCCTTTCTGGATTCAAGATGTCTATGTTGATGAGGCGGCTATGTTTAAAAATGATTTTGCTTTCAATTCCTTTCTGGATTCAAGTTCAGCTGGCTCCACAGTAGTGCACCGAATACTCTGTTACTTTCAATTCCTTTCTGGATTCAAGAGAAGGCTCGGGGAGTGGGGATTGGTTGGTTAGGAAAATAAGCTTTCAATTCCTTTCTGGATTCAAGTCGACGAGACAGCGTCTTTCAACCCGAAGACCATGGTGTATCTTTCAATTCCTTTCTGGATTCAAGCGAAACTATTTATTTTCGTTATGTGGCCCTATTTAAGTTTGATGTGCGTTTTCCGGTCTGATTTCGATAGATTGCTCATTTTCCAGTGTTTTGGGCGTTTCTCTGTTGCAGGACCCTCTCTGGACTGGATCTCTTTATATAGGTCTCTTGAGACTCGGCCACGCCAATCCCTGGCCTACAGTAGACCCTGTACCCACAGTTCACGCACCGGGTCAGAGGGGTGATTACGCCCGGATCCCTCTCCTCTAAGATCATTCTATGTATGTTGCCTATGATTTTTCTGGTGAGGTTTTTCAACCCCTCATCGATCACAAGCTCTACGACCCGTCTATCCTTTAGATAGTAGATGTATCCTCTCTTAACGGTTGTCTTGAAGTTCTCTTCAACCAAGATGGCGTAGGCGGCGAGCTGCAGTTTTTGGTCCCACTTAGCGCGCCCCCTATCCGAGGAGGCCCATTTAACCTCGACCGGAACATACTCTCTGTTCCTAGTTATTACTAGGTAGTCTGGCTTGCCGCTAGTTTTAAGCATCTCACTCCGGAGCTCAACTGATCTTAGAACCCTCAACGCCCTCAGTTTCGCGACAATGGGCGTGATTACGGCCTCGTCGTGCTGCTCAAGCCCAGCCTCCATCGCCTCGCTTACAACCTCATCCAAGTGGAGGACATGTGTTATGAAAACTATGCGGGGACAGTATGCGTATCTCTTAAGCTCTACAACAGTTATGTCTCCCTCATCACAGCTCAAAGGCTACACCAGGTATCCCTCATCCTCATATCTCATCTCCACACCTATGACCGTCCTCTGACTATAGCTGGCGGGGGTTAAGGGATAGATTTGCACATTCGCCTTAGCGTCTTTGATCAGGCGCCGGATTCCGGCTTCAAGGTTAACCCTCTCACTATGGGCGAGATCCCCGAGAAAAGCACTCTTCTGAATCCTCTTCAACCCTTTAAGTTTGAGAAAGCTCGCAACTTTATTCCTCAACTCATCGTCCGTTATGTCATAGATCACGAGGGTAAGCAGGGTCACCACCTAGACTTGTACGGCTCATACTTGTGCACGCCTTGGAGGTGGAGGACCAGTTTCCTCGCCTGGGAGTTTATTAGCTCCGTGTGTTGAGGGTTGCTTTCCTTCATGTATTTTAGTACGTGTGACCAAATGGTCCTAGATGTCTCGCCGTTTTTCTTAGCAAGCTCTAGAATGACGTTCTTATTGGTTTTGGCCAGCCCGACTAGCGGCCTATCCACCGATACCGGCCTGAACTCCTCCATCAGGTCGAGGACCAGAGCAGGCCTCCCGCTCCTAGGCTTGTGCAGGAAGCCCAGATAGGGGTTGAGCCCTGCTAAGAATACTGCCCTCCAGACCTCCTTCCTCAAAAGACCATACCCTATGTTCAGCGCCATGTTGAATGGGTCCAGTTCGCCCGGCGGTGGATTACTCCTAGTGTACCGGTGGTTAAAACCTATCTCCTCCGGAAGTATATGGGAGATGGCAGTCCAGTATGCTTTAGCGGCATGACCCTCCACCACAATTAAGTCTTCCACACTACGCGCCAGTCCCAGCTCGGCGATCCTACCCATTATCTCATCAGCCTTCTCCTCAATTACTCCAGCATCTCTTCCACTCCCTCTAAACCTCCTAGCGTACTCCAGTAGAACCATTCTCTGATTGTGGAGCTTACCTTCCAAAATCTTCTCGGCAATATAGAGCGAGCCCCCACTCTCATGAAGCTTGAGCTGGAGGGCCCAATTCCTCATTAACGTGCCATACTTGTAAGGTATTATCCTTCCCGCAGGCTTAGAGCCGCGCATGAACACCAAGTCAACTCCGAAGGACATAGCCAGGATTATGGCCGCCGAGGAAATCGAAACCCCCTCGTTGGCTATCACGATGCTCTCCAGCTCCGCCGGGGACAGATCCCACTTTATCTCCTTCCCAGCCTTAAGCACGAACCTGCCCTGCTTCACTCCCAGAAAAGCGCCGTACTGCTCGACAAGTGCCGTCTTAGCTCCCATCCCTACACACACCCAGGTAGGGGCAGCAAGGGTCACAGTCCGCGGGCAGGCCGGGATCGACGTCTAGAGATGCCCTACCAGCATACAGGTCCCTCTTCTCCACGAACTCAAGCCTTAAGGAGTCGTCTATCCTCAGCACCTTCTCATAGGTTTTGAAAGAGCTTCCATCCGGCCCGAACTCTATGTATAGGATAACGGCGTGATTAACAGGTATCCTGTATGAGCACTCGAAGATAAGCGCATACGCAGCTAGCGCAACCTCCACGCTCCTGTTCGGCCTTCTCGTCTTGAATTCTATGATTAGTGCGGGAGGAACTAGAGCGTCTATTCTAACAGCTCTATTTAATCCAAGCAGTCTACCATCTAGAGGAAACTCGCAGATCCATGGGACAACCCTACTGACAAGCCCATCTATGCTCAAATATTTCGAGAGTTCGAGAGCCTTGTCGAGCGAGGAGGAATAAGTTAGTGCCGCCCTATTCCAGAGGGCTTTGAAAGCTTTGATATAACTCGCGGGGAGGCCCTGTATCGCTAATATGTCCTCCATTCTCTTGGTCATCTTTTCATAGAGCTCACCACCGCTCTGCGGGGTTGAGTTGTAGAGTAGCGATTTGGCATTAGATGTTGCCATCGAGATTACTTTATGGACGAAGGCGCCGAAATAGAGCCTTTCATCAGCCCTCTCTCTCACATTCATTTTATACCGCAGAAACGCTAACCTACCCGTCTGGCAGGAGAAGCTTAGATCTGAAACGTTTATCTGAGTAGTATAGGCAGGCAGGAGCGGCGGGGTATGCCAATTCCACCCCCTCAGCTCCTCACTTACCTCACATGGCATCTCCTGGATCAGCTTCGATACACGCAGTACGTCGTCGTAGCTGTAGAAGGGCATCTGGAGAGAACGGAATTTCGCAGTTAATCTTTTTTATCCTGCAAATTAGATAGGATTCTTTCATCGCTTTGCAAGATGTTTTTGAGGTTCTTAAAGATAGGAGTGTAGTGCGCGAACCTATCGTTCAGGGAGATGACCCTTAGCCTCTCCTCCACAATCCCTAATTTCTTGAGGAAAGAGACGATTCTGCTGACACGGCTCTCGCTGACATCCAGTGCCTCACTGATATCTTTTCTCTTAGCCTGCCTCTTCTCTGCGAGGAAGGAGAGAACACTCAAGACAGTCTTCGAGGAGAGCTGAGCTGGTGAGATGACCGGTATACTCTTCCTCACCCTCGTCACCTCGATGACATATGTCAGCTCATCAACTAGGTTGGGGAACCATACCGAGAGGAGGCACATGGTCACGGTTATCGCCCTTACCCCGCCTGTGAGCTCGAAATATACGTAGAAGCCTCTTCTTTTGAGGTCCATCAATATCCCCAACAGCTCATCAATATCGCTTGAAGTATCGGAGAGCTCAAGCTCAATTTCTCTAAGCTCTATTCCCCGCCCAGTTGTTTTCAATGCATTTACATAGTTCTTAATCTGGGTCCTGGCCTGCTCGTTTCTGAGTCTCGATATATCGTCTGTTGTCCTGGGATATACAAGGACTAATAAGTCGTTGGAGGAGAGGGAGGTGGCTGATATTATCTCCAACGTTGCTGTGGGGTCGAATCCCATGTTGACAAAGACTGCCTTTTTAGCCATCCACCACTTCACAGGAGCCTTTGTTTAAATATATGCTCCCGGATCAGTTAATGCACTTAACCGATACGTGTCCGAATCCCGTGGCCCTGGACTTCCCAATACCTACGTACTGGGCGTAGTCGAGGAGGGCTAGTATACGCTTCAGTGACGGCGTGGTCCTGCTCTTTCTCATGTCGTATAGCACCCACCCCATCAAACCCCTGACGAGCCGCCTACTATCATACACGACGGTGACCGGCTTCAGGTGGAAGTCCGCCTCCAATAGGGCATAGTTCGAGTAGTAGGAGAGCCAACAGGGGTTCTTGATGTACGAGGACGGGTCTGAGTTACTGTTCCAGTGCTCTACCAAGGAGCTGATAAGCAGTGAAGGTACCGGGAACAGGGCGTACCTACCCGATTTACCCCCCCTGAACCCCGGAAGCTGTAAGAGAACGGGTGATAGGAAGTCCAGCCTGATAGCGCTCGGCTTCTCAAAGCCGAAGGAGTCATACCTCCTCACCTCAACCCTCACACCCTCCAAGACCACAGAGGCCCCGAAAACATCTCCAACCACCGACTGCTCAAAGGAAACCAACTCATCAAGCCCAAACTCCTCACCAGTAATCAGACAGCAGTTAAACGAGTAAAACCCACCATCCTCAAGCGTCAACACTTGGCTATCCCCCTTCAACTTAATTAGCGGACGCCCATCGTGGAATAAGGGAGAAACTGAGACAGGTTTAAAGGCCGCGCGCACACCCGCCAACCTACGATAAACCTCCGACATCCTATACAATATCAGCCTACTCACCTTGGCGGAGAACGGCGGAATAATAGCACTACCCACCACACTAAACGTCACAGCCAGTCTAACGACACTCTTACTACCCATCTGAATAATCCTGCCCATAATGCCTTTTTTAAGGTTTAAAACTGTTAAGAACATTTCCCGAGAGATGGTCTGAGACAGACGTTGAGTATAATTGCAATTTTGAAGATGTATTTTACAGGAAATGTTTTTAAACGTGTAAAATCTTATGAAAGGCACATGAGCGGGGAGAGGTATATTCAGATACCCAACATGCTCGCAGTCCTTGCATATGACGGCGATTACCACTACATAGACAGGCTCGGGAACTCCCATGCTAAGTCCTTGGCACTCCACTATCTCAGAGAGGCTTTAAGGGACTTTATCTCATTAAAGAGATCACCGCCGAGCGATATGCCTAATGTTGT
>JAVYLC010000066.1:0-4852 GCA_038741355.1 Nitrososphaerota archaeon
CGCTTGATCTCGCACTCCGCGGAGCCTCGGTCCTCCTCTTGGAGAGGCGGAGAATCTGCTCGGGGACCTCCGGGAGGAGCCAGGGAATGCTGCACAGCGGTGCGAGGTACGCGACAACTGACCCGAAGGCGGCTGAAGAGTGCATCAGGGAGAATAGGATCCTCTCGGAGATCGCCCCCCACTGTATCCGGGATGTTGGAGGCTTCTTCGTCTCCGTCACCCCTGAGGAGGAGGAATACCACCACCCGCTTCTAAGCTCCTGTAGAAGGGCTGGCATACCCTCGAGCGAAGTCGATGTAGATCTGATCAAGAAGTTGGAGCCCAATATCACAGCCAAGGCCCGCTCCGCCATCCTAGTACCCGATAAAGTGGTTTACGCGAGGGACCTAGCCTTCTCGGCCCTACTCTTGGCGCTCACGAGGGGGGCTAGCGTGGTTGAGGGGGCTTCTGTGGAGGGGGTACGGGTCGAGGCCGGCCAAGTCACTGGCGTCGAGGCATCCTCCCCCAGCGGCGTTTTCAAGGTTCGGTGTAGAGGCGTCGTTAATGCGGCCGGCCCATGGTGCGGCGAGGTTGCAAAGAAGGCTGGACTCTCCGTAGAGGTTATACCTGCCGCGGGGGTTATGGGGGTGGCCAGCGCAAACCTGACCCGCCACATAATAAACAGGATGAGGCCACCGAGCGACGGCGACATAATAGTCCCCTATTCAGCTGGTGCGACGATAGCCGGAACAACCGCCAAGCTCGCCGAAGACCTCGAAGGAATCGAGGTTGGAGAGGAGGACGCCGAGATACTCCTCCAAGAGTGCGGAGAAGTCGTGCCAGCCCTCAGGGCAACAGGGTTTAAGCGCCTCTACGCCTCCGTCAGACCACTCATCGCGAAAAATGGGGGCGAGACAGATCTACGCGAAATGACAAGGAGCTTTGAGGTCATAGACCACTCCGAGGAGGGGGTTAGAGGATTCGTAACAGCGGTGGGGGGTAAGCTGACTACTGGTAGGCTGATAGCAGAAAACGCGGTTAACGCAATAGCACTGCAGCTAGGCGTTCCAGCAGGCAGCTTCACGGAGAAAATCAAGCTCAATCCTCCAGGTAGAGAGGAGGTGAGGGATGTTAAGGCAGCGCTAGAGGCTGGCGAGGTGGTCGGGCCACTGAGAACCATGATAGAGGAGCCGCTCGAGGCGATCGATGGTGAAAGATATTGGAGCCTCCTTCTACCCCTGGCATTCGCAAAGAGAGTGGGTGAGAGGCGCTGAGGATGGAGGGGTCGATGGAGGTTGCGGCAAGCCCCTCAGAGACGCTGCGGAGGCTCAGAGACCCTGCATGGCTGGGTAAATGCCTGCCCAACCTAGCATCACTCGAGCTGTTGGGTGAGAGGGAGTTCAAGGCCACCTTCTATTTAGACTTGGGGGAAATAGCGAAGGTGGCCGGATACCTCTCACGCCTCAGAGCGGACATGAGGTTCACATACATAGACGAGGGGGGCGGTGGTGTGAGGGTGTTGGGGACAGGCAGGGTTGTGGGCGCAAAGATAAGCGTCACCATAGATGTAAAAGTCACCCCATCAGAGAAGGGGTCTCTAATTAACTGGTCTGCAGACGCGGACCTAGGCGTTATCCAGAGACTCCTAGGCGAGGCCACAACACGAAGAGTCGCCGACAGGCAGATCGAGCTCCTGACAGCCAGGCTCGAGGAGGCGCTCGACACCGGTATAAATTAAGCCACAACATATCAACAAACAGAGTTTGCCCGAATTCAAGGCCGTGCTCATGGACCTCGACGGAACACTCTTCCTAGGAGAGTCCACCATAGCTGGAGCCCCAGAGGCGTTGAGGAGGATCAGGGAGTTGGGGCTGCATATTTCCTTCCTGACCAATAACTCATTCTACTCACGCCGGATGATTCTAGACAAGCTGGTTGAGGCGGGGATCGAGGCCAGGACGGAGGATATTGTGAACTCTGGCTTCGCCGCCTCGGAGTATTTGAGGGAGCGGAGGGGTGCTTGCAGGGTGTTCCCAGTAGGAGATGTTGGGCTGGTGGAGGAGATCGTCTTGGGTGGCCACACTCTTGTGGCGCGGGGCGACGAGGCGGACGCAGTCGTGGCAGGAGGGACCAGGGATATAAGCTATTGGAGGCTGGTTGAGGGGCATCGCGCAATAATGAACGGCGCAATCTTCCTAGCCACGAACAAGGACCACGTATACATGACTGAGAGGGGCCCGATGCCAGGTGCAGGTGCACTGGTGAGCTTCCTCGAGACCTCGACCAGACGCAGGGCGATACTGGTGGGCAAGCCTGAAAGATACATTGCCGACCTAGCACTTAGAAAGCTGTCTCTGAGCCCTGAGGAGGTGGTGGTAGTCGGCGATAACGAGGAGGTAGATATGGCTCTGGCAGAAAAGCTAGGCTCCAAGGGGATTCTAGTCTTGACAGGCATAAGCAAGAATCCGTCATCAAACAAGTGGCTAGTGGTGAAGACTCTTCTCGAAGTCCCAGAGAAACTTTCTTCACTCCTCTGAGGACTTTACATTTCTCGGAGGACTGGGATGCCTGTTAGATTCATTGCGCTCGTCTGGGCGATGACGTATGCTTGGACTAGGGCCAGCCTGAATGGGGCGGCCTCTCCACCCTCTATCACCGGACACTTCTCGTAGAACTCGTTGAAGTTGACAGCCATCTCGCGGGAGTGTGTTAGCAGCTGCCTCAGCCTCAGCGTCCTTGCAGACGTCTCGATGACTAGTGGTAGGAATGATATTGAGCGTATTAGGAGCTTCTCCTCTCTCGCTAGCTCGCCGTAGGGTTTGGGGTTGGCTTCCACACCCCTGTCCCGCGCCTTCTCGAGAATCCTGTAGGACCGGGCCACGCTATACTGTATGTAGGGGCCCGTGTCACCCTCAAGCCTAGTGGCCTCCCCTAGGTCAAATACCACCGCCTTCTCAGCCTCCGACCTCAGTATCGAGTATCTGAGTGCCCCCTGTGCAATAGCCTCGGCAACCTCGTCAACCTTATCATGCGGCCAGTCTCCATGCCTCTTCCTGACCTCCTCCGCCGCCAGCCTCTTCAACTCGTCGAGAACCTCCTCCACTTTAAAGTAAACCCCCCTCCTACCGCTCATCTGTACAGCCTTCCCCCCAACAGCCTCAACACCCAGCCTCCTGGCGGAGTCCGGGCTAAGGAATACGCGCTCATAAGAATAGTGTATATACCTCTCACCATCCACGCCGAGCCTCGACAACACGTATCTCACCACCTCCTGCGGCCTCCTCTGCTCAGAGCCGACAACCGTCACCACCAGGCTTGGCTTAGGTATAACGATTGGTGTGCCGGAGTCCATCTCCGTTATTGTTATTGGGGTGCCGTCTGGGTTCCGACCCCACCCTCTCCCACTAATCTTCACATCGGATTCGCCGAGCTTCCAGAGGGCGAATGCGATATCCCTAGCGACATATGTGGTTGAGCCGTCACTCTTCACTAGGATCTCGTCGCCCTCCTTGGAGAGGACGGGGTGGCTGCTGAGGTCGACGCACCAGCAGCCCCTGTTCTCACCCTCCTCCGCCCTATAGATGATGCCCTTCTCGAGTAGTAGATTGAAGGTCTTGGCCCAGAGGCCTGAGGCGACCACGTCGCTCTCCCTGAAGAGCAGGTCGTATCTCGCTCCAAGCCTCCAGCAGGTAGCGAGCTGATCGGAGAGCACCCTGTCTGCCACGAGCCGGGCATACCTGAATTCCTCACTACCCCTCTCCTCTATACTCTTAGCCAGAGCCCTCAGCCTCTCCTCGAGAGACCTATCCTCCTCCAGCCGCCGCGTAACCATAACGTAAACCTGGTCGCCGCAATACTCGTCGAAACGGACACCCGGGGGCGGCTCCATAGACATCCCCAGCCCGAGAAATCCCAGGAGGACGCTGGCCATCTGGGCTCCGCTATCGTCCACATAGTTCAGCACATAGACCCGGTAGCCAGCCTTAGCGAGCACCCGCGCCACCGTGTCGCCGAGATACACATTCCTTGCATGACCTATGTGCAACGCCTTGTTAGGATTCACGCTCGTATGCTCCACTAGTACGACCCTCCCCTCACCCTCTCTCGACCCCCCATAGTCTTTAGCCCCAAGCCGGACGACCTCATTTAAGGTATACTCTGAGAAGCGGAGCCAGTCTGCGTAGAAGTTTATGTAGCCTGGAGGGGCTGCCTCCACGCGCCCAATAAGCTCTCCACGCCCCAGCCTGGAGACAATATCCCTCGCGAGCTCTAGAGGATTTCCGCCAGACCGTCTAGCTTCTTCGAAGGGGTATGGCGTAAACGCCTCCCCGAACTCTGGAGACCTTGAAGGACTGATCCTCACACCCTCTAACCCAACCCCTGATAGCAGCCGCCCCGCCTCCTCGAAGAGCCTCTTAATCGTCACGCGCCCAGCGTATAAATTAAAAACCTACTTTTTAATCCCTCCCCCCGTTTTGGGCACTGTCAAGTTAAGGCCACCCACACCTTGATCCACCCCTCTGCTACCTTCGGTCCTTCTGTTGGGAAGCATATGTTGAACCGGCCTATTCTCCTCTTCATCACGATGGCCCGGCTGCCCTTTCAATTCTTTTCTGAATTTAAGTGACCTGTCAACGTATAGGCGTTTATGGGTGGCAAGGATCTTTCAATTCCTTTTTGGATTCAAGGTAGCTGTAAAAGTCCCACACAGATGGGGTTATGTGTATGTCTTTCAATTCCTTTTTGGATTCAAGAGCAGCATCCACAACAAGGTCAAAATACAGCCTCTGAACCGCTTTCAATTCCTTTTTGGATTCAAGTTACAACTTCATACAATTACAATATTAACAAAGCGAAAATCTTTCAATTCCTT
>JAVYLC010000067.1:0-4829 GCA_038741355.1 Nitrososphaerota archaeon
AAACGTCTTGCTTGCGACAAAGATTTGACACTCTTACCCGTCCAAGGCTATCCGTGAACGGGGTTGACAAGCTTATAAGCACACAGATGGGTCAGAACATCTCCTCCTTCAGGGTAGAGGACGTTGATTTGGAGAGGCTCAGGAATATTATGGGGAGCGATATCGCATACTCTGCAAGATACCTCCCAAAGTGCTACTGCATATACAAGGGGCACGCATTAAAGATACAGAGATCTGTCATCATGGAGGTTGATAAGCTGGGGGGACGTGGCTAGCGTCGGAAAAGACTACCAACACGTCTCGCCGGCATGACTAGTATGGAGAAAAATAGAGAGGTAGCACATCCTCACTAAGTGCGGGCGCCTGTGTTAACCTTTATTTTAGCGGTTTTCGCCTGATGAACCTCCTCCCCAAAACCATATCAACCATAGTTATAGGAAGCTATTTTCCGAGCCCAACCCCCCATAGCCTTGTATGGCGCTACACCCGCATCCGTTTAAAACCATCCCTTAACATGATGGTGTGTTTGCGGAAGGATGGGTGAGAGAGAGGGTTGGTGAATTCTACTGTGAATGCGGACGGGTTGTGACAGCCTCGCGACGTATTATCTGCCCCGCCTGCGCCAGAGGAGAATGCTTTCAACGTGTTTCATATTCTGATGATGAACCTGTGTGCGACCATGAATGCTCTATACTAAACAGCTACGGAGACCCTGAGGATATAGGTTTTTGCCACGCCAACGGACTGGTGATAGATATGAGCAATCCTGAGGCTGGGAAGGGGGTTGTCCCGCCTTGGAACCCGCCTGTCCGGCAGGCCGTAGCAGACGTTTTCCTCATCTATGGAATGTTAAGCCGCAGTATGATAGGGGTGAATGGTTCTGTAGCGTATACCACCGAACATCCAGAAACAGAGATATACGCCCATACTGCAAAACAGAGTATCAATAAAAACCAATCAACAACCTAATATCATGTATCGCCGGCCGCTCTACCTGCCTGAGCTACGGGCCAAAGGAACGTGGGTGGATGGTGTTATATTTACCTAGCACGCTATGGCAATCCTTTCTCTGTCATGTAGAGCCTCGCTATGTTCCGGGCAACTATGGATTTTCTGGCCTTTGGTACTTGGTATATTTTCCCTGACCGCCCTACTACTGTGACCTCGTTGAAGTCTGAAGCGAAGCCGATGTCCCTGCGGGAGACGTCGTTGACAACAACCATTAATGGGTTTAGATGGGATAGGCTTCCCACAACCCTCTCCACGCCTTCGCCGAGTCCGTAGGCTGCCTTGAAGGGTATGATCTCAATCTCTGGGAAATTCTTCCTGACAGACTCGAGTATCTTGGGTGTCGCCTCAAGTTCTAAGATGATATTGGGGTGGGTGGCGGTCTCGATCTTCTCTTCGATTGTGTGGACTGGCCTGTAGTCTGCGACGGCTGCTGCTGAGAAGAATGCCTCTGCTCCTTCCGCCTCCTCTAAAACCACCTCCTCCATCTCTTTGCTCGACTCGACTCTTCTGACCTTGAGGCCTATAGGCGGCTCGATGCGTGTTGGGCCCAGCACCAACGAGACCCCGCCTCCAAGCATCCGCAGACTTCTAGCCATCTCGATCCCCATTAATCCGCTACTCGGATTCGAGATGAAGCGGACCCTATCTATGTATTCTCGGGTTGGTCCAGCGCTCACTACAAATCGCCTACCCTTTAATGGCTTAGGGGAGAGATGGTAGACGACCTCGTCAACTATGTGCGACTCGGGGGCCAGCTTTGCTTTAGACTCCTCCAACATCGGCTCAACTACCCCTACCCCCATTTCTTTGAGGCGCTTAAGCGCCTCCCTCAATGCTGGATTATTAGTCATGGAGGCGTGCATTGCAGGCGCCACCACGACTGGAATTCCAGAGCCAAGGGCGGCAGAGCATACTAGTGTGACTGGATTGTCTGAAACTCCTAGACTCATTTTGGCGAGAGTGTTTGCTGTGGCCGGTGCGACGAGTACTAGATCCACCCGCCCCTTACCCTCAGTCAGCTCGACGTGCTCCACCCGGCCGCCTATCTCGACTATCGGAGTGTTTCCCGTGGCCCACTCCATTAGCTGAGGGTTGAGGAGTTTAGAAGCGTCGGGTGTCATTACTGGAATGACGTCGGCGCCATGCCTTATCAGGGCCCTCGCGATGTCTGGAGCCCTGTATACTGAGACGCTACCAGTTAGACAGTGGGCTATACGCAAGCCCAACAACTCATCCCCCCAAGAGCCGCGAATGGATTCCCCCGACCCGCTCATCCATAAGTCGAGGAACGCGGAGCGCTAAATATCCTCCTCTCAGCTATCTCTTGACGGTTTTGAGGAAGTTTTCCAGTATCTTGTGCCCCTCCTCCGTCATTATTGACTCTGGGTGGAACTGTATGCCGTAGATTGGGTATTTCCTGTGCTCTAGGCCCATTATTTCTGCGTCGTCTAGGGAGACTGCCGTAATTTCTAGGGGTTCTGGGAGAGGGGGTTTGACAGCCAGCGAGTGATACCTGGCGGCGCGAAGCGGGTTCTTAACACCTTCGAAGATTCCGGAGCCGCTATGCCTCACCATACTCATCTTCCCGTGCATAAGCCTAGACGCCCTCTCTACACGCCCTCCGAAGACGCAGACAATCCCTTGATGCCCGAGGCAAACCCCGAGAACAGGACGCTCCCTGCCCATCTCCAAGATAATCTCGCCTGAGACGCCGAAGAACCTCCTGTCAGCGGGATGGCCCGGCCCGGGGGATATGACGATCGCATCAGGGTTTAGCTTGACGGCCTCCTCGAGGGTGAGTCTATTGTTTCTGAAGACTATTGGATAGGCCCCCAGCTCGCCGAGATACTGGACTATGTTGTAGACGAAGGAGTCGAAGTTATCTATCACCAACACTCTTAGCATAGTCACCCTCACCTCGCCATTGCTGAGAGGAGGGCGGCTGCCTTGTGCTCCGTCTCATACCACTCGGCCTCGGGCTTACTGTCGGCAACCACCCCCATACCCACCTGAATACTCGCCTTCGTGCCGGAGTGGCCTAGAAGCGTCCTAATGGTTATAGCGAAATCAGCACTACCGTTGTAGGAGAGGTATCCTACACAACCAGCATAGGGTCCGCGCCTCACAGGCTCAAGCTCATCAATTATCTCGATGGCCCTGAGCTTAGGAGCGCCAGTCACGGTCCCAGCCGGGAAGGTGGCCTCGAGGGCGTCTATTGCGCTCAAGCCAAGCTTTAGTTCTCCAACTACGTGGGAGACGAGGTGCTGGACATGGCTGTACCTATGCACCTCCATCAGCGAGGCAACCCTCACGGTACCATACCTGCAGACACGGCCCAGATCGTTACGCGCCAAGTCGACCAGCATTACATGCTCAGCCAGCTCCTTCTCGTCTCTCCTGAGCTCCTCCATCAATCTGTCATCCTCTTCTGCACGCCCGGTCATCGGCCTCGTCCCAGCGATAGGAAAAGTCTCAACCAGAGACCCCTCAACCCTCACAAGCATCTCAGGACTAGTCCCAACGATCCACCTGTCATCCAGCTTAAACACATACATGTATGGAGAGGGGTTAAGCTGCCTCAACCTCCTATAGTATCCCAGATAGCTTCCAGCCACCTCTACCTCTATTCTCCTAGAGGGTACGACTTGAAGAACATCCCCAGCCGCAATATACTCCTTCGCCTTCACCACCATCTCCTCGAACTTGTCCTTCGAGATTCTCGATCTGACATTAAGAGCCCGTAGAGGCTCCTCGTCGTCCACATCCCTTAATAGCTTTTTGACCTCTTCCCACTCTGCTCTCGGATCACGGCCATAGATGTACGCCTCATTCATCCGGTGGTCGAATATAATACCCCGGTCGTAGATCCCGAACTCCATCTCTGGAAAGTCGTGCTCCTCCTTCTCTCTGAACCGGATATCCTCCCAGTACTTCACAGCCTCGAATGAGACATATCCGACGGCCCCGCCTAGGAACCTGAACCTATTCTCCCTATTCTTGGTGCTTTGAATGAGCTCCCCAAGAAGCCTTAACGGGTTTCCCACGTCAACCCTGAATCTCCCACCCTCCAGCCTATCGAAAACCTCGAGTACACCATCCTCAACTACAAGCGTCGCGACCGGATCCCACCCAATAAAAGAAAACTCGGCAAGCTTCCTCGGACCGGAGACAGACTCCAGCAGATAGGCCTGTCCAAAGGCTTCTGACAGGGCGCAGAAGATTTTGAATGGTTGATAGCTACAGTCTATTCTTTCTACCTCAATATTCCGCCGATCTATCGCCTCTGCAAGGCCAAACTAAACCCCCTCTACTCAACCCTCGCAGACACCAGCCCCTATCGGCTATTTAATCCTTCACCACCCGCCAAACATGGACAGCCATACCGCACGACCAGACAGCGCTAAAATAGTGGCTTAAAACATATCGTGGCTGGGGAAGGCTTGAGCAGACCAGCCGAGCTAGGATCGATCAAGGAGGGCAGCAACATCGTGATAGACGGTGAGCCATGCCGCGTAGTCGAGGTTGAGAAGTCCAAGACAGGGAAGCACGGATCGGCAAAGGTCAGGGTCGTGGCCATAGGCATATTTGACGGTGTCAAGCGGAATATAGTCGGCCCTTCAGACCAAAGGGTTGAGATCCCAATAATTGATAAAAGGTCAGGGCAGGTCGTGACCGTAGGCGAGGTTGTCTCGGTTATGGATAGGGATACCCTTGAGATCATCGAAATACCGCTTCCAGCCGAGGAAGAGCTCAGATCAAAGCTCGAGCCGGGTGCTAATGTTGAGTATTGGGTAGTTTTGAATAGGAAGATGATAAGC
>JAVYLC010000068.1:0-4507 GCA_038741355.1 Nitrososphaerota archaeon
GGAACAGGCCCCGGTCAGGCGTTGCCGACGGCTGACTCGGGGGTAGCCGTGCGTGCTGCCACCCCTACCCCCACTCAGGCGCTGCCGTTTGGGGGTAGTTGTCTGGGCGTCTAGGCCTCCATTCAGGCGTTGCCGTTTGGGGGCTGCGCCGCACGTGTGAGCCCGGGTGGGCCATTTGAGGCTTGAAGCCCCGCTACAGCCGCCGGCGCTACGTTCCGAGCCCCCATTCAGGCGCTGCCGTCTGGAGGGTTAGGGCGCCGCGCACAACGGCCGGGGGCGGGGACGGCGACTCCTGATGAATACTGATGGTCTGCTTGATGGTTGCTTGGTGATGTCTCTTCTAGCCGCGTATTGGTGGGGGCGTGGGGTCCCCTGCCAACATCTCCGGGCAGCGTGGGGTCTGTCTGGAGATGGGTAGCGGCTTGGAGGGCAGAGCTGTTTCTAGATGATTGGTGCTACGCCCCACTCCTCTCGGCATGCCTGGATATATCGACTGGAGAGGAGTCTTGTCCGGCCTAGCCAGCCGGCCTCCCCAGCAATCACGATGGGGAGGAAGTTTGGGACTCCTCTCCAGCCGGCCCCTCCCCGGGGTTAATGGGGGGCCTGCGCTCCGGGCCAGAGCCTATTGTTGGGCAGGGCGCGCGTGGGGTCTTGGCAGCCGCCCCACCCGACAAGTCCGGGCTGTCCGATGAGGTGGGGAGGTGATGTGGGCTAGGCTGATAGTCCTAGGGGTCATAGTGTTCTTCATAGCTGCAGCGGCCAATACTGCGAGCCAGCTAAATCAGAGGCTTGAGGAGAGAGGGGTCATAACTAGGACCCCTAACCCGCTTCAGGGACTAAGGCAGACCGTCGATAGCTTCGTGGAGACTGTGGTCTTCTGGGGAATCATAGCTGTTGGAGCGATAGTAGTCATAGCGATTGTAGTGTCTACGGGGGAGGCAATGGTAGCCAGTAGACGACTATTGGGCGTCATCCCCTTCAAGGATCTTCAGAGACACCTGCTGATCCTCGGCCCGACGGGCTCGGGCAAAACAAACGTCGCGAAGCGGGCGGTCTACATGGCCGCCCGGAAAGGAGTTTCAATAACTATCATTGATTGGAAGGGCGAGTACACATCATTCATAGAGGGTGTATCAATTGTTAGAAAGATAAACGTGTGGGACGTCAGCGGCAGGACTCAGAGGGAGAAGGCCCTATTGGCGGTCGAGATATTACGAGAGGTGACTAGGGATATAGCCGACGTAACGTCGGCATCCTCGGCACTGCTTCTGAGGGAGCTTGTCAGGCTCTATGAGAAGGGTGTCCCGAAGACCTCGGATGTGATGAGCTGTCTAGAGACATTCTACCACACCGCTATGACGGAGAAGAGGCTTGCAGAGGCAAACATGGCTGCAGCCCTGCTGCGGAGGTTGACGTGGCTTCAGATTGATGAGGAGAGGCCTGCGGAGAACATAGTCAGGTCAGACAGGGTTGTCATCTACGACCTGTCGCAGACGGGGTCGGTATACCTGAAGACCATCTACAGCCTGAGCATCCTCTCGAAGACCTACTACGAGGCATTAAGGGCTGGGGCGTCACACGGGCTGAGGGCTCTGCTGGTCGCTGAGGAGTGCCAGAACTACATCCGGGGGCGGCGCCACGACGAGCCGCCCTCTATAGGAGAGCGAATAGTCAATGAATTGAGGAGCTTCGGTGTCGGGGTAATAATGATAAGCCCCGACCCGGTCCAGATACCCTGGCACCTCGCCAGGGACGTCGGAGCCATCATAGCCATAGGACCACAGGCAATCCCGGATATTCTAAAAGACATCCTAAGATACGACATACGGCTAGAGAGAATGCTGAAAGGCGGAAAGGCGTATCTCTTCCACCGAGGAAAGCTTCACGTGGCCAGGCCACCGGGGAGGCCGCCGAAGCCGCTGAGGCTCGAACACGTTCCGCCACAGCTAGTCGGGGAAGAGGTTGTTGTGAAGGCTGAGAAGCCGGCAGTGGAAGAGGTAGTAGCTAGTGCCGAGCCCCCATCAGAGGCCCCGAAAGGGTAGCACCCCACTTCAGGATGTAGTCCACACCAACCACCCTCGAAGCGACCCGACCCGGGAGAGCCGAAGAGGGGCTCAGGCTCGAGGAGGAGGAAATGGAAAAGGAGGAGTACGGTGGAGAGCGTGTTAGGGATGCCGAGTCTGCAGAGGCTCAGAGGGAGGTCGTATTCCCCCTCGGAGAACATGTCGTCGTCGAGGAGCTCGCCGAGGATGAGGTCTCGGTGCTGAGGTGTATCAGATGCGGGGCGGCGTCCACGTTGACTGGGGCGGAGAACCTGAAGTCTAGGAGGTGCATGCCGCACCAACCGGGCGGGACCGCGGGAGGCGATGCGGGATGAGATATAAGAGATGCCCTGAATGCGGGTCGGAGAGGCTGGCCTACCAGGGCGGGTGCGTAACCTGCCTCGAGTGTGGCTGGTCCTCCTGCCCCGTCTGAAAGGTGGAGAGAGTGTGAAAGACTTAAAAGACCCGAACCCACAGGGTGACCTGAAAATAGTGGAGTTGAGTGAGAGGGTGGCTAGGCTGGAGACGCTGACAGAGGAGATGAGAGACGACATTAGGGAGCTGAAAGAGGAGATGAGAAATCTGAGGATGGATATTAGGGCTGAGATTAGGAGGCTTGACGCTAAGATTGATAGGTTCTTCTGGCTGTGGGTCGCGACAGTCGCTGCAGGAATAGCTCTGAGAATTCTCGGAATAGTTTGAGGTGTTGGGCGTGAAGACTGTAGCCCTCAGGGATAGCGCGGAGCTTTCACCTAAGCTTCGGAGACACTTCCCACACCAGAACCCGCGACCATACCAGGCCGACCTGGCTGAGTCCGTCTACAGAAATCTTATAAACGGCTCCACGAACATACTGCTAGAAGGCCCTACGGGGCTGGGCAAGTGGGGAATGTGGGGCTTCACCCGTTCACCCTGAAAGCCCCCCACGAGGGGGAAGGCCTAGCCCGCTGGGTCGGAACGGTACCTGTCATACAGCACCCGTATGGGCCGCTGTGAGGACTTATGCGGAGGAGAGGGGTCTTAGAGTTCTCTGGCTTGTGAGGACTGCGGCGCAGGTTAGACACGTCGCAGAGGAGACCGGCGCACTCCCCGTCTACGGCCGCAGACTACTATGCCTCCACGAAGTCATTAGACAGGTGGATTCTAGGAGGTTCAACGCTGCGTGCAGGGCTACTAGGTATGCCCGCAGATGCCCGTACTGGCCCGGCAGGCCGGGGGCGGTTGGACACCCGATGGGCGTCGCTGAGCTCAAGGAGCATGGTAGAAGATTGGTGACGTGCCCCTACGAGATAGCCGTGGCCTCGATGCCATCCTCAAAGGCTCTGATAGCGACGCATAAGCAGCTACCCCTGCTCGGCTGGCTGTTCGCGAAGTGGAGGACGAGCAGGGAGAACGTGGTACTGGTTCTGGACGAGGCCCAGAACGTCGTGAGAGACGCGCTGTCGATGGTCAGGGACTCTATTGGTTTAGGGACCTTGAGGAGGGCTGCGTCAGAGGCCTCCAGATACGGGTTCTCGGAGACAGCTGGACAGCTCAGGGACGCCTTCGAAAAATACTCCTCCGAGTCAGCCACGGAGACCATTGTCGAGGACCTCCTCCCACCAATTACAGACCTTCTAGCAGCCGGTGAGGAGGTTCAGGAGATGAAGCTTAGGCAGAACCTTGCCCCGGCCTCACACCTCCTGAGCCTAGCGGACTTCAAGGCCGCGCTCGCGGGGAGAAAACCCCTCCTCGTGAGGGAGGGGGAGAGCGTGAGGCTGGAGGCGCTGGCAGATCCTGCGGAGGAGTTGTTGAGGATTTACGAAGGTTGGGCTGCCGTAGTCGGCATGAGCGCGACGATGCCCGCGGAGCTGGTTGAGAGGCTGACTGGTAGAGAAGCCACCCTGTTGAGGGCCGGCTGGCCCTTCAACGATGACGCCTTGAAGGTGGTTATAGTCAGAGGCCTCACCACGAAGTATGAGAGGAGAGATGAGAAGCTTCTGAGCGACATCAGCTGGGTTGTAGACGTCCTGAAGGGCTCCGGTAAGAAGTCGCTAATCTTTCTGCCGGCTTTCGAGCTTATTCCTGAGGCCGGCGATGGCGTCCTCCGAGAGTCTCAGGGTATGAGCCAAGAGGAGATAGACAGGATCGCGGCCGACTTCGACGAGTCACCCTCAAGAGTCCTGATAGCTGTATTCAACGGGCGGTTAAGCGAGGGCGTTGACCTGTCGGCCGAGGTGGTGGCACTAGTGGGCATACCATTCTCGCCGCCGACACCGAAGAATCAAATGCTGCTTCGAAGACTCTCGGAGATTCTTGGAAGCGAAGACGCAAAGCTACACGGGCTCGTCCTGCCAGCCCTCTACTCGGCGGTGCAGAGGCCCTAGGCTAGGGGCTGCACAGGCTGCCGGCAGGGCTGTGAGGGGCCCGGAGGATCGCGCAGTAGTCCTCATGGTGGATGACAGGTACCGGCGACTACTCAGACA
>JAVYLC010000069.1:0-4398 GCA_038741355.1 Nitrososphaerota archaeon
TGTGGGCGCCACTCCGCTCTGAGGGGGCCTCCTGGCCTGGGAGGGTCGGCGCTGTTGACGGTGGCATGATTAGGTTTAGATTAGATAATGGCGGCTCCCTAGTGGCTGTATCAGCAATCGGTATCGGTGAAGGCTTCGAGGAGAGGGAGGTTGACTGCGCGGTTCTCTACCCGCCCCACAGGGATTACAGCTCCCTACTGATGAGGAGACTGGAGCTCAGAGTGGCGAGGAAGGTTGTCGAGAGGGTGGGCGCGGGTGGGCTTCTCCTACTCGATGGCTCTCTCTACGGCCTGCTATCTCATATCCCGGTGACTCCTACGGTTGCGCCGAACGGGTATGGGAGCCTACTGATAGATTTTTACTCGGAGCTTGCAGGCCTTCTCGAAGACTCTTCGCGCACCGGTGTCTGGCTAGTATCTGTGAGTAAGTCGAGCTCGTCGAGTTTTCTGAGAGACTACGCCCTCTCCATCCTCTATCGGCGGGAGATCGAGAGGCTTAGGGAGCTCAACATTCTAGAGAGCGGAGATCTGCAGATGGTTGAAACACTACTCTACAAGCTGTTCAGGTCGCCTTTAGAGGCTGTCAAGCTTGTGAAGAGTCTCGAGGCTAGGTATGGGCACTTCATCCGGAGGATTGAACTGATAGTGAGGGAGGGTCTTGTAAAGACTCCAGACCTGCTCTTGCTTAAACGCTACACAGATGGTGTGGGCTCCACTGAGCCGCTCCTGCTAGGCCCCTCGTCGAGGCTGCGCGACCTCTATGAGCTGGCGCTCAGGGATAGCTTGGAATACACTGCTAGACGGCTTCTCCTCCCCGAGGAAGAAGCTGGAAAAGTCCGCGACGTCCTTCAGCGGCTGGTGAGCGTTCCCGCGGTAGCCTCTCTCTATGTCAGGCTGAGCAGCTCCGACTACCCACTCAAAATCGATGTGACAGCGTCGATCCTAGGCGTCGGTAGGAGGTACTTTGATGCCGGCGAGACTCCTGAGAAGGTTGAAGGCGTTAATGTACAGCAGCTGATAGCAGCCCTTAAGAACATGTACGGTGGACGGGAGGTCTACAATATCTGGCTCTACGAGGCTGATAGAAGGGCTAGGCTTCGTAGACATGATTCGGGGGCTATAATCGAGGTCTTGGGGAGGAGGGTGGGTGGGATAGGGCTGGCTAGGAGGCCGCTGATGGAATTCTAGCTAGCGAAAGATAATTTAGTGGCGGTCGTCATACATCATTTATCACGGGTGCATAGGCCACTATGCTGGAGAAGCGTGTAGAATCGGTCAAGCTTCTAGAGCAGCTTGAGGAGGTCGGCGTCGTTGTCGGCGAGAGCAGCACACTCGGCTTCGTCTTCTCGGTGCACTCCAGCCTCAGCGAGAGGGTTCCCCGCTTGGAGTACGTGGTGGCTCCGCTCGCGAAGGGCTATGTACTGGCTCAAGTCCAAGGGGTGGCGGCCTACAGCTCCCTCCTCAGGAAGGAGTTGGACTATGAGGCCCTGACGCGACTAACAACTAGAATGGTTGAGGAGCGTAAACACTGGAGAGAGGCGCGCGTCTTAGCTTATATTGAAGACCTAGGCGGCGTCTCACCCGGCTATAAGAGGGTAAAATATGCCGTCACGCCAGGGACGCCGGTCTACCTAGCGCCCGACTCCCTCCTATCCAACATCTACTCCGGCTCCGGCAAGAGGCTTCGCGTAGGCCACCTCGTGACTAGGCCGGGCGTTGAGATCGGCCTATCGGCCTCAGGCCTTAGAAGGCATCTAGCAATCATAGCCCAGACGGGGGCTGGGAAGAGCTACCTCGCAGGCGTCCTGATGGAGGAGCTTCTAGAGAGTGGGGGGACTATTATCGTGCTAGACCCGCACGCAGACTACGTCAGGCTGACGATACCTAATGATAGCTGGCCAGCCGAGATCGCGGACCGTGTTAGTGTCTACAAGACCGCGACCAGTATGAGCAGGTATACGGGAGTAAGGAATGTTAGGGCGCTCTCTATATGCTTCACCGACCTAGATCTTAAGGAAATATTCTATATAGGCGGGATTGAAGAGAGATTCACGAATATCAGATACGTCATCGCCCAAGCCTATAATGAGTTGATGAAGGAGAGAAGCGGATCCTTCACGATAAGCGACCTTCAGGACAGGTTGCATAACCTATCTCAAAGGGAGGATTTAGACTCCTCTATTAGGGAGAGAGCATTCAGAGCCTCACTATACGTTGAGAAGCTGGAGGGGCTGGGCGTCTTCGGAGACAGGACAACCAAGATATCAGAGATGCTGGCTCCTAAGAGGCTATCCGTGATAGACCTCTCGGGTCTCAGCGACAGGGAGGCGGACCTAGTGGCCTACAAACTGCTTAAAGGGATTTTCAGCGAAAAGACCCGGCCGGAGGGAAGTGGCTACAGGTATCCAGTCTTCATCTTCATCGAAGAGGCCCATAGGTTTGTACCTCCTGACAGCGCTGGAGCGACTTGGTCCTCCCCGCTGATCAAGAGGATAGCGGCCGAAGGCAGGAAGTTCGGCGTCTTCCTCATACTTATAAGCCAGAGGCCGTCCAAGCTACATCCAGACGTCCTTAGCCAATGTAGCAGCCAGATAATCATGAGAATAACAAACCCCGTAGACCAGAGGGCAGTTGTAGAGGCCTCTGAAAGGCTTGGCGAGGAGCTGCTCGCAGACCTTCCTGGCCTCGACAAGGGGGAGGCCGTGGTTATCGGGGACGTCATCAACTTCCCAGCCATAATCTCGGTTAGGAAGAGGAGGAGCTTAGAGGGCGGGGGTGACATAGACGTCGACGCACTGCTGGATGAGGCTACTAGATACTCTGAGATGGAAGAGGAGGATGCGCGGCGGAGGAAAGGAGACTGGGACGAGCTGAGGAGGGGGCTCGCTGGGGAATGACGCTAATAGCCCACATGGCGGATATACATCTCGGAAATAGGCAGTATGGCCTCGTCGAGCGTGAGGGCGACGTCTATGAAGCATTTGAGGAGTCTGTGGAGAAGATCATCCAAGAACACGCCAGCATAGTGGTCTTGGCCGGAGACATCTTCGACGCCGTCAGACCGCCTGTAAAAGCCCTCATGCATGCCAAGAGGCTCTTCAAGAAACTCTCCGAGAGAGGGGTTAGAATATTTTATGTACTAGGTGACCATGACAGGCCTAAGCGCCTTGACGAGCTGCCTCCGACTAGGCTCTTCGACGAGCTAGAACATGTAGGATATAGGAACGTGGAGCTGGAGGTTGGGTCTCAGAGGATCATCGTCACAGGACTTGACAGGATTCCTGCCAGCCTGATGGAGGAGGGGTTGCAAGACCTTAAGGCCCGGGTCTCCGACTCATCGATGAGGCCTGGGAAGCGCATACTGGTTGCCCACCTGCCACTCGACTGGGGGGCCGAAAAGATCTTAGACTATCTTCCAGCCGGATACTCTTACATCGCCCTAGGCCATGAACATAGAAGGTTGGTGTTTAAGAGGAGGGGGACACTAGCCGCGTACGCGGGCTCGCTCGAGATACTTTCAAGGTCGGAGGTCGAGGACTGGGTGAAGGAAGGGAAGGGATTCTACATGGTGGACATATCAGGGGAAGAGGCTGAAATCCAAAGAGTGGACGTTGACTCTGTTAGGCCCCAGCGCGTGGCCACGGCTAGTCTCGACGAGCTCAGCGCCACGTTAGAGGAGCTGCGCAGATGGGCCTCACGGCTCAGTAAGAAGCCCATTATTCATTTATCGATTTTTGGAAAGGGCGTGGATGCAGGGAGGGTTGCTAGGCTGCTCGATCAGGAGTTGAGAGATGTGGCTCTCTACTACAGATTTGATGTGAGGGAGGAGGTTGAGGAGAGGGTCGTCGATGCGCCGTCAGTTGACATCCCCTCACTCCTGCGCGAGTATCTAATCAGTAAGGGTCTCAGCAAAGAGGATGCCGACTTCGCGGTGGAGATATACGAGGCCTTCAGAACTGGAGGGGAAGCTGGGGTCGAGGAGGTTGTCATGAAAAGGGCTTCAAAGGTTAGGGAAGAATGAGGATAAATGAGCTCAAGGTGAGGAACCTCCTCTCACACAAAGACACTAGAATAGTTTTTCCAAGCGGTCTAACAGCCATCGTCGGCGAAAACGGGGCAGGCAAGACTGCCCTCCTCGACGCGATCTCCTACGCCCTCTTCAAGGAGCATAGTAGGGGTGTAGACGAGAACTTGATAAACAGAAGGGCCGATAGCGCAGAGGTATCGCTCAAATTCACGGCCGGGGGGAGGGAGTATTCGATCGAGTGGAGAATTAGGAGGAAGAGCAGGGCAGTGGCTAACATGAGGGAGCTGCCAAGCAATAAGCCGATATTGATAGACGCCGGGGAGAGAACCGTCCTCCCTGAGGTTGAGAAACGGTTAGGAATCTCGAAAGAGA
>JAVYLC010000070.1:0-4321 GCA_038741355.1 Nitrososphaerota archaeon
GATCCAACCCCGCTAGACTGGACTGTTTTTGCCTCCTCCTCCGGCGATGCTACCTCTTTGCTAGCCTTCTCGAACTCCTTCTTCGCCTGGCCGAATGCCCTCGCTATCTTCGGAAGCCTCTCGGGACCCCAGAGGAATAAGACTAAAAGCACTGCGACGACGATTAACCATTCAAAACCCTGAATTGCCAAGCCTACTTCACAGCTAGTCTCCAAACCTCCTATATAAGTGTTCGTGAACTTACTCAGTAACCCAAACATGAGTGCCGTCGGCGTAGATCTCTTTTTTGAAGAGTGCGGGCTCCTTCTTGTACCTCTCGACGGCTTCGCGGAGGGCGTTGAAGGCTGCGGCCCTCTGTCTTGCTGCGACGACTACCAGCACCACGGGCTCGCCTGGATTGAATCTACCGTGCAGATGCCAGATACCGACGTATGATGCGCCGTGTTTCTCCGAGACCTCGCGGCATATCTTATTGATCTCCAGGTTTGCGTTCTCTTCATAAGCCTCTATCTCGAGGTACTTTACATCTTTTCCCGTCCTGCTTTCACGTCTGGCTACACCTAGGAAAATAGCTACTGCACCAGCGTTGCCTGACTCGTAGATGCGCGGCAAGCTTGTTAGAAGTTCACTTATCCTGAGCTCGTGTTCAGCATAGACCCCGGGGCGCGGCAGGCCGTTCAGCCCCGCCTCCTCCAGACTCACCGAGCCCCCCTCCTGACTGCCAAGACGCTTAGCGCCGCGGCTACGCGCCTAGCTAGGCTCCTGAAGCTCTCAGCCGCCTCGGATGCCGGTTGTGAGACAATTATTGGGATGCCCTCATCGCTATTTTCGCGGAGTATGGACATTAACGGTATTTCGGCCAATAGGGGGACTCCTATCTTTCCCGCCGACCTAGCCCCTCCACCCCTGCCAAAGATGTACTCTTTCCGCCCGCAGCCCGGGCAGACGTAGTAGGACATGTTCTCGACGATTCCCAGAATCTCGACCCCCATTTTCTGGAACATTCTGAGGGCTTTGATAGCTATGTCAAGTGAGGCCTCCTGGGGAGTCGTAACTATTATGACCCCAGTTATGGGGATTGTTTGGGCGAGTGATAGGGGCGCGTCACCGGTACCAGGCGGCAAATCTACGACAAGATAGTCTAGTTCACCCCAGTCAACCTCCAGCAGCATCTGCCTTACAGCTCCACCCACCAGCGGCCCCCTCCATATGATAGGCGTGTCGCCGGGGACGAGGAGCCCCATCGACATCATCTTCAACCCTAGGGGCCCCTCAGCGGGCGAGATCTTCTCCTTCCCCCGCGCATCAAACCGATAGGAGCGTATAAATCGCGTGAGGCTAGAGCCATATATGTCGGCGTCTAGGATCCCAACGGAGGCTCCTGTCTCAGAGAGCGCCACGGCTAGGTTGGCGGCTACAGTAGTCTTACCCACACCACCCTTCCCGCTACCAACCGCGACAACATTCTTTATCCCTGGAATTTCTACCGGCGTAGGCTGCCCGCCCCAACCCTGCCTAACCCTTGCAGTAACCCTCATGTTTACAGATTTGACGCCCGGCACTTTCTCTACAACGCTCCTAGCCATCTGCTCTATCTGGGCGTTGTAGGGGCAGGCGGGTGTCGTCAACTCCAGCGTGAATGAGACCGCACCATCCTTTACGTTTAAATCCTTTATCATCCCCATACTCACTATATCCGCCCCGAGTTCAGGGTCCCTCACACCTCTTAGGGCCTCTAAGACGTCCCTTTCAGTCGGGCGCGTCAACGAAATAAAATCTAGCAGTCTAATTAAAAAAGAAATCCCACGAATCCGCTCATGAGAGTTTATACAAACGGTATATAAGAAGGAATCCGTGTAGTATGCCCTCGAAATACAGGGTCATGACGATGCTCGAGTCTAGCCAGCTCGGCAAGCCCAGTCTGAGGCTTAGCAGCTTCTTTGACGGACTCTACCACCTGAATGAAGAGGGGGTGCCGGTCTTTAAGATGTTTATAAATGGGGAGTGGGTGGAGAGCCGGACTGGAGAGACATTCCCAGTAGACACCCCCATTGACGACAGTGTTGTGGCGTATGCGCAGAAGGGGGGAGACCTCGACGTAGATGCTGCTGTTAGCGCTTCCCGCGATGCGAGGCCGAAGATAAGATCCATCGCGGCGATTGATAGGATAGAGATTTTCCACGAGACCGCCAGTATAATTGAGGAGCACATCGACGACTTTGTTAACGTTCTCATGCTTGAGGCCGGCAAGCCTCGTGCTGATGCTCTCGGCGAGATAACAGCAGTTATTGAGCGGATGAAGATGACGATGGAGGATGTATCGAAGGTGGGGGGCGAGTATAGGCCCGGCGACTGGTCCGCCGATACGATGGGAAAAGTAGCAATAGTCCTCCGAGAACCCATCGGGACAGTAGGCGCCATAGGCCCCTTCAACTACCCTCTCTACATACCGGCAGCCAAGATCATACCAGCCCTCCTCTCAGGAAACACGGTAGTCGTCAAACCAGCAAGCGACACGCCATTAAGCCAGCTACTACTCGCTAAGGCGCTTGAGGAGGCCGGCGTTCCACGCGGGGCGCTAAACGTCGTTACAGGCCCTGGGCGTGTTGGCGCTAGGATAGCGGCGCACGAGGATGTCGGCATGATATCCTTCACAGGAAGCACAGAGGTAGGCAGGGAGATTGCTAGGATCGCAGCCAATAAGCGGCTTCACCTAGAGCTCGGAGGGAAGGCTTACGCAATAGTCCTAGATGACGCAGACATCGCGCTAGCGGCTAATAGATGTGTGGCCGGTTCTCTCAGGAATGCGGGGCAGAGGTGCGACGCCGTGAGCGCTATACTGGTGGTCGAGTCTGTGGCTGAAGAGTTTGTGGAGAAAGTTTTAGCAGAAGTCGATAAGATAAGGTATGGAGACCCAAGAATTGAGGGTATCAATATGGGTCCGCTAATAAACCGGGCTGCCGCTGAGAGAGTCAACGCCCTAGTGAGGGATGCCGTGGCTAAGGGTGCGAAGCTGCTCAGGGGAGGTAGTTACAGAGGCTGCTATCATGAGCCGACTGTTCTTGATAGGGTTCCGCTGGATGCTAGGATATTGTGGGAGGAGACCTTCGGCCCCGTAGTAACGATAGCGCGGGTTAACGACGAGAATGAGGCCATAGCTATAGCCTCTAAGAGTAGATATGGCTTGGATGGCTGCGTATTCACTAATAACTTCTACAGGATGTGGAGGGTAGCTAAGGCACTCCAAATAGGAGCCGTGACCATTAACGACTTTCCACGCCATGGGGTCGGCTACTTCCCTTTCGGAGGGGTTAAGGACTCAGGGTTGGGGAGAGAGGGCATAGGATACTCGATCGAAGAGATGATGGTTCTCAAAACTATTGTATTCAACTTGGAGCCAGCGCAGCTCGGTAAGGTAAGAAGACCCAAGCACAAGCAGCACTAAACACCGTCTAGAAAGATGCCCATCAGTAGTGCGGCTATACTCTTCAAGTCTCTAATATTCCCTTTTCGAATCGCGTTCAAAACCTGTTCACGGGTTAATCTTACGACCTTGATATCCTCATCCACGTCATGTCTAGGGACACCGACTGCAGAAGCCTTCCCCACGAAAATGTATAGTATCTCGTTTGTGTATCCTGGTGTGGTGTAGGTCTCTGCTACAAGTCTTAGATCCTCTGCCTTGACACCAGTCTCCTCTTCAAGCTCCCTCTCCGCGCATCTCGCCGGCTCCTCACCCTCCTCAAGCGTACCAGCGGGTATCTCGAGGGTCTCTCCACCCACTGCCACCCTATATTGCGACACTAGTAGAAACCTTCCCTCAGCGTCAGTAGCCACTATCGCCACAGATCCAGGATGCTGAACAACCTCTCTCACAGCCTCCCGCTCATCATACTTCGCTCGGACACGTCTAACCGAGACTAGCCTACCACTATAGACGAGCTCGCTTGAGATGATCTCGGGCATACGCTTCATCACTTGGTCACGGATTTCTCATACAGAGATGTTTTTATAAATTAGCAGCTACTTGGTAACCCCATGAAGATCTTAATTGTTCTCTTGGACGGCGTGGGTGACAGGCCTTCGCGCACCTTGAACGGTCTGACGCCCCTCCAAGCTGCGCGCATCCCGTTTCTGAATGGCCTGGCCCGCGACGGGGTAAACGGCACCATGGACCCCGTCTCACCAGGTATTCCGGTTGGAAGCGATACCGGCCACCTCTCCATCCTCGGCTATGACCCGTACAGGTATTATCCGGGTAGGGGGCCCTTCGAGGCGCTTGGAGCTGGAATCAAGCTCAAACCCGGTGACGTTGCTTTTA
>JAVYLC010000071.1:0-4209 GCA_038741355.1 Nitrososphaerota archaeon
CTCCTCCTAGCCTCTGGAACCCCCGTGAAATGCTTGACAAGATCGTGGGCTCCACTGCTGATCAGCAACCAGACGCGGTCATGCCTGTCAATGTATGCCATCCTTATCTTTCGTATAGGGGCGTCCAAGAAGTTGGTTCCGAGCCCGGCCAGCTTTCCCCTCTCATCCTCCGGTACGACTAGCCTGGCATACTCGCCCCTGAAGACCCATCTGTCGAACGGCCCCACCATATACCTCTTCTCGCCAGCCAGCCTAACCACCCTCACCACCCCGCGACTCCTCTTCCGGCTCGGGGATCGATTCTGTGAAGGCCATAATCCTTTCGGCTAGGCTTATCAGCAGCTCAGCCGCGTCTGCCATCCTCTTCCTGTCCTCCTCGGAGACATGGACTCCCTCCGAGGCCTGTTCTAGTAGGCGCTTCGACTCTATGTTCGCGGCGTAGAGCCTCCTAGCCTCCTCTACGTCTATGCTTATGACCCCCTTCTCCGCGGCCCTCTCAGCCAGGTCTGGGAGGTGGCCCTTCTCTAATCCGGCAACCCTCTTCAATGCTGTGACGGCGGCCTTGTAGGCTGCGCCGACCGCTAAGAGGCTGTCACCCCTGATAAGCATCTGCCTAGCCCTGTTCACGAGCCTTACTACGTCTCCGAAGTCTGTCCGCGGCCTGGTCTCCCTCCTGTAGGCGGAGAGTCCTGCCTGGACCTTAACGCCCCTATCCATCCCAGACTCCCGAGGCCCTGCCTGCGCTGCTGCCACAGCCTCGCCCCTCTCAACCCTGCGGACCCTGGCCTCCCAATCCCTGAGGGCGTGCTCTCCAAGGGTAGAGAGTCCTAGGACTCCTGCAGGGTCCCTCACGATGTACTGCTTCTCCTCAAGCATCCTGAGAATCCTTGACGCGTCTCCGTTAGTCGCCGAGACAACTCTCTCCGTAGTCGGCGTCGACAGTGTCTTTACGGACTTGAGGACCCTGTACGCGGCCTCACATGCATCGGAGAACTCAGCATAAAGCATTGTTTCCCTGAACTGCTGTAGCTTCTCCACCGCAAGCAGGCTGCCCTCCCTCTCCGCCTCCTCCCTAAGCGCCCTGATGTCGGGTAGCGGGGTCTGAATGATTTCTCCCCTGAACAAGTATGACTCTCCACTCGGCGTGGCCCTCGTGAACACGACCGCCTGCCCGACGGGCATTCCGGCTATGTCTATCTCAGCGCCTATCCTCTCTGAGAGGCCCCTCCTCAAGTGGGAGGGCCCTCTGGTCACTATGTATGTGTCAGCCAGGTCTAATAGCTCGGGGGCCAGGAGGCCTGTGCTACTTATCATTATGAATCCTCCCTCCCTCAGCCTCTCAACCGTCTTCAACGTCCTCAGCCAGACGAGCCTGGCATCGTAGGGTAGTAGCTGCTGCTCAGGCAGGCCCATCTCTGCTCCGTCGAAGACTACCACGCATCCGGGGAAGAGTCTAGGCGCCTCGTATAGAAGGTACATTCCTATGAATAGCTGAATGGCGGGGCTTAGGCCGTTCATATCCAATATCAACTGACTCCACTCTCCTCTGAAGACCCTCTCAGCCTCCGGGTTCTCCTCTCCGAAGAATGTTGAGACAAGGCCGAGCGCGTCTTTCAGCCTGGCGGAGCTTGTCGGGCCGTACTCGGCCACCAGCTTGTCAACGTCGTCCGGGGTAAGCCTCACTCCGGCGAACTTCTCCAGGAACCTGACAAGCATCCCGACCTCAGCGGTGTCGAGCCCCGTGCTTACTGCCAACGGTATGGCTATGTTCTCCGCCCACCTCCTTATCGAGAGCCTGTCGCCGGAAACATTAAGCAGGTTGACGCGGGTCTTCTCAAGCGGTATCAGCCTAGTCCCGTCTCTGGGCGCGGCCATGTACGGCGAGCCTATTATCACAACTCTCTCACCCACCTCTAGCGCGCCCTTCACAAGCGTCCTGACTACAGGCCTCGCTGCTTCTCCGAAGACTATGATGCCGCTCCTGAAGGCCTGGGAGCTTAGACCCGCCCTCCTAGAGAATAATCCGCCTCTAACAGCTACCACCGGGACATCTGAGCGCCTGGGAATCAGATTTTTGAAAGCTGTACTCCACCCTCCCCCTCCGGGGATTCCTGTCTGCGCCCTACGCAAAGCTGGCAGTCTTGGGCCGAAGTGGAGCTTTGAGGCTATCAAAAGCCCAGCCAAGCCGCCTATCAGGAAGCTAAGACCCGCCCCGACAGCGCTTCCGAGAGTCATGGAGGCGATATAGACTATCAGGGAGGCGGCCATGAGGGCTATGAGGGGCATCAGTACCCTTCTGAAAAGACCCACCGCGCTCCTGAAGAACAGCAGGATTATCCATCCTCCGGGTATGAAGACCAGCAGTATGAGCAGAATGAGTCCTAGGAGGCCTACGAGCGCTATGCCTGACAGTATCGGCTGAAGTATCAGGAACACTATCCCGCCCAGTATGAAGCCTATCACGTGTCTAAGCATTCCTAATCACCAGCCTCCTAGGCCTTCTAGTCCTCCTCTTGGACGCTAGGGCAAGCAGGCTCGAGAGGAACACGACTAGCGGCAGCGTGTAGAGCAGGAGGGGTGGGTTTATGAGGGATGTGGCGAGGGCTGTCAGGAATATCACGTAGAACACCGCTCTGGCCGAGATGAGACCCCTAGGCGTATCCAACTCATCTGATGTAGCAGGACGCTTCAGACGCCCCTCGGGACGCCGGTGCCCAGGACCGCTGTTGTCGTAGTTGCTGTAGTATATCCCCTGCGCTGAGATGTAGTCCTCGATATAGTTGTCATCCTCAGCCATCTAGGTCACCCCCATTCAGGAGTCTAAGCAATCTCTTGGTGACGGGTGTCAACCGGATCCTGCCATCAGGTCTAATAACCGCTAAGCCGTATCTGCCCAGCTCCTCCAAATCAGTAGCCCTACTATACATTTTGACAAGCAGTTCTAGTGGAGCAGCCTTGAGGATTTCTGCATCCCTTATCCTGTTCTCCTGGTAGAGGCGTCGGACCAATTCCTGCCTCGCCCCCTCGATCATTTCTATGCTACTGCGGCTTTGAGTGACCTGTAACTGAGCCTCCTCCTTTGCCGTCGTTGCCGTCGGGACAGGCTGTGATAAGTCTCGTCCATTGGATAGTGTGATTTCCGCGAACTGTAACTGGACCTCCTCCCTACGCTTGGATGCAGGGACGACACCGCATACCGGGCAGGGATCCCATACGTCTTGGAAGACCACTACCCCGCATGTGTTGCAGACCGGCCTGCTGTCTAGCTCCCCCGCCTCTCTGTTTTCGCCCTTGAGGAGCCTCCTGTTCATCTTGAATATGTATCCGTCAGTTATGGCCGAGGTTTTCGTCGTGTATTTGTACATTGAGAGCCTCCTGGGGTTGGGCATCCTGATGTAGGCCTCTCCTACCTGAAGCTCGTTTATGATTTTCTGGAAGGGTTCGGGGCTTACGCGGCTGAGAATCTCTACGTCCCTGGGAGAGGATGTGCTGAATATTATCCACCTAGCTATGTTCTGCCTTATTCCGTCGGCTATGTCGTCTATCCTCTGTGTTGAGAGTATTAGTGCTACTCCGTAGCTCCTCCCCGCCCTAGCAATGTCCTCAAGCTTGCTCCTCGAAGTGTCCCCCCTAACGCCTCCCCTATGGACTATAGGCTTGGCTACTAGGTAGGCCTCATCGACGACTAGGACGAGTGGGTCTCCGCTCAGATATGCTAGGGGGCCCCTAGCCGTCATCAGCTTGCTGAACTTCCTCAACAGGAACTCCATGACTATCGCCCTTATCTTCTCCGGTATCTGGCTGATGTTCAGGACGATTATTGGGGGCTTCTCCCGTTGTAGCAGGTCTCCCACATGGCTGAGGCTGACACCACTTTTCTTGAAGACAATGGATAGGTCTAGGCACTTGTCTATTATGCCGAGTATGGCGTCCCTGGTCTGTGGTCCGTATGAGACTCTGCCGTATATCAGGTCGTTCCTGAAGCCATCCAGCCTCCTAGTGAACTCCTCATAGGTCGGCTGCCCTCCATTGCCTATCATCTCTGAGAAGACTGTTCTGAGGAAGTGGGTCTGCTTGCTACCCACCTCCTCTAGGACGCTTATGCTGTCCATTAGGTCCTCTATCATGTCCGAGTTCCTTTCCGAGCCATGTATAGGCCTGAACGGGTCTATCCCTGTGCGGCTAACGTCGAATAGTAACGCCTTGCCA
>JAVYLC010000072.1:0-4175 GCA_038741355.1 Nitrososphaerota archaeon
GCATAAGCGCCGGAATAGGCCCCATGCCTGCCCCCGAAGAACATGCAAGACGCGGCAAGAATCTTCACAGCATGCCCTTCAACGTAAAGGGGATGGACGTGTCACTCTCCGGGATACTTACGTCGGCTGAGAGGCTTTTGGCTGGAGGAGTCCCGGTAGAGGATGTATCGCTTTCAGTGACTGAGGCTGTCTACGCTATGCTGACGGAGGTCCTCGAACGGGCACTGGCTCTTACCCTGAAGAAAGAGGTCCTCCTAGTAGGCGGCCTTGCGAGGAGTAGGCGTCTACAGGAGATGGTAAAGGAGATGGTGAAGACCCATGGGGCAGAGTTCAGGCCAATACCAGACGAGTATCTAGGCGATAACGGGGCGATGATTGCTTGGACAGGCATCAAGATGCTTCAGAGCGGCCAAGTCACGACAGTAGAGCAGAGCATCGTCAGGCCGAGGCTCAGGATAGACGAGGCAGAGGTGGGCTGGTGCTGATAGGCGAGGTCCAAGACTTGGGCTTGATAAAGATAGGGGCTGAAGCAGTACTTAGGAAGGTCTCGTGGCTGGGGTTAACACTGGTCGAGAAGAAGAGGATACCTAAACCCTACAGACACCCCAAACTCGACAGGGAGATCAGAACCTCCCGGACCCTCAGGGAGGCGAGGATAATGATTAGGGCCAAGGAAGTTGGCGTCACATGCCCGGCCATCATACACGTAGACCTGGAAGAGGCTGCAATCTATATGCAGTTCATCGGTGGTGTTGACCTCCGAGAACTCCTCTCGGCCCACCACCCTGGCTTAGTCCAAGTAGTGAGGGGGCTTGGATCCTCGCTGGCGAGACTGCACGCGGCTGGAATCTATCACGGAGACTTCGTCCCATCCAATGTACTGGTCTTAGACGATCGGCCCGTCGTGATAGACTTTGGGCTGAGTGGTTTTTCCACCGATGTTGAGGAGCAGGCAGTCGATATGCACCTGTTTGAGAGGGGGGTTGCCGCATCCCATCCAACCATCTCCAAAAAAGTGGTGGCGGCTTTGAAGGAGGGTTATGAGAGTGTGGCGGGTAGTTTGAGGCTTAGGGAGATTGAGGAGAGGATAGAGGAGATCAGGGCCCGTGCCAGATATGTTGAGCGCGGCGCGATATAGTTCATGTTGCCCCGAAGTGTCTGAGGAGCCCCTGTAGCGCTCTCGCCCTGTGGGAGTAGAGGTTCTTCTCGCTTATCGTCATCTCGGCGAAGGTTCTACCATCGCCCTCCTCTGGGATGAATATCGGGTCGAAGCCGAAGCCTCCTGTCCCGCGCGGCTCCGTGGCAATGACCCCTCTCGCCTCACCTGTAAATACGAGCTGCCTACCATCCGGCGCAATATAGCATAACGCCGATCTAAACAGCGCCACCCTGTCAGAGACACCCTCGAGAAGCTTGAGGAGACCTCTTAGACCGATAGTCCTATACACGTAGGATGAGTAGGGTCCTGGGAACCCTCCGAGCACAGGGACGAACAGCCCCGAGTCCTCAACCAGAACATTCTTCCCCCACCTTTCAAAGGCATCGAGCGCCGAGGCTTCCACAATCTCAGACAAGTCGTCAGACTGTATCTCCCTAGCCTTCTCCCTAACCCATACGCATTCGACGCCATGGCTGGAGAGCATGGCCGACATCTCGGCCCATTTACCGGGGTTCGTTGTTACGACCTTAACAACAGATACCATGGCCAGCACCGCACCAAGAATAGTATCACCCTGACGCTTTACTATTTTTCCGCGCCCCCCAAGACGACTCGAGGCTGGGGAGTTTAAATCCCAGAGCCTCGCTATGAGGAGTGGTATAGATGGTAGGCCTAGAGCTCTATCTTACCCCCCTCGCAATAATTTACAGGAGCAGCGAGGGTTGGAGCGGCTCGGTGAGTATCGATACGCCGGAGCGGAACTACCTCAGTGATATCCTGTCGGGGGAGCGTTGCCCCCCAGTTGAGGAGGTCGCAAGGATTATAAGTGATAGGGGGGTTCGGAAGGTTTACACCCAGTCACCACAGCTCATCGCCCTCCTCTCCCAGATGCTTCAGGATGTGGAGTTTGAGAGGGGCAGACTACCAGAGCCTTTAGAGAGGCTTGCAGCCTCTCTAGGCATCGTCGACGGGCCTGAGAAGTATAGGGAGTCTGTCCATAGAGTCGCCCTGAAAATTGTGGAGGAGTCCCTCAGGAGCGCGGTGCAGAGAAGAGATATGATGATAGTTCAGGCGGTCAACTATCTCGACGACCTCCAGAAGATAATCAACATGACCGCCTCTAGGCTCATGGAATGGTTCGGGACACACTTCCCCGAGCTCCGCGAATATGTCAGCGACCCGATAAGATATGCGGAGATCGTCTACAAATACAGGGACAGGGAGGGGATCTATGAGGCAGCCCAGCGAGGGGAGCTGGGCTCCGAGCTCTCTAGAAAGATCATGGAGGCGGCTCAACGCAGCGTGGGGGTTGAGCTAGCCGAGCAGGATAAGAAGGTTGTATGGGAGGTTGCCTCCACAATCATCTCCCTGGCAAAACAGCGCGACGCCTTGGAGAAGTACATTAGGACACTAATGGATATTGAGGCTCCGAACCTGACAGCAATCACGGGACCAGTAATAGGTGCGAGGCTCATATCCCTGGCGGGCGGTCTTAACAACCTCGCTCGATTGCCCGCAAGCACGATACAGGTATTAGGGGCGGAGAAGGCTCTCTTCAGATTCTTCAAGACGGGTAGAGGAGCGCCAAAACATGGCGTCATATTCCAGCACCCATACGTTCACGGCTCCCCGAAGTGGCAGCGCGGCAAGATAGCGCGGGCACTAGCCACAAAGATAGCGTTAGCCGCGAAGATAGACTATCACTCAAGAGAGGATAGATCAGCCGAGCTTAGGGCGGCGCTGGAGAAGAGGGTTCAGGATATAAGACAGAAATACCCCACACCACCTAAGCAAATAAGGGAAAAGGCCGTATTTACGAAAGGTCGTCATAGGCGGCGTACGTGACGATGTATAGTCCTTTAAAAATTGAGAACTCCGTTCATGTATACTACTCCCTCATCAGCCTCTACATCACCCGCTGTCACAACTTCACTCTCATCAGTAATACCGTCTCCTCTACAACGCTATTATCCTCTAAGACCTCTTCCCCGTCACAATCTTCATCCTCACTCTCTCTGTCTAGGGACGATGGACCCGTAATCCGAGCCGCAGTCCTCCCAACACTCATTCACGATTCCCAAAAAACCCTCACCCTCCACCTCAACCTCACCCATAGCTTTCTCCTCGAAGAGGACTTCGACTGTCTCCCCTTCACTTTACACGTTGGTGGGTTACTTCGCACCATCATTTTCAACAGAAGTCTAGCAAGAATTGCGAAAGACTAGAAATAGTAGATGTACTTTCACTGGGGTGTCTCAAGGCCTAAATACCTCTAAGCCCTCCCAACTGGTAGTCATGGATTGGATTTCAAATCACATAGACCACATATTCATAGAAGACCTCTTCCAAACACTAGGGTTTGTTGCCAGGATTATAGTGGAGTAGATGAGTAGGTGGCAGAGCCCCGAGAGGGATCTATAATATAAGCACCTGGCGAGCTGTTAGAAGATTCAACACACAATTAGAAAGACTATCACCAGAGGAAAAGATTAGGTTCGTGGATGCGTTAAAAATGGGCGCGGAGAAAGGATATGGATACCATCGGATTTGGAGGGTATGGATACGGTCTAGAATACAAGGAGATAAGAAAGAGGGTCAAGGTTGAGGCTGTTATAATGACTATTTCAGACAAAGTATCTGCTAGTGTGGCTGGTGATGCAGAAATGTGGGGTTAAAGGTTGAGGGATAGGGAGTTTGCCGAGGAGTTTGCTAGATGTCTTGGGACGGTGTTGGGAAGAGAACCGCCTAAACCTGCTAATCCTAGGTCGTCGGGCAGACGATTCGTCGTTGAACTATAAAGTAAGGTCCTCTACGGGTTGCTTCGACAGCGAAGGAAGCGTAAGTAAGTAAGGATATGTACGAGTCTCTAATACCGATTTAAGACTGCTTGGATACGTCAAACAACTTCTGTCTTCTCTAGGGATTGAGACGACAGAGGATTCACAGTCGAGAGAAAGATGCAGAGACTGGAGAACTACCTCGCAAGGACTGGGACGGCTAAAACCCCCAGCCAACC
>JAVYLC010000073.1:0-3973 GCA_038741355.1 Nitrososphaerota archaeon
TTTAGCCACCTCTAAAGCGAGGTTCTTCTGATGGTGGTTCTTACTTGAGCGGCATTAGACTCGGAATTGTTTTGGCGTCTGAGGAATATCCGCCCAGCGAGCTCGTCAGGCAGGGCGTAGAGGCTGAGAAAAACGGTCTTGACTCGGCTTGGGGTTCAGATCATTTCCACCCATGGTTTGACACAGCCGCCCACGGCGTCTTTATCTGGTCTGTGCTGTCATCGGTCGGCGCCCTCACTGGGAAAATAGTGATGGGTACGAGTGTTACTTGCCCCCTCTTCCGATACCCGCCGCCAGTTGTAGCCCAAGCCTTCGCCACGATGCAAAACCTGTTTCCGGGCAGGATGTTCCTAGGCGTGGGGACGGGTGAGGCTCTAAACGAGGTCCCATGCGGATTCTCTTGGCCGCCCTACCGCGAGAGGCTGGAGAGGCTTGAGGAGGCAGTCTTCATTACGAGGCTTCTCTGGCAGGGGAAAAAGGTGACGTATCGCGGTAGGTACTATAGACTTAACAAGGCCAAGCTGTACGACCCTCCGCCAGTCGATATACCCATACACATAGCATCAAGCGGTACAAGAGGAGCTAGGCTGGCCGGGATGCTTGCCGACGGCTTCATGACGCTGCCAGTCGATGATCTTACAGTGTATACCCAGAAGCTCTTCCCCGCGCTGGTTGATGGTGCGAGAGAGGTGGGTAGGAGGGGTGAAGATGTTGAGAAGTCCCTACTCGTACACGTGGGATTTCATGGGGAGGACTATGAGAAGGCGCTCAAGTCCCTCCTCCCTTGGCGCGGAACACTCCTCCCTATATTCTTCGACCTAAACGTCTATGACCCGAAATACATCGAGATGCATGGGAACAGGGTCTCGGAGGAGTTGGTTAAAGACGTCTTCCTGGTGGCTACAAAGGCTGAAGAGGTTGTCAAGTATCTTGAGAAGTATCTTGCGCTGGGGTTTAGACACATAGCCTTCTCTGTCAGCGGGGACCCCATAGGGTTCATCAGGATGCTGGGGAAGGAGGTCGCCCCTTATCTGAGGGAGATTTACGGCGAGGCCAAAATACCATACCGGGGGAGCTACACCAAGGAGAACCTCCAGACATACATGGAGTTAAGGGAAATAAAACTAGAGCTCTAACCAAGAGAATACCTAAAAGCTGCCACGTCTCCATTTTCGCGTTGTCGGCCAGCCAGCGAACAGAGTTGCGCGAGGCTTGGAAGACCTTTAGAGAGATTGTAGCCGATCTTAGGGGTTTTCTCGAGACGGACGACTATAGATACGTGGTTATGGCGCATGAGAAAGCTGAGTCGCTAGCATCAAGTAAGGAAGTTGCAGAGCTTAGCGGCGTTAGGGACCTACTGGAAAACCTTAGGCAGATGAGGGAGAGGTTAGAGAAAAGTGACTATAAGCTCTCAACACTTGAGCACGGCCTCTTAGCACAACAGGCAGTCTACGTGATCTCCCGGTCAAACATCCTTGCGACGGGCCTAGAGTTCCGATTCAAGAGGGCTAGGGGAGGCTGAGAAGGAGAACCAGCAACTGGGGTGCTTAGAATTTCCGAAACCATTCAGAGTTAAAGATTCGTAGGCCTCGCACTCGTTCGGAGAGTTAGAGCGTTATAGCCGAGTACTCTGAGATGAGTGAGACTCCGGCCGTGATTATCAGGTTCACGAACGCTAGGGGTATGAGGTATTTCCACCCGAGGTCTAGGACCTTTTCTATTGTTAGCCTCGGATAGGCGCCTCGCAGCAGCGCGACGAACGTGAATAGTATTAGGCCCTTTAGTATGATCCAGAAGGGCGCCGAAATGCTTTCGGGTAGGCCGGGTATCGGGGGTCCGAGCCAGCCGCCAAGATATAATATTGCGCCGAGGAAGCAGAAGGCTAGAACCTTCTCGAACATGGCGAGCTGGATCATTAGGAAGTAGACGCCCGAGTACTCGGTTTGCCAGCCGAAGACGATCTCACCCTCAGCGGTCGGTATGTCGAAGGGAAGCCTCTCAGTCTCAGCCAATAAGGTGATGATGAAGACTATGAAGCCGAGAATTTGGGTTACTGCGAGAGGAACAACAACCTGGGCCTCAACGATCTTCTCTAGATTAAGTGTCCTCGTGGACAGGACAACGCCTGTCAAGGCTAGGAAGAGGGGCACCTCGTATCCGAAGAGCTGGAGCGCTATTCTGGACATTCCTATGAATGGGTATTTACTCCTCGAGGCATATCCTGCCAGCACTATCGGTATTGGGGACAGCGCAGCAACTAGGAAGAATAAGAGGAGACCAATCTCTGAAGGGTAGATTATCCATCCAGCCCCGAAGGGGAGGAAGGCGTATAGTAGCAGGGAGAGGATTAATGCGAGGCAGGGCATGAGGACGAATAGGGGCCTGTTCACGCCCTCGGGGATTATCCTCTCCTTCGATAGGAACTTGATTGCGTCTGCAATGAGCTGGAGGACACCAGCCACCCTCCCAACATGTAGTGGCCCTATCCTGAGGGAGACGCGGGCGAAGAGCTTCCTCTCAAACCAGACGGCAAACATTCCTAGCAAGGTGCTGAAGAGCGCGCCGGGGAATATGGCCGCCTTAATGAATGGCTCGCTGTAGAGGAAGCGTATCAACTCCTGGATTAGAGGCGGCATAGTGCCGTACAGCTGGACAAATGCCTGGACTGGGTCTATCAACCCCTACCACCCCTCTCGAGCCTCTGCTTTAAGACGGGGAGCTGTGTCGACGCATATATTGAGCCGGCAGTGATTACAGCCAAGATTAATAATCCACGCACTAGGCTCTCACTCGACCGCAGCATGTCTAAGACGACGATGAAGGCTATGACGGAGAAGACGGCGTAGGCGATGTAGATAATGACGTAGGGAAAGTATTCGATGGGGAATGGAGCCACTCTGGCCGGTATAGGGGTTTGCCCGGACTCGAAGAGCATCCGCTTGACCCGCGATGGCTTCTTGGGAGCTATCAGAACAGAGACTATATAGAAAATTGGTGGAGCAATGATTGTGAGGAGCAGGTAGAGCAGCAGCGTCCAAAGCGCCGTATCCAAAGCGGCTGGACTCAACACGCGAATTAGTTATAGACCACGATATATATCCAGCCTCGTACTTCTACTCTCTCCTCAGCTTCCCCTGACAACCCAGCATCTCGAGCTTCTCCTCGAGAGTCCAAGTCGATTGGGCTTTGGTTTACGTGGCTCGTTGAGAAAGTTTGAATATATAAAAAGGGATAGTGGGTAAAGCTGGCTACTGTTTATTGGTCTCCCTATGTTACCACTACTCCTCATCATGTACTCTGAGCGCCATTATGTGTCCTATTTCTCCGATATCTGAGTAGGCTACTACTATTTCTGGCTCTTTCAATCTTTCTTTCATAGGATCTTTGTGCTTTTGGCGGTCTGCATAGCCGTGGTCAGCGGTTTCGGGGTATATAGACTTAAATTATCTCGCTGGAAAGCTCTACGGCATGGGAAGCCAGAGGTATAGGGGGGTTGTTGGAGGTTTTGAGCAGCTCATATCAGGTTAGAGCATATAACATTAGGCATGGCTACGAGGTCTCAGACTTCCTGGAGACGTATAGGCTAATGCTTCAAAGGGCGGTAGATGAGATATGGGCTAGGATTAGGTGGGTTGAGAGGTTCAATGGGCTTGGGAGGCGTAGGATCATCCCAATCATACCTAAAGATGGAGGGTTCAAGCATCATTACCTGAGGGGTTTATTGATGGGGGATTGGGCCTACTCGAAGCACTATGTCGACTCGGCTATTAAGCAGGCATACAGCATCATCAAGTCTTGGAGGAGAAACTATATTAGAGGTGAGAGGAGTAGGGAGAAGCCCACCGTCAAGAAAAGATCTGTCAGAATAAAGGAGACGCTATATAGGTTTAGGGATGGAAGGATAACTGTCAGTGTTAAACCTTATAGAGAGTATCTGGAGTTCGATATCTCAGAGGCATGGTTTTCAAGGAGG
>JAVYLC010000074.1:0-3893 GCA_038741355.1 Nitrososphaerota archaeon
GGTAAAGCACCGTAGCAGACTCAAGAGACTGTGCAGACAAGCTGGCTCAGGATACTATAGGAGCACAAACTGCAGCTGAATTTGCACAGAATATACGGACGATACGGTCGTTTAACTCTAAAGTATGAGACAAGCGTTCAGCTTCAATAGTCTTGAGGTAGACCGCTGAGACTGCTTCTTCAGGATAAAAAAAGCATTAAGCGGCCAATCCCCCATTCTCGAGAGTCTTCACATTTCTTTTAACCCGCTTTGCCAGCAACTGTTCACCATTTTTGGGTATATATCGCTCTTCGGCCCTCTAACCATAAGAGGGCGGGTATACTTTGACTGGAGAGGTTATCGAGGTCTATCATCTCACGAAAAGATATGGCAGCCTGTTAGCCGTAGATAATGTAACCTTCAGCGTCAGTCGTGGAGAGATCTTCTCCCTCCTAGGTCCTAACGGTGCTGGGAAGACAACCACAGTAGAGATAATTGAATGTCTTAGGTCTGCCACATCGGGCGACGTGCGTGTATTTGGCTATGATGTTAAAGATAAGGGACAGGTTAGGAAGATTAAGAGCCTCATCGGGCTGATGCCACAGGAATTTAATGCCTTCGAAAGGCTCACCGTAGAGGAGAACATAAAGCTCATTGCTGCGACATATGGAGCAGGGCCCGATCTAAGGAAACTTCTTGAGGAGATGGGTCTATGGGAGTATCGTAAAAAGCTTTATGGGAAGCTTTCAGGAGGTCTTAAGAGACGTGTAGGCATAGCAATGGCCCTTGTCAGCGACCCTGAATTGATATTCCTAGACGAGCCTACAACCGGTCTTGACGCATACGCTAGAAGGGAGACTTGGAAGTTCATCCAATCCCTAAAGAGTCATGGAAAGACTGTACTTCTCACAACACATTATCTGGAAGAAGCTGAGAGGCTCAGCGATAGGGTCGCCATCATGTTCAAGGGCAGGATCGTGGCGCTCGACAAAGTGACGGAGCTAATACAGAGAGAGAGCAAAGGTGTCCGACTCATCCTAACAGGCCCCAGCCGGCATATAGAAAAAATATTGTCGAAGATGAGTTACGAATGGGCTAAGACCTCTGAAGGCGTGATAATAGTCAGCGGACTTACCTCCCAAGAATCAGCTACAATTCTTTCAAAGCTTTACGAGTCAGGCTACACGGGCAGCGCAGAGATGACACACGGTGGCCTCGAAGAGGTGTTTTTGAAGCTAACCGGTGCGAGGCTGACGGAGACAGGTGACCTAGAATGAGAGAGTTGCCGGTACTTGTGATGATGCTCTTCAAGAACTGGCTGAGGAGCAGAACCGGAGTCTTCTTCAGCTTTCTCTTTCCAGTCATCCTTTTACTTATCTTTGGAACAGTCTTCGGGGGTCAGCAACAGGTCTCCTATACGATAGAGGTGCAGAACCTAGACCGTCAGTCCGATGGCGAACCCACTACACTCTCAAAGACGTTTATAGACTTGCTTAACCAGACTGTGTTCAGAGTGAAGGAGCTAGACCCAGGAATCAACCCCCGAGAATACATGACACGTGACGTAGGCTTTAAGAGCAGACGTGTTCTCATAATCCCTAACAAGTTTGAGGAGAGTTTAATTCGGGTAAGCATGGTCGTCAGGTTTCAGGTATGCTTCGAGACGATGAAACTAATTTTAGAAAGGTTCGGCCAGTATATGAGCGAGTCTCAGCGCCGGTACTTGGAGCAGGGGATCTCCCAGATAGAAAAAGCCAACATAAGCCAGACAATAAAACCAGTACAGCTAGTGCTTTTAACCAGTCCAGCCGACCAGGCGGCTCCAACCATAAGAGAGATCATAGATAACATAGCGGCCAAGTTCGGTGAGAGATCGATAGGCGCCACACCTATCATTTCCCTCAACCAGGAGACCGTTGAAGTTCGAAGACTTAGTGCCGTTGACTACTACCTGCCAGGCTATATCGCCGCTTTCATCACGGCTAACGGGATGATAGGCGTTACGTCCTACATCTCGGAATTCAGGAGGAGCGGTGTTCTCAAGAGATTGGTGGCGACGCCCCTATCGAAGCTGACGTGGATACTTGGCAACATACTGGTGCAAGCAGTGCTAGCAATAATCCTGATGATAATCATGATGGTCCTTGGCTGGGCTGTCTTCAGAGTTGAAGCAATCCCAGACGTTTACACTATTCTCCTAATTCTCTTAGGCGCAGTGGCCTTCTGTAGCATGGGCGTTTTTCTAGGAGGCTTGGTCAAGGATGTGGAGGCTGCTACTGCACTGGGATATGCGATAGCCTTTCCGATGATGTTCCTATCCGGCTCCTTCTGGCCCTTGGAGATCATGCCGGAGTATATGCAACAGATTGCTCAAACCCTACCCCTATACTACTTCAGCCAAGGGCTGAGGCAGACCCTCATCCTTCAAGCACCAGCAACCGCACTAGCCTCCTACATCATATTAGCAGCCCTCATGGTTGTCTTCGTCTTCGCAGCCACGCTGACCACGAAATGGAAAGACTTCTAACCACACATATCTCGTCACTCCGGTCAAGTTGATCGTTTATTTCCGGCTATGAGGGGTAATGTCGTCAAGGAAGATAGAATTCTAAGGGTTTTCACTGGCGAATATTTTTCCCTCCTACTGCATTGCGAATTTGATAGGAGGGGATCAATCCAGACTCTATTAGGCTATCACCCTCTCCCCACGTCCTCCTCTAGTCCAGTTCTATCTTTGAGGGGCCTCCGAGACGAAGTATATCATCTATACAATTTCCGTTCAGGATGGCGGCATGACATGGTATAATATCAAGACACCCGAGAGAGGAAGCCTTCGCCTTTATCTCTCTAGTATAATCTTCAGGAGCATCTCGTGCTTCTCCTCGTCCATGTCGATGGAGGTTAGGAGGGCCCTGATGACGGGCTTCATTTCTCCTAGCGGTATCTCCGCGAGCCTCTGCTCCTCCGCCTTATTCTCAAACCTGGACATCTCGGCTATGAGTGCGAGATCGTCTTTGGTTAGGCTGACGTCTTCATTGTTCTCGATTATGTGGATGAGTGTTGCGAGGATGTCGGCGTGCCTCATACTGTCGACGGCCATCTGCTTCAAGACCATTTTCGCGAGCTGGGAGCTGGCACTCGTCGAGAGTTCTAAGGCTCGCTTTGCGGCCTCATCCTCCAATGTGATGCGCTCCATCAGGGACTTGATAACTGAGGCATCTATCGCGGCTCCCACCCTGAGCTCCTGAGAAACGCGCGGCGCTATCAACTGGTTGAGGAAGACTGTAAGCTCTGTCGATGCTGAGTCAATCATGCCTAGAGAGATCTTTCTGGCGATGCGCTCGGCTAGGCTGTCTATCTCTTCGACGGAGAGGTCTCCCGTGGGGAGGCGGAGGCCGCGAGACCCCGAGACATATTGGGTAATTGCGGCGGGGCTGACCCCGAGAGCCTTGGCCACATGGCTCTTCTTCAAACCATACTTGTTTACAAGCCTGATGGCGAGCGCCGCCCTTAGGGCAGGGATGAGCTGCTCCACCCTACTCGGCATGCCTTGAGAAGGTGCTCCGGCTAAAAATATTTTTACACTGTAAAAAAGGGCGTGTAAGTTGGAGGGTGCAGATTAAAAATCCCCTAAGACCCAATCTGTAGCCGGGGGCGTGGAGAGATTAGCGGGGATTCATGTCGGCCGCTTTAACACCTATTCCTTTAGACGGCAGCCTTATCCATTATTCACTAGCGAGGTGGCGCTCGACATTCTGTCAGCGGCTGAGAGTGGTGGAGGGAGCGTCGAGACCAGTCTCGACCTCTGGAGGAGCCGGGAAAAAGTGGAGGTCTCTGGTGGAAAAGTCATAGTTAGGGGCGAGACCGTCCAACTTGAGGATTTTAGAAAAATTGCCGGCGATAAGAGGTCTGTA
>JAVYLC010000075.1:0-3759 GCA_038741355.1 Nitrososphaerota archaeon
TAGAGGCAGGCGGCTCTAAGCTAGTGGCGTCTTTCTGCCCAAGCTGTGGAGCCAAGCTCGTGGCGGGCGCACCCCCGGCAGCGCGGGGGCAGGAGGCAGTGCCGGCCCCACCACCCCTGAGGCCCGAGCCGGAGCCACAGCTATCCAATAGTGAGAGGAAGATCATATCCAAGGCTGAGGAGAGGCTTAGGCTCCTAGAGAGGTTCCTGTCATCCGCGGCCAGGATACCGCATATATGCAGGGACCCGGGCACCGGCGATACGCTCGCATCATACGTCCTCGGCCTAGCGAGGGTCAGGGTCGCGAAGGATGGGGTAACGGGGAGATACTTCATAGACGAGCCAACCCTATCTCCTGAGGAGATACTGGCATACAGCCTAGCAGTGGAGAGCATCTACATGAAGGCCGAGATACCGGAGGACGTCGTCTCGATGCTGGCGAAGAGGGCTGAGAGGGTTGATATACCGGTCCAGAGGTCGGCCAGCCTAGCCGAGATCATAGCCCCCCACATAAGGGACGCCCTCAGGAGGGTCGGGATAGACAGAGAGGATTCGAGGACTAGGCTCACATACTATGTGACGAGAGAGCTCTTCGGATACGGCGTCGTCAATATTTTGATGGAGGACCCTGAGATAGAGGACATAAACTGTCTCGGCCCCAGAATATACATAGGCGTCTACCACAGGGGCTTCAGCCACCTTAGATGGCTCTGGACAAACGCATACTTCAGGGACGACGAGGAGGTTAACGACTACATGAACAGGCTGGCACACTCGGTGGGGCACGGCCTAACCGCCGCCAAGCCCTACGGCGACTTCGCCCTACCCAGCGGAGAGAGATTTGCGGGAGTATTCGGGAGAGAGATATCGGCCCGGGGGCCCGGATTCACGATAAGAAAGTTCGCCGTAATGCCTTGGAGCCTCCCCCACATGGTGAAGTCTGGTGTATTGAGCCCTTTGATGGCGGCTTATCTATGGTATGCGCTTGAGCAGAAGGCGATAATAGGTCTGGCTGGGCCGACGGGGAGCGGTAAGACAAGCCTCTTCAACGCATTGCTCTCATGCCTGCATCCAAACTCCACCGTATACACGATAGAGGACACCTACGAGCTCTACCTCCCCTTCAGGGGCTGGAGGCCGACGACGGTGAAGAGGCCCAGCATGCTCACTGTCAGGGAGGTCCAGGTCACGGAGGCCGAGCTCATCAAGATGGCTCTCCGTATGAGGCCTGACTACATAGTCGTGGGAGAGGTGAGGACTGAGGACGCCATATACCACCTATTGAACGCCGCCTTCACGGGGCATGGAGGGGGCTTCACATTCCACGCCGACTCCTCATCGGCATTCTTCTATAGGCTCGCGATAATGCTGAGGAGGGCGGAGCTGAGCGAGAGCCTCCTATCATTCTTCTGGGGCTGCGGCATCATGAGCTACTACGACGCCCCGAAGGGTAGGCTGAGGAGGGTTACGGAGATAGCTGAGATAGTCCCGGACGTAAACGAGCAATGGGGCTTCAGGATACACAACGTATTCAGGTGGAGCGCGGAGGCCGACAGCTTCTACCCCAACACGGCCGAGGAGCTGTATGAGAGGAGCGTGAAGCTGAAGTTCATGACCGAGAGGGTAGGAATCTCGAGAGACAGTATCGTGGGGGACTTGGAGAGGAAGGTGAAGGCCATAGCCTTGGGTGTGGAGCAGAACATATCCGACGCCCTCCAGTTCCACGAGGTGTTACAGAGCATCTACTACGGAGCTGTGGGTGGCTGACGTGGACTCACCACAGCCATACACATTTCTACCAGCCCTCTCGGCGGGCTTCATAGCGCTGGTGGCGATGCAGGAGGGCAGCCTGACAGCCCTCGCCGCAGCCGTAGCAGTCCCTGCAGCCGCATTTGCAGGCTCCTCAATAGGAGGGAGGGCCGGCCTATTCCAGGGATACGCTAGAAGGATTGTGAGGGATAGTATGGAGAGGCGTATTCCGGATGAGCTGGCGGAGAGGGTCTCGGCCTCGGTGCTCGGCGCGGCCTCCTCAGGAGCAGTCCTAGCGGCTGTGCTAGTTATACAGCTTTTGATGGGCGGCTTTAATTTTTTGATGGCTCTTGCAGCCCTACCGATAGCCATATCACCACTACTAGCCGTCATGCCGTACATCAACCGGTCCTCGGAGAGGAGGACTAGGCTGGACATAGAGTATCCATTCTTCATGGTCTTCTCCGCAATAATGGCTTACTGCGGCGGGACGATCTACAGCGCATTACAGCAAGTGAAGAGGGCCGGGCACGCCTTCAGGCAGATGAGCCTAGAAGCGGCCGAGGTGGAGAGGAAGGCCACTCTAGCCGGGGTGGGCGTCATAAAGGGCATAGAGGCCCACGCGGAAACAATTCCGCATGAGAACCTGAGCAGGGCCCTTCTAACAACCACCAGCGTCTGGAGGACTGGTGGAGACCTGGTCTCCACCTTGGACGACCTCGCGGCGGAGGGCCTGAAGTTCCTGACGGACAAGTTCGAGAGGTTCACATCCACCGTCTCAGCGCTCGTCGAGATATTCTTCACAGTCTTGGTCCTGATGCCGATGGGTGTGAGCCTGGCGGTCCTAGTGGGTGGTCAGATGAGCGGGAGCCTGGCACTAACCACACTAGTGCTAGTTCCCATGGTTGGGATGGCTATTATGTTCGGCGTGAGGCAGAATATGCCGAAGCTCCCAAACACTCTGAATCTAGACTTCATGACGCTTGTGAAGGCGGCGGCCCTAGCAGCAGTGATGGTGGCCGTATTAGCGGCTCTACAAATGATTGGCATCGGCCTCCCCCTGCCCATCGTCGCGGCTACGGGCCTGGGCGGCGCATGCATACTAGTATACGCAAGTATGAGGCACCAGGTAGGTGAGATATACGACAGCGAGAGGGAGCTTAAGAGGTTCCTAAGGGTTGCAGTCGAGGAGAGGAAGGCCGGAAAGACGCTCTACCACGCCCTGAAGACCGCGGCGGCCCAGAAGTACAGGAGATACTTCAACTCCTTCATCAAGGGGTTCGCCTCCAGGCTTAAGATGGGGCTTGGAATCTACGTCGCGGGCGCCTCGGCTAGGAGCTGGCTGGCCAGGGTCGTCTTCTGGCTGGTGGACATGGTGGACAGGCTGGGAGGCGCCTCTCCCGAACTGTTGGAGAAGGTTATAACACTGCTCACAAACTACAGCGCGGCTAGGGAGTCGGCTAGGGGGCGTATAAGACTTTTCCTCTACATAACCTATGCAACGCCCTTCATAATTTCTAGCATGTTCGGCATGATACACCCCCTGATAGCTGGGACCGCCTTCGGAGGCTCGGATGTCTCCTACCTCCAGCAGAGCGGGGGGCCTATGTTCACTCCCAGCCCAGAGGCAGCGGCCTCACTGATCGACACTGGATTCCTGATGATGATAGTGGCTACGGCTATGATGGCCTTCGCGGTCAGCTACGCGGTGGACATGCATCCATGGGGGCTCCACAGGGTGGCGATAGCGGTTCTACTATACATACCCGCATACTACATGCTGCCAATCGTCTCAGAGCTCACTAGGGCGACACTCTTCCCACCCCAGGCGGGGATGGCAAGATGAGGTTCTGGCTCCCACCACTAGCAATCCTACTGATGCTGCTGGCGGCAGCCCCTGCCCAGGCCCAGCAGGACGTGATAACGGTAGCCCTAGATGCCAGACCAAGCGACTGTGCAAGATCGATTGAGGGGGCTGGACGGTATCCGAGGTTCTCTCAAGTAGCTATAC
>JAVYLC010000076.1:0-3745 GCA_038741355.1 Nitrososphaerota archaeon
TTTGAGCCGTATTAAACTGGGTCAAATTTTATATTTCTATATATTCAGATGGGTATGGGTCTGCAGGTTTGAGGTTCGAGATAAAGCACCGCCCATCCTACTCGTTGCTTGAAGTCGAGCTTGAGCATGGCGACGCTATCAGGGCTGAGGCCGGAGCCATGACCTACATGTCGTCTACAATCGAGGTGAAGACAGTGATGCGGGAGGCTAGCTTCATCGAGAGCCTAGGCCTCAAGCTCCTCGGCGGCCAATCCTTCTTCGTGAACGAATACACAGCTAGGTCTGGTAGGGGCGTGGTGGGGCTGGTCTCGGCCCCGCTCGGCGACATCGCCCACCTAGACGTAAGACCCGGACTGGGATACATCGTCCAGAAGGCAGCATATGTAGCGTCAAGCCCGAACGTGGATTTGGACACCAAGTGGCAGGGATTCACCAGAGGCATCTTCGGACAGGGCCTGTTCATGCTGAGGGCCACGGGGAGCGGAGACCTCTTCATCAACACCTTCGGAGCGCTGGAGAAGAAGACACTCGCGCCCGGCGAGGAACTGGTCGTTGACAACTTCCACCTGGCAGCCTTCACCGAGACCTGCAGCTATCAGGTATCCAAGTTCGGCGGACTCAAGTCCACACTACTGGGAGGCGAGGGATTGGTGGTGAGGGTGAGAGGGCCGGGGGAAGTCTACATCCAGACCAAGAACCCCGCAGAATTCGCAGAATGGCTCTGGAGCCTACTAGAACCATATGTAAGGTCGAGAGCAAGGTAATAACTCATCCTAGAAACACTTTTTAGCATTACTACCCGCTTAATCATCGTGGCTAAGAGGAAAGAAGAATACGAAACCATCAAGCGGAGGGCCATAGACTTCTATGAAGAAGCAAAGACCGCCCTCGAGGCAGGGCGATATGACCTCGCATGCTTCCTAGCAGAGAAATCTGCGCAGCTTCACATTAAATCAGCCCTGTTGAGGGTGGTGGGAGATTATAGCAGGACACATCGTCTAAGACAGCTCCTCCCCAAGCTGGTGGAATCTACAGCATCCGAGAGGTTGAAGAGATTTTCTGAAGAATATAACGCGCATCTATCAAGCCTAGAATACGCATACATCATGGCAAGATACACTACGAAATACTACACCCTGAGAGATGCGGAAGAAAGCATACGACTGGTTGAGGCTTTATTGAGGATGGTTGAAGAGGAGGCGGGCTCAGAGTGAGCTTTATGGATACTGCGAGGAAGAGGGCGGACATCGTAAGAAACTGGAGAGAGCATGTCTATGGGGTTGCTAGGGCTGTGAGGGAGGTGTTGCCAGATGCTGAGGTGTATGTTTTCGGGAGCGCGGTAACAGGCGACCTAGTGGCGTCCAGCGACATAGACATCCTCGTGGTATCCGAGAGAGTTCCCGAAGGGCTCTTCGACAGGGGGAGGGTGAAGGTTGAGATAGAGAGGAGAGCCGGTCTCCCATACTACCACCCCTTCGAGTTCCACTTGGTGAATCCAGAGGAGTCGGAGGAGTACTTGAGAAGAGCTGGTAAACACGTTTTAAGAATCTGTTAGACACTTTCAGACCATAGGACTAGTGTAAGGATTTTGGCTTCCAGGCCAAGCAAGGGTTGCCGCCAAGTGGATTTAAGTTTCTTCTGATGTTGTGGTTATGAGGAAAAGGCCAGTTTTACTTTCTTCATGATATTCAATTATGGACAGGGCCTATACTATCAAAAAACTTAATATTACCGTTGAAATATCGTTTAAAGCATGCTTGAGTGGATACTCTTATCCATCCTCCTGGTGCTAGTTGTCATTCTCCTCCATCGATATTCTATATTGAAGGCCAGCTATTCTATATTAGTGGAGCAGGTTGAGGCGTTAAGGGGGCAGGTTGAAGCCAAGGCACTACTTCTATTAAATGAGTGGAAGGAGAGGGAGGAAGAGCGCATAAGGGAGGATGCTATTAAAAGGTCAATGTATACAATCATTGGAAAAGTGGGCGAGCATTTAGCGCCAATAATTATATTTTCAAAGTATGGAATCAACCCAAAGGACTTCAGATTCATAGGAACGCCAATAGACTTTATAGCATTCAAGGGGCTTTCTGAGGGGAGTCTCACAGAAATATATTTCTTCGAGGTAAAGAGTGGGGAATCGAGGGTTCTGACTGAGAGGGAGAGGCAGATAAAGGATGCAATCGAGGCCAAGAGGGTGAGATGGGAGTTAATACACCTACCTTCAGAAATTGATAACTTAAAGACGGAGTCTCAAACATCGCCGACAACAAACTACAAAAAATGGTAATTGCAGCGGCTTTCGGAAGGCGAGGACTACTGGAGACACTGCCCACCAAACACTCCCACAATCGTTAACCCCAATAGCATCAGCCATCTAAAATGCGGGCCCGCTGGGACTCGAACCCAGGACCTCCGGCTCTCTTCACGCTCTTTGCTCCGCAGGCCGGCGTACCAGAGATATTACATGCATAATATCTTCTCTGTGTCCATGCTGAGCTACGGGCCCAACGAAAACAACAATTTCCCATATATATGTTTAAGAGGAAAATAGGGGGAGGGTTTGGCTGGAGGCCTGTCGTCTGACAACGTCTGGGAAGGCCGGATGAAAACCGTGCATTGGCTGCGGAATCGCCGTTAGGCGTTCGGCGCCCTATTGCCCGGCCTTCATCCGGTTTTTCCCCGCCGTCAGGCCGGGCCTCCAGCCATGGTTTGCTTGATTTTCTTCAGAAGCTGTCTGACCTCCTTGGCTTTCACCCGTTGTCTTCTGTAGTGGCTTATTGCTAGGGAATGGGCTGCTGTTCTAAGCCTGTGGCTGTATCTTCCGTTGCTGGGCTTGTAGAGTCCTACGTAGCATAGGATTTTCCTCAAACCAGCCGTAAAGTCTACGTGTAATAGAAGGTCTGCGAGTGCCACCTTACCATAGAGACAGTTATCTGATAAACCGAGGTTTTCGCATAAAGGCCTATACATGCTTATAGTATTAGTCGCCATATTTATTATCTGTCGCGCGAGTCTGTATTTGTTTTTACGAATATGGTTGATGGATTCCGCGGATGCTTCAAACTGCTTCAACAGCTTGTGGATGTTGAGGTGTTTATAGTATTCGTCGATGAGCTTCATCAACTCGACATATTCTACTGTAACCTCAACGAAAAAGTCTCCACCCATCATGGATAGTGCTTTGGCATCGTTCTCATCGTTCTTGGACAGCTCAAGCCTCTCTCTGTAGGCTGCTATAAGGTCTGTCCTCCTAAGCCTGAAGACACGTACTCCACGCCTCAGCAGTGCAGAAACATCTTCATACATGGTTGGCGGTACGATGTCGACGTAAACCTCATCACCTTCGACCGCTGGAATGTCAATGAGACGAGCCATCCTAACACACTTACCCCCGTCAAAGACAACATGCGGCCTCGCCCTCGCTCCACGTCTACCGTTTGCAGACGCGTGGACATCAACGTAGAACCTTCTTAGCCCTCTCCCGAGAGGCTTATAAACCTCTTTTCGGGGTCTCAGACATCTACTTCACCAGCCACACTAGCAGATGCTTCGTCTGAGATGGTCATTAACCATTCCCCCCTCACCACCACAATCACCTGCAACGCCTCTCATGCCACATCACCTCCCCGGCCCGCCTACTTCCGCCCACAGTACGCCGACGATGCGGCGGACCGAGCCCTACTAGCCGCGCACCTCACCACACGACTGCAAGGGGGTTTGTGCGGGTCTTGGATACGCGGTC